>VBNZ01000148.1 GCA_005877675.1 Gammaproteobacteria bacterium
GAGAACGCGACCGGCAGCGCATTGCAAACCCGCAGAAATCCACGGGGATCGGAGTGCGATAGCTGGTGTGTCGCAACGGGTCGCGTCATCCTCAATCAGTGCTCGTAACGGCTTTGTTCGCTGAATCAGCAACGACACTATGTGGTGAAATCCAGTGCTCAGTCTTTCCGGGGACAGTGTCCACTGCCACGCCCTTGCCCGATCCTTAAACGCTTCTATCAACCATAGAGGAGAACCGGCTTCTCCATGCAGTGTGGCCCAGCGCGCCGTGCTGACGTCCAATGCGTAAACCGTGGAGGGATTCCAACCCGAACGCGCCATGCAGAGCAACGCGAGGCAATCGATGTCATCATTTGTTGGATAGAGTCCGTCAACAACGGTTCGAAATTGAAGTTCGCTAGGCGGTAAATGGCCATGGTCGTATTTTGGCCACCAATTCGGAGACGAGTCGCCTTGGAGTCCAAAGCCCTTGAAAAACTCCAGTCTTGATGGGAGGGGATTGCCACTCTTTGCAATGAATGCCCGATAGGTTGCGTGTGCGTCCGCCTCGGTCGGCTCGAAATCGAATGCGGTTGAATACATCCCAGTAACGGTCGAACCGCACCGGCCATTCCTCGGTATCTCGAGCAAGTTGCGCCCCACAGATGCGAGTACATCTGCACGCTTCCATCGGCGATAGATCGCATATGCAGTCTGCTTGAGCAGACTCATCGACGCTCGCACCTGGGCGTCGGAAGGCAAATCTTTGGTCGCCGTTCTTTCCCTGTTGGGAAAGGAACACCACACCCACGCATCCGCCAGGCGCAACCGCTCGCGCGTCCGGCGAAGAAGCTTACCGATCATTTCGAATGACTGGGAGCTGTTGCTGGGATCCCACGCTCTGTCGACAGGGTTGAGCCAGAGCATCGCGAGGCCGCTCCGTATGTCTGCCACCTCCAAAACAGGAGCGAACCCCTGCCGCTCAAAGGCGTCCAGAAAGCGCCAAAACGACCGAAGGGCAGAGAACACGCACTGAAAAAGATGCGGCTTCCTGCCTTGAAGTTCGTCCCGTATGGCTGGCCAAAGTCCCTCTGCCAAAACGGGACGCCCTCGAAAATCTCCCTTCGATGGCATTGTGCCTCTTGTCTCCTTAGCAGCTGCGCCGATCCAGAATTCGGAGAAATCCTTGCGGTAGTTTGGGTAGTCCACATGCGAGCATGCAATGACGCGATCGATTGACAGCGGCTCGGGCTCAATACTCGTCATTGAACCTGTATGTCCTAGTCGCAGAATGCTTGCCAGCGCAGCGCGGGGTGACCAAACTCTTCGACCAGCCGCAGATGGACTCCACGCAGGTACAGCATTGTTGTCTCATCGCTGAGATGGCCGAGTAGCGGGGTTAGCATCAGACGAACTTGGTCGCGCATTGCTCCCTGCAACCAGGTCAGTTCTGGAACGGCATTGCATCCTCGCGCTGCGAGGTCATTGCGGACCCACTCCACCACCATTTCGATCGCGAAGTAAGCACGCCCTGAATGAGGATGCCAACCCTTCGGGCAACCTGGCGTCTGCGTCCACGCCCGGTAAAACTGCACGTTGTCGAACGGCTGGTTGCTCGCCTCAGAAAGCCACATTCGCACGGGTTTAGGGGTGCGCGCACGGCGAACTTGCTCTTGCTTGTCGTCGCCCGCGCGGACCCATCGGCGAAGCTGATTGAGCCTCGCCACGTCCCGGTATCGATCCATGCGGTCTGCCAACTCAACCGGCACCAGAATCTCTCGGGGATTCACGGATTCCTCGCTGCCGGGGAATCTCTTGGCACCCTTGATGCCGTAACGAATGGTTACTTGCACCTTGCCACTCCGCACCTTCCACTTGCTGCGAAGTGGCAACGTATCAACTCGCCACTGATTGCACTCGCTGATTCGGATACCTGTCTCGAGAATCAACTCTGCCATCATCGACTTGACGGGGTAGCGGTGTCGCATGGCCCGAAGCCAACGACCAACCGCTGTCGGAGATGGAACGTTGAGTTTGCTGGGTCGGACTACCAGAGTGCCGACGCGCGTCTGAACGATCTTGGTGTGCTTGTGCGATTTCGCGCCATCACCCCGGCTGATGTTGACTGAACGTACGTTAGTGGGTACGTCGAACTCCGCGCGAAATTGCTTCTCGCCGGCCCAGGTAAGGAACAGGCAAGCCTCGCTAACCAAGCCGTTGATCGTAGCGTCCGCCAGTGGCTTGAGGCTCTCAGAGGCGGTGCCGCGAACTAACCCCTTCTGCCAATCTATCAAGTCTTCACGATAGCCCACCGTCCGCCAATCGCGATCTGTGGCTATGCACCAGCGAAGGAACTGCCGCAAGCGCCGCGCCATCTGATCGCAGCTCTCCGGCGTAAGGAACCGCTTCTTCGCAAGCTTCGCCAGTTGAGACGGGCCGCCAAGATGGACTTCCCACTCACAAGTGGCGCGAGTGCGGAGGTAACGATTCGCCTCCACGGGATAACTGCCATCGGCGGCGATGAGAAAGGGGACATACGCGCACTTCGCGAACCCAGCGTCCTCCATCTCTTTCGGATCGCGATCAATGACAAACAAACAGACTCTCCCACGTAGACATTCGGAATATCACGTGAGCGGAGAAAAAGCGACGAGCAGTGAGAATACATAACACGCGGCGTACACATACCCATCTTCGCGAGCGTGTAGCCGGTGTGCGGACCCCACCATTTCGGATCGAGCGAGGGCGGCGGCGCCAGCGTGAGGATATGCGGATTCGCGGACTTCAAGAGATGCGGCAAGCAAGCCTGCGCGCAGAGGAAACTGCCGCGCGCGTTGACCTGGTTCATCAGATCGAAGCGCTTCATCGGCGTGTCGAGCGCGCCGCGTAGCCAGATCGCGCTCGCATTGTTGACGAGGATATCGATGCCGCCGAAATGCGCGATGGTGGCGTCGACCGCCGCGCGCACGTCGTCCTCTTCGCGGATGTCGCACTTGACCGCGAGACCGTGCCCGCCGGCAGTATCGACCGCTGCAGCAGCGGAATGGATCGTGCCCGGCAGTTTCGGATTGGGCACCGCGGATTTCGCCGCAATTGCGACATTCGCGCCGTCACGCGCGGCGCGCAGCGCAATCGCAAGGCCAATGCCGCGCGATCCGCCGGTGATGAAAAGGGTTTTGCCTTTGAGTGTGTTCATCCAAATTCTCAAAGCCGAATCTGCCTTGAAATCGTAGCGAGCGAGGACCCGATTCTAGTTACGATCGGGCGCGACGCCAGAGCGCGGGAACCGGAGTTTACATTCCAGACACGAGGATAACTCGCCGCATCTGCGGCTCGACCTTCGGGCCATTCACTTCGCGCATGTTCGCTCCGGCATCCTGCCTACGCAGTCCGAGCGACGCCGGCGCGCGAGATGTCGAGCGCAGTAGATTTCGAGGCAGATTCATGCGGATTGGAATCGCGGCAGATAATGCATCAATTGCGCCAGGCGCTCCAGCGGTTCGCCAAGCTGCAGCAGATGCTGGCGTTCGCGATTTTCGATCGGCAGAAGTTCGGCCAGGCGAAATCCGACCCAGCCGGCATCGTCGAAATGCGTGCGAGCGGCCAGCAGCCGTTCGAGGATCGTCACGAGCAGCAGGTACTCGGTGGGAATCGCATGCGGTTCCGCTTCGGCGAGGAACTGCACCTCGCCATGCACGAGACCGTTGTCGCGCACGCGTGTGCGCTCGACATGGAAGCGCCGATCACCCTCGGCGCGGATGCCAAGCAGGCCGTCCGGCAGAGTATAAAAATCCACAATATTCGCGAGTGTGCCGAACGCCGCCGGCGTCGCCGGTTCGCCCGCCTCGCGCCCGTGCAGGATCAGGCATACGCCGAAACCCGAGCCGGCGCGCGCGCAATGGCGTACGAGATCGAGATAGCGTCGCTCGAACACCTTGAGGCTCAAAAGCCCGCCCGGAAACAGCACCGTGTTGAGCGGGAACAGCGGAATATCCAGCGTCGTCGCTTCGGTTGGCGTCACGAAAAAGAGTCTAGCACCGTCGTGGCGGCGTCGCGCCAATGTCGCGCTAAGGGATCAACGCCACGTCCGCGTGGGCGTAGTCAATCAGCAGGCGATGTTGGCGGACGAGGTCGGAGCCGACATGCAAATACGGATCACGATGCGCGGCGATATGGCTCATATCGGCCTCACCGACCTCGATCTTTAGCTTGTTGGCAAGCAAAGCGCCGACGCGCACCTGGTCGATCTCGCTGACCCTCAGCGTAATCTGCTTGCCGCTGGGCCCGGTACGCGTTTCCAGCTGAATACGCGCGTCATCCGGAGTGAAACCGAGGGCATCCAGCAGAGCCCGATTGGGTGTCGCATGGCCCCAGCCCGTATCGATTTCAGATAGCGTGTGAATCGCGCCGACCATCGTATTGACGCGGATATTCCCTTCACCCACGCGCGCATCCAGATGCGTGCCGTGAGGGGGCGGCGCTCCGAGGATATCGTCGATATGCGTGCCTTGCGGATACAGCCGTACTCGACCCGCCTTGCCATCGAAATCGACGGTGAAGTGATTCAGGAAATTGGCGCCGATGACACAAGGCAAACGCTGGCTCGCGTCGAACCAGCTGTGGTCGCGCTGGAGGAAGTTCACAAAGGACAGGCTTGTGGAACCGACCGTGATCTGTCGAATTTGCACGATCGGCATTGCAACCCGGCCATTCGCAACCTGCGTATTCATCACGCCCACATGTCCTGCGCCGACGGTCAGGTCGCTATGCAGAACGCCGATGGACGACCCGGTATCGAGTATGCAATGCACGCCGGGGTGGCTTCCGATATCCGCGACAACCGAGATCGCAACGATTTCGTTCAATATCGGCACATCCGCAAGCGGTTGCGGCGCAGCGCCTGCCCGCGCAGTCCATAACACGAGCGCAGCGGCGATGGGAGCAAGTCGATTGGTTGCGCCCGCTCGCATGGAGGCCGTCCTAGGGGTGGGTTCGCAGCGATTCGACGAACCGCCGCGGCGCGTTCTCGAAACCGCCGTTGGACATAAACACCACGTGATCGCCCGTTTGCGTCTGCTCGCGCAGCGCGGCTATCAGCGCCTCGACGCTCGCCGCGGAGTGGCCGCGGCCGTTGAGTGCGGCCACGACTTTGGCCGCGTCCCAGGCCAGTTCGGGACGTTGCAGGAACACGACCGCGTCTGCGTCGCGCAGCGAGGGCGCGAGTTCGGCGGCGTGCGCGCCGGCGCGCATCGAGTTCGAGCGCGGTTCCATGCCGACCAGGATGCGCGCCTTGCCCACGCGCGCGCGCAGGCCCGCGAGCGTGGTCGCGATCGCGGTCGGGTGGTGCGCGAAGTCGTCGTATACTTTTACGCCATCGCGCTCGCCAATGAGTTCCATGCGGCGTTTAGCGCTGCGAAAATTCGCGAGCGAGGCAATCGCACGCGCGAGGTCGACGCCACCCGATGCAGCCGCGGCAAGTGCGGCAAGCGCGTTCATCACATTGTGTTTGCCGATCAGCGGCCAGTTCACCACGCCGACTTCGTTGCCATCGCGCAGCACGGCGAATTCGGAGCCATCGTCAGAAATCAGGCGTGCGCGCCAGTCGCCCCGCTCGAGACCGAAAGTCGTGATCGGCGACCATGCGCCCATCGCGAGCACTTCGGCAAGACTCGCGTCTTCGGCATTGACGATCAAGCGCCCGCTCGCGGGCACGGTGCGCACGAGGTGATGGAACTGGCGCTGGATCGCGGCGACATCGGGAAAGATATCGGCGTGGTCGTATTCGAGATTGTTGAGGATCGCGATCTGCGCGTGGTAGTGCACGAATTTCGAACGTTTGTCGAAGAACGCGGTGTCGTATTCATCGGCTTCGATCACGAAATCCGCGATTGCGGACTCGGGATCTGGAATTGCGGATTCGGAATTCGGCATTCGAACGGCGCCGGTGTGCCCATCTCCCTCTCCTCCGACGGTTTTATCGTCGGGGGAGAGGGTTGGGGTGAGGGGGCGCTTCCCCGCCAGCCGCGCCGATACGCCGAAATTCTCCGGCACGCCGCCAACCAGAAATCCCGGCGCGCGGCCACAGGCATCGAGTATCCAGGCGAGCATCGCCGTGGTCGTGGTCTTGCCGTGCGTCCCGGCGACCGCGAACACACGGCGCTGGCGCAGCAGCGCATCGCCGATCCACTGCGGGCCCGAGACATAGGGCAGGCGCGCGTCGAGCAGGTATTCGACCGCCGCATTGCCGCGCGACAGCGCATTGCCGACGATCACAAGATCGGGACGTGCGCCTGGGTCAGTACTGCCGAGATGTTCGGCACGATAACCTTGCTTGAGCGTGATGCCGAGTGCGGCGAGCTGGTCGCTCATCGGCGGGTAGATGTTCTGATCCGAGCCCTCGATCTCGTGCCCGAGCTCGCGTGCGAGCGCGGCGAGGCCGCCCATAAATGTGCCGCAGATGCCGAGGATATGAATCTTCACATCGAATCCGTCACGTTGCAGGTACGCCACCGACACTCTGCAGCGCAATCGCCGCGACGATCCACAATAGTGCGATCACGATGCCCGACAGGAACGGAATCTCGAAGCTGTGGCGAAATACATGCGCGTCGACTGCGATCTTCCACAGCAGCAGCGGCAGCGATATGAGTCCAGCGACGATCTGCGCCAGCGTCATCGTCTCGGGTGAGGTCGGCGGCTCGCCCGCAAGCAGCGCAACCGGCAGCGCAAATATACTGAAGACAAGATTGCATCCGAGCAGCGCCGTCGCGGCCTGCACGAAGCGGTTGGTGAAGCCGCGCAGGGTGAGGATCAAGCGCAGCGCGCCGAGTGCGAACGCGAACCACAGCACCGCACCGACGATCACCGCACCGGCCGGCAGGCCGCGCAACAGCGTGACGCTGAGCTGCACCAGCACGCACAGCGCGCCCATCGTGACGAGGAGTTGCGGCGAGTAAGGCAGGTCCTGCGGGCCGCGGCGCAGCAGCAGGATATCGCGCAGTGTGGCGATGATCGTCATGCGCCGCGGCCCCTCACCCCGTACCCTCTCCCGCGTAGCGGGAGAGGGGGAGTGATCGTCGCGCTGGCGCGCGACCGCGTTATTGGATTGAAGCGGCGGCGCAGCAGCAGGATATCGCGCAGTGTGGCGATGATCGTCATGCGCCGCGGCCCCTCACCCCGTACCCTCTCCCGCGTGGCGGGAGAGGGGGAGTGATCGTCGCGCTGGCGCGCGACCGCGTTATTGGATTGAAGCGGCGGCGCAGCAGCAGCAGGATATCGCTAAGGGTCGAGACGAAAGCGGGCATCAGATCGGTGCGCGTGCAGCGCAATCAAAAGGCGGGGCAGTCTAGCAGCTCGTATGCAGGCGTGAGCCCGTGCGCGAGAGGCGGATCAGCGCGGCAGCGCTGTCAGGATGCGCTTGAACACGTCCTGTACTTCGCCGACGCCGTCGACATGCTTGAGTTTACCCATCTCGGCGAAATGCTCGGCAACGGGCGCAGTCTGCTCGCGGTAGACATTGAGACGTTTGCGCACGACGGCCGGATCGTCGTCGGGGCGGTGCTCGGCCGCAAAGCGGATTTCGCAGCGCGCGAGGATCGCCTGATCGGGTACGTCGAGCTGGATTGCCACATCGAGCGGCTGCTTGATTCGATCGAGCAGAACTTCGAGCGCGGCGCATTGCGCGAGATTGCGCGGGTAGCCATCGAGGATGAAGCCGCCCTTGGCGTCGCCCTGCGCGAGGCGTTCTTCGAGCATGCCCAGAACGATCTCGTCGGAAACGAGTTGACCCGCCTCCATCACCGACTTGGCCTTGAGACCGAGCGGCGTGCCGGCCTTGACCGCGGCGCGCAGCAGATCGCCGGTGGAGATGTGCGGGATACCGAGCTCGGTCTTGAGCAGGGTCGCCTGGGTGCCCTTGCCCGAGCCATTGGGGCCGAAAAAGACGATGCGCATCGAGGATTTTTCTGGTTATCGCGGGTGCAACATGGCCCGCGTCGAGCTAACCTAGCGGGAGCGACTCGCTTAGTCAAACTATGGATTTTATATGGCCGTGATCCGAAACAAGACCGGCAAGGGCAATCTGCTGTATGCCCAGTCGGGCGGGGTGACCGCAGTGATCAATGCGACCGCCTGCGCGGTGATCCAGGCCTGCCGCCGCCATCGCGTCGGCGTCTACGCCGGGCGCAACGGCATCATCGGTGTGCTGCGCGAGGAATTGATCGACCTCGCGCGTGAGGACGCCAGTGCGATCGCAGCGCTGCGTTACACGCCGGGCGGCGCGTTCGGCTCGTGCCGCTTCAAGCTCAAATCGCTCGAGGCCGATCGCGCGCGCTACGAGCGCCTGATTGACGTGCTGCGCGCGCACGATATCCGTTACTTCCTCTACAACGGCGGCAACGACTCGGCCGATACCTCGCTGAAGATTTCGCGGCTCAGCGCCGAGCTCGGTTATCCGCTCAACGTGATCGGCGTGCCGAAGACGGTCGACAACGATCTGCCGGTGACCGACAGCTGTCCCGGTTTCGGCTCGGTCGCAAAATACACCGCCGTGTCGATCGCCGAGGCGAGCCTCGATGTCGAGTCGATGTGCGAATCCTCGACCAAGGTGTTCATCATGGAGGTGATGGGTCGCCACGCCGGCTGGATCGCGGGCGCGGCCGGGCTTGCCGCGACACACAGGGACGCAGCGCCGCACATCATCCTGTTTCCCGAGGTGCCGTTCGATCAGGAAAGCTTCCTCGCGCGCGTCAAGGCGACGGTCGAGCGCGTGGGTTACTGCAGCGTGGTCGTTTCCGAAGGGCTCAAGAATCGCGACGGCAAATTCCTCGCCGACGCGGGCACGGTCGATGCGTTCGGCCATGTGCAGCTCGGCGGCGGCGGTGTCGGCCCGCTGCTGGCACAGATCGTGAAGGACAAGCTCGGCTACAAATTTCATTGGGCCGTGCCCGACTATCTGCAGCGTTCGGCGCGGCATCTCGCATCGAAATCCGATGTCGAACAGGCCTATGCCGTGGGCAAGGCTGCGGTCGAGTACGCGCTCGCAGGAAAGAGCGCAGTGATGCCGGTGATCAAGCGCACATCCTCATCGCCGTTCAAGTGGAAGATCCAAGCCGCACCACTCGATCAGATTGCGAATATCGAAAAGAAGCTGCCGTCGAATTTCATCACGCGCGATGGCTACGGCATCACCGCCGCGGCGCGCAAATACTTCGAGCCGCTGATTCGCGGAGAAGACCGCCCGCCGTACGATGCCACGACGGGCCTGCCGAAATACGCACGCCTGAAGCGCGTGCTGGTGAAGAAGAAACTACCGCGCTACGACATCGCCGACTGAACATTGGTCGAGCGGCTGTCCTGGAGCGCGGCAAATTCGACCCAGCCGACCGCGATGCCGAGCCAGCGCCGATCTCCGTTGATCTCCAGATCGTGCGGTCGCCAGGTGTGGTCCAGTTCAATCGTAACGAGCAATTCGTCGTCCCCGGTCGAAATTGCGGGATCGAGCTGCGCGCGCCAAAGACAGGCGCCGTGCAAACCGGGCAGAAATTCGTTCGCGACCGCGCTGCCGTTCACGAGCAAGCGCGCCGAGGCGAGCGCGTCCGGGTGAATCGCAGCAACGATCAATAGGGTCATCTGCATCAGGCCGTCGATGCGTTCCGGGATCACGAGGCTCGATTGCGTCGATGGCCCGCTCCAGCGGTAGGCGCCATGCACGGGATGCTGCTCGATCGCGTGCCATTCGAAGCCGCTGAATTCCTCTTGCGGCAGGTATCGGCGCCTGCCTTCGACGCGGGTCGGTTGCCAGGCGCTCTTCGCGCGATGGCTGCCGCGGAACTGCCGCCAGGCCTGCGCGGAAGCCATCGCGCTGCTGTTTTCAGCCCGAGGAATCTCGATTTTCAGCAGGCGATCGTGTGCGGCGGCGCGCGCCAGCTCGGTGAGCTCAGCCGTGCGGAACGATTCGCCTTCGCGGCCCATGCGGTCGAGGAAAGCCGCCTGCTCGTCGACATTGCGCGTGCGATAGATATTGCGGCGCCACGACGCATTGAATTTGAATGTCGTCACCTCGCCCGTGGAGGCGATGTGTGCGCCCGCTTCGTGGCAGCGTTGCAGGAAATCGACATCGACTGCGATCCGGGCTTGCTCCAGTGAACGCCAGCCGCCCACGCGGTCTGCCAATTCGCGCCGATGCAGCATGGATGACGGCGGAAAAAAGCATGATCGCGGCGAGTAGGCGTCGTTCGGAAAAAAACCTGTCACGCAGCGCATGCCGGACTGTGGCGGACCGTACATCAATGCAACGGCCGCGACCATATCCACGCGACTGCGCTCGAACACGGCGTGAGCGTTCGCAAGATGCGTAGGCCACCACAGATCGTCGTGTCCCAGATAGGCCACGTATTCGCCGCGCGCAACAGATAGTCCGTAATTGTTCGGACCCCATTGATTGCCGCAGCGCACACCCAGGTTGTGCCAATGCAGGCGTGCGTCGCCGAATGCGGCGACGACTTGCGCGCTGTCGTCGCTGCAGGCGTCGCCGACCACCAGCACCTCGAAGTCGGCGAAGGTCTGGCCGAGCACCGACTGCAGCGCGAGATTCAGCGCCGCGCTCCAATCCCAGGTTGCTATGACGACGGAAAAAACCGGCGCCCGCGGCGATGTCACCAGGCCATACCCTTGTCGAAACGATACGGCACCAATGCCGGATCGTCGATGCGGTACTTGTCGGGGTCGGCGTGGTTGTACGGCAGCGTCGGCAGGTTGACGAAGGTCGCGTCGGTGTCGCCGATGTTCTGCACGGCATGCACGACATAGGTCGGGATCGACAACAGGCCGCGGTTGCGCTCGGACAAAAAAATCTCATTGACCATGCCATGGGTGGGCGACTGCGGCCGGATATCCCACAACACGAACTTGAAGGACCCGCAAATCGCCGTCAAGCGATCCACTGTCAATTTGTGGTACACCCAGCCCTTCACGTGGCCGGCCCGAACCATGGACTGGGAGATGTGACGCACCGGTGCCGAGTCGATGTTCCAGGCATCGCTGAAAATCTCGGAAGTAATGCCGTGCTCGTATTCCTGGATCGCCGTCCGGCGCACCGCGACGCCGTCGATGAGTTTTTGCAGCCGCTCGCCTGACGCGGTGACGCTCGCAGGTTCCTTGGTTGCGCTGATATCGAGCCTCGTCACAAACTCCCCCCAACGCGCGGCCAGCCGCCAGCGACCGAAGCGGCTTCAATCATGTGATGCAATTCGC
>VBNZ01000311.1 GCA_005877675.1 Gammaproteobacteria bacterium
GAATCCGTCTTCGCAGCGTCGAGCGCACCGATCGATCCGCATGGCGCACTCGAAAAGGATGCGGCCACAACGTTCAGCGCCGACATTCGAGCGCAATTGCTTTCGAGCAATGCCGCGCAGATCCGTCTGGCGGTCAAGAACAACTATGAGCTGTTCCATCCCTACTTCTGCCATTGGCCGTGGTTCTGGCCGTACCTGTATCGCTGCCATGAGGTGGCGACGTTGTACACCGATGACTGGGGCAACTTCGATTCGGACGTCTACTTGTCCTGGGGCGAGTCGAGTCTCTACTTCTGGGTGGAATATCTGATCGACGGTGTATGGACCACCGTCTACAAGCCAAGCATTCCATGTCACACCTATTGGAATTATGCCTGCGGCACACCCGTGCACATCACGGTGACCGATCCGCGCGTACCGTGGGCGTGCGAAAACGCTCTTGCGGGCGACGTGATCTGGGTGAAGACCGTCGGCAGCGCGGTCAGCGTGTCGCACATCATGCAAACCTGGAATGCCGGACCGACGATTCAGGGGCAGTCGTTCAATCGTATCGGGCTCACCGACGTTGCGATGTCCAACAGCATGGCCAACGGACAAGGCTATCTGCGCCCGTTCGGCACCAGTCTGTATCTGGTCGCGCAATTCGGCGACGGATTGCCAGCGGCAAATGCTGCGTACTATCGATGGTCGTGCCAAAAGGTGCGCAACGCCGATCTGTCCGCCGCCGCATCGCCGGTGCGCGTGCTCAACGACGCTGTGTCGAAGAGCTATACGTATGAGTACACCGATGGGACCGGCACGCACTTCACGGCAAGGTCGTATCCGCTCGGACCGCAGGTGGTCAGCGGCGTCCCCAATCTGTTCCAGATTCCGCCGGTGAACCCCGCGCTCGCACCCGTGAATGCAACCGAACACAACGCGCAGTGGGATCAAAACACCGTCGTCGCGGCGTTCGACTCGAAGCAGCTCGACGGCGATGGACTCTATCTGTTCTGGATGGAGATTTTCGACCAAGCCGGCGTTCGCATAGAACTGCCGAAGGCCGTATTCCAGGTCCCGGATCCAAACACCTTCTATCCCTCCATCAATGCACCCGACATCAATCTCAATCTCGACGCGGGAGACCCAACCAAAGCATGGTCCTACCGTATGTTGATGCGCATCGACAACACTGCCGCCACGGCCGCGCTGTACAAAGTTCAGATTCTGGAGGCCGGCGTCTACGTCGACGCCACGCCGAACTGCTGCGGCTTCGTTCACTACGGCGGCGATGCGGCTGCTGCAGGCAAGCTGCAACTGTCGTTCACGGCGTTCCATCCGCAAAACTTCGCCTGGCTGTCGTTCGATGTCGAGAAAGGCACTTGCGGAAGCACGACGAGCGCATCCTGGCTCGACGAGAATGTCGTCAACGGATACACCCGTGATTTCGGCGGCAGATACCGCAGACAGTTTTCACCCAACGATCTGTTAGGCGACGGCAAGGCGGCGTTTGCTGAAACCCTGAGCGTCGAAACGCTGACGACCAACGGAACCTCGCTGGCGTTCGGCGATGCTGGAGGCGTCGTCGCGTTCGCGCTCGAACCGTAGGTTCAACGGTTAACGCGCTCCGGACCATCGCGTCCGGAGCGCGTCTTGCAATCGCTTGCGAGGTTCAACAAAGGCGAAGACGGTGCGATCCAGCTTCTTGAAATAGATCTGACCACTTTTCGAGATTAGCGTCCCGGTTTCGATCGCTTGGGCCGTCTTGACCCACTTGCATGCGAAAGGTAAGCAACAAATCCGGTTGCAAGTTCAGTCGTCAGCATATCGGGCGAGAACCCGCGGAAGCTGTGCCATAGCGAGTTGCTGTCGAGCGCATACGCTTCGATCGAACAAATTGCATTGAGCAGCGCAATGCGCAGCGCGCGTTCGGGTTCCGCTTGTACGATCTCGTCGCGATGATGCAGGAGAACCGCGACGACTTCCTCCACGTTCGCACCCATGGTGATGGCGGCTGCGCCGGTGCGGTGAGCGATAAAGGGATGGCGAGCTGGACGCAGGATATTAGTTCGGGAAGAATTCAACGCAATGCGGCATGCAACGGAGCTCTCCATTTGGCCATCCATTTCAAACGGAACGCAATGCGCCGTCTCGCCCGATTGGTTCTGCTCACCTTGACGCTGGCCACAAGCGTGCGAGGCGTGGCCGCATCTGCAGGGCCGCCCATCCTCACCGAGGACGTGGACCGCTTCTATAGCGTCTATGCGTCGGCGGGCGGTCACCCCACAGCCGAGCGGCTGGATCGGGATTACCTCGTGCCCGGAACCGCGGGCCTGCACGAATTCGCGAAACTGCGGCGCGTCTCGGGACAGGCCATCTCCGGCGCAATCGAGAAGCGCCCGCAGATTTATGAGGACGCGCGCCGGTGCCTGCAGGTTCTTCCGGCAGTGAAGCGACGGGTCGCGGTGGCGCTCGACAAACTCGCCCGTGTCTATCCCGAGGCAAAATTCCCGCCTGTCACGATCGTGGTGGGGCGCGGCCGCCCGGTCGGCATCACCAACCCGTCCGGCGTCACGGTAGGGATCGAGGCGTTGTGCGCTGCCGACTTCATGAACCCCAATCCCGAGGACCGCTTCGTCCACGTGATCGCGCACGAGTACGGACACATCCAGCAGAGCCACGCCCAGCAGGAACTCAACCCGGGCGATCCCGGCGCCACCGTCCTCAGTCTTTCCCTAATGGAAGGCGCCGCCGACTTTGTCGGTGAACTCATCTCGGGCGACGTGGGCAACCAGGCGCCCTTTGTCTGGGCGCGCGGGCGCGAGGCGCAGATCGAGTCTGCTTTTCTTGCGGACGCGGGCAAGACCGATACGACGAACTGGCTCTACAACGGTGTCCCCTCGCCCGGCAAGCCGACCGATCTTGGATATTGGGTCGGCTACCGCATCGTGAAGGCCTACTATGCCCGCGCAGCGGACAAGCATCAGGCGCTGCGCGATATTTTCGCAATGAAGGACTCGAAGGTGTTCCTGGCACGCAGTGGCTGGCATCCGGGCCAGTAAGCGGCAGTTGATCGCTGCAACGGAACAGTTGATCAAATGGATCGGAATCTGCACGCTGTAGCCAGACCTTGGCGATACTAACGTCGAGCGGAGTAGCACATGGCGAAAGCGCAGGCGCAGCATGCGGCGGTAGTCGGCGTCGCGGAGCACGGCAACTCGGCGGTGCTCGTCACGATCGCGCGCGGCGAGCTGCTCGATCGTCGGCGCGTC
>VBNZ01000149.1:0-7838 GCA_005877675.1 Gammaproteobacteria bacterium
CATCCGCGTGAAGTCGCTGCTCGACGGGCGCAAGTTTCTGTACGAGGTCGTGAAGATTTACGCCAGCGCGGCGAACTGACGCATGAGTTACGTGCGCTGCCTGCGCGGACTCAAATCCGGCGTCGAGTATTCCGCCGATGCGCCGATAAATCTCGATCCGGTCGATGGACGGCCGGTCGAGATGGTGTTGGATCTCGAACGCCTCGCGCGCGAGCGCGCAAATGCAGCGTGGTACGACCCGCGCCGGCGCGATATGTGGCGCTTCGGCGCGCTGCTCGCACTCGATGTGGCTGATCCCGCCGACGCGCAACACATCGTCGCATTGGGCGAAGGTGCGACACCGTTGCTCGATTACCGCGAGCATCCGATGGCGCAGGCTGCGGGCATCGCGCTGCAAGTCAAGGACGAAGGCAAGGCGAATGCAGGCCATGGCGCCAACCCGACGCAGAGTTTCAAGGACCGCGGCATGGCGATGGTCGCGGCGCAGGCGCGCCGGCTGGGTCTTAAGCGGCTCGCGGTGCCGACGCAGGGCAATGCGGGCGATTCGCTCACGCATTACGCGCTCGCGGGTGGATTGTCGGTCGTCGTCGCGATGCCGCCGGATACGCCGATGCCGATCCTCGGCAATGTCGCTGCCGCGGCGCAGCGCTTCCCGGATCAGGTCAAGCTCGAACTCGTCGGGCCGACGATCCGTGAGGCGGGCGCTTTGCTCAAGGAAAAATATATTCCACTAGGATATTTTTCCGTCGCGACATTCCAGGAGCCGGGCTGGCGCATCGAAGGCAAGAAGACACTTGGTCTTGAACTCGCCGAACCCGCGCCGGGCGAAACACGCTGGTCGTTGCCCGACGTGGTGATCTATCCGACCGGCGGCGGCACCGGCGTGCTCGGCATGTGGAAGGCGTGGGATGAACTGCAAGCGCTCGGTCTGATCGATGCGCGTCGTCCGCGCATGCTGTGCGTGCAGAGCAGTGCGACGGCGCCGCTCGTGCGCGCATTCGAATCGGGCGCCGACGATACGACCGTGGTCGCAGCGGGCAACACGCTCGCGGTAGGGCTCAACGTGCCCGGCGGGGTCGGACATTTTCGCGTGCTCGAAATCATCCAGGCGAGCGGCGGCGCGGCGATCGCCGTCGACGAGGCCGACATCGCGCGTGAGTTCGCGCGTTTGTGGCGCGACAAGCCATGGTGGATCGGTCCCGAAGGCGCAGCCTGCCTCGCCGCGTTGCCGCAACTGATCGAGCGCGGATTGATCAAACGCGGCGAACGCGTAGTCGCGGTGAACACCGGTTCTGCGGAAAAATATCTGCCGCTGTTGCGGCATTTGATATAGAAAAGCGCCGCATTTTTCAGTGCGGCGCTCTCTTGGGTTGTGCTGCGCATGTCGCGCAACCGGCCGTCATTCAGTCTTGCTTGTCCCGCGTTTTGTCGACCGGCGCAGGTCGCGTCTGTGGTCGCGTGTTACCCGGCGGGCGCGAGTCGCCCGGATTTGGTCGATTGCCGCCCGGGTTGGGGC
Organism: Gammaproteobacteria bacterium; assembly: GCA_005877675.1. Classification (GTDB taxonomy): domain Bacteria; phylum Pseudomonadota; class Gammaproteobacteria; order Xanthomonadales; family Rhodanobacteraceae; genus Rudaea. The sequence continues at coordinate 1,517 of VBNZ01000149.1, forward strand.
GAGGCTGCGGACTAATGCCGCCACCGGGACCACCTGGATTTGGACGATTGCCATCCGCGGGATTTGGGCGCGGTGGTGGCCTCGTGCCGCCCGGTGGGTTTGGCCGCGGCGGCGGGCGCGTACCAATCGGTGGGTTTGGCCGCGGCGGTGGGCGCGTGCCACCGGGCGGGTTTGGACGCCAACCGGGAGGCCGCCAACCCGGCGGATGCGGTCTTGGTGGCGGGCCAAAACCGGGCGGGCGGGGCGGCAACGGCCGCCATACGGGTGGCCGCCAATTCACCCAGCGGCTGCGGTGGGAGTACCACGGGCGCGAACGGTAGTAGTTGTCCCAATACATCCCTGCGTTAAAGACGACGATTGGAATACCCAAGCGCGGACCGTAATGGTTGATGTACACCGGTGTGTTGTCGTAATTGAACGCGAGGTATTGACCGGACACCCAGCCGCGCTCGTTGTCGGCGATGACATCGCACCACGCGTAACCGTCAACGCAGCCCTGCACCGAAACCGGCATGCCTTCGGGCAGGACGGTGACAGCCGGAAAACTCGTGTCGGGGCCAGTGCGCAGATTAACGGTTGCGGTGACGTAGCCGTCGGCGGCCGCAGCAACCAGAGGCAAGAGCGAGAGCAGGAGCATTGACGCGACACGCAGCATAAGCTTCATGGCGGACTCCATTGGAACTCCTCGTCATCATAGACCGTTTTGTTGCGAATCCGCCGACGTGATCCCAGCACGCATGATTGGCACGCATGCGGCGCCTTATATGCGCAGCACGCTGTCGTGCTCGTACCAGTCGCCGAGCACGATGCGTTCCACAGTTTGGCCATCCAGATCGAAATGATGGGTGGCGGGGCGGTGCGTGTGGCCGTGGATCATGCGCCTGATGCCATGCGCGCGCATCGTTGCGGCGACGGCATCCTGATTTACGTCCATGATCTCGGCAGCGCTCATTGCGGTGTGCTTGCGGCTCTCACTACGCGCCTGTGCTGCAAATGCGCGCCGCTCGGCCAGCGACTTCGACAGGAACTGCTGCTGCCAGCGCGGATCGCGCACGAGTGTTCGAAACTTCAGGTATTCGACATCGTCGGTGCACAGCGTGTCGCCGTGCATCAGCAACACGCGTTCGCCGCCGAGTTCGATCACCGCGGGATCGGCGAGCAAGGTCATGCCGGCGCGTGCAGCGTAGTCTGCACCGAGCAGGAAATCGCGATTGCCATGCATGAAATACACCGGTACGCCCGTGTCGCGCAACGCGCGCGTAGCCTGCGCGATGCGTGCGGGCAGCGGCGCGTCGTCGTCATCGCCGATCCAGCTTTCGAACAGGTCGCCGAGAATATACAGCGCATCCGCCTCGCGCGCGGCGCCCGCAAGCAGCTCGGTATACAAATCCACAATCATCGGACGCGAAGCGTCGAGATGCAGATCGGAGATGAAAAATTTCACGTAACGCAAAACTCAAATGGGTGCTGGCTCCGCCACATATTTTGTGTGCCAGAGGTATGTTCCACGCATTGCTGTTAGGTAATACAAGAAGAAAATGATTGATACCAAAATGCCCTTGGGCGAGCCCATCTCGACCCACATCAGCACTTTCGACGCGATAAAGTAGATCAACAGCAGCGTTGCGGCGACTCGACTCTTGCGAAAGATGAAGAACGCGAGAATCACCATCAGGACAACATCTGCGAGGATCCAAGGGTCGAGCATGTAGCTCAGATCGTGATCTGAGCTTTCTACAAAGAAGCCAAGGATGCCAAACACCGCAGTAATGGCTGCTGAGATTAGCGTTGCGTAGCCGCCATTTTTTATAGCTTTTTCGCAAGAATCTCGGTCGACTATCTCAAAGCTGCTCAAGAATGACTTTTTTTTCTCTGTCATTTAACCAATCCTGCCGCCGTTAAGGCTATCGCTTAGGCAGCAGCTACTGCGCCACCTCGACCTTATCGATCGTAATTGGCGTCGTCGGGACATCCGACGGCAGCGGGCCCGAGGCGCCGGTCGGCACCGTGCCGATTTTGTCTACCACGTCCTGGCCTTTGATCACCTTGCCGAACACGCAGTAACCCCAAGTGAGGCCGTTGGTGTCGGCGGTGTAGTCGAGGCGCTTGTTGTCGACGAGGTTGATAAAGAATTGCGCAGCAGCCGAATGCGGATCGCCGGTGCGCGCCATCGAGACGGTGTACTTGAGATTCGACAGGCCGTTGTTGGCCTCGTTGCGGATCGGCGCGCGCGTGCGCTTGAGCTGTAGCTCCTTGGTGAAGCCGCCGCCCTGGATCATGAAATTCGGAATCACGCGATGGAACACGGTACCGGCGTAGAAGCCGCTGTTCGCATATTGGAGAAAATTGTCGACCGTCTTCGGCGCCTTGTCCGGGTACAGTTCAAGTGTGATGTCGCCCTGACTCGTGTGCACAACCACGTGCTGCGTAGCGGACGCAGCTGCGGGTGCCGTGACGGCCTTGGCCGGCTCGGCGGGCTTGGCGGCGGGTCTCGACGCGGGCTGCGCGAACGCAAGCGAGGCGGTCGCGGCGATCAGGGCCAGGAGGGCGGGCGCGTGCTTGAACATGATCGTCTCCAAGTTTGGCGTGGCGCGATCATAACTGGATTGTCACGCGGCAGGAAACCGGGGGGAGGCCGGAAGGTCCCGCACCGTCTGCACGCCGGATCGAATGGCGACAGCTCGAAGCAAATGCGTTCGTGGTTTGGATACCTCACCGCGAACGGAAAGACACCGATCAGGCAGCGAGCTTCTCGTCGGCCTTGACCTGCAGCTTCACATCGAGGTGCTTGAGGTAATCGCGCTCCTGCTCAAGGTCCGTGCGCGTGAGCGGATGCGCATCGAGCCAGGCTTGTGCCAGACGCAGTTGCACGGATTTGTCGTCGATCTTGAGCTCGATCGTCGGCAGCGATTCGGGGGCGCGCGCGCGCTGCAGCAGAACCGCGAGGCGCAGCAGCGCGGTCACGCGTGAGACTGGCCGGCGCAGACGCTCGGGCAGGGCGGTAATGACGGCCGTGTCGGGTTTGCGCCGGTGCGATCGCAGGATCGCCGCGAGCGCCTGCTGCTCGTGCCGCGCGAAGCCCGCGAGATCGGAATTCTCGATGATGTAGGCGCCGTGCAGATGATGTTGGCTGTGCGCGATCGCGAGGCCGATCTCGTGCGTGCGTGCCGCCCAGATCAGCCAGTCGCGCGCGTCTTCGCCGAGCTGCCAGTCGGGTGCGATCGCTTCGAACAGCGCTAGCGCGGTTGCTTCGACGCGTTCGGCATGCGCTCGGTCGACGCCGTAGCGCTGCGCCAATGCGTCGATGCTGGTCGTGCGCGGGTCGCGGTGTTCGGCACGGCCGATCATGTCGTAAAGCAGGCCTTCGCGCATCGCGGTTTCGCATACGCGCATCTGCTTGATGTCGAGCGCGGTGAAGCAGGCTTCGAGGATGGTCACGCCGCCGGGAAACACGCCGACGCGTTCGTCCGCAAGTCCGGGCAGGCGCAGCTTGTCGAGGCTGCCGCAAGCGATGATCGCGTCGCGGATACGCCACAGCGCCGTGCGCGTGATGCCGGTTTCGCACCAGCCGGCGGCCTGTGCCACCGCGCCGATCGCCTTGACCGTACCGGAGGAGCCGATCGTTTCGGCCCAGCCCTGCGCGCGATAGTCCGCGGCAAACTGCTGCAGCTCTACCGCGATTTCCTGCTGCGCGCGATGCCAGCGTTTGGCGGTGATTTTGCCGTCTTCAAAAAAACGCAGCGTGCTGGCGACGCAGCCCATTTGCAGGCTTTCTTTTTCCAGCGCATCGAAATGCTGGCCGATGATGAACTCGGTGCTGCCGCCACCGATGTCGACCACGAGCCGGCGATCGGCGGATTCGGGTATGCCATGCGCGACGCCGAGATAGATCAGACGCGCTTCCTCGCGGCCGGAAACAATTTCGATCGGATGGCCGAGCGCATCTTCGGCAAGCGCGAGAAATTTCGCCGGCGCGGCGAGTCGACGCACGGTGTTGGTAGCGACCGCGCGCACGCGCTCGCCTGGCAGCACGCGCAGGCGCTGACCGAAGCGCGCGAGGCAGGCAAGCGCCTTGTCGCGTCGGTTCTCGTCGAGACTACCGTCGGCGCGCAAGCCCGCAGCAAGACGCACGCTATCGCGCAGGCGGTCGATTACGCGCAGCTCGCCGTGCTCATAGCGCGCAACGACAAGATGAAAACTGTTGGAGCCGAGATCGACCGCGGCGAGCAATTCGCCGTTGCGGATTTGCGATGGAGCGCCGTTCGCCACGCTGCAGATTCCTCCGAGATCTTGTCCCTGATTGTCGCACGAGCCGATGCCACGCACGAAACAGCGTTGCACACACACTCAAGGTATAGTGTGACGCTGCCGTGACTGCGTGTCGCCGGCGTCATCCCGACAACGACAAGATGCCCGCCATCCAGATTCCACACCGCACGGCGCTGGCCGCGTTGCTCGCCGCGCTCGCGATGTTCGGACCGTTCTGCATCGATGCGATCTTTCCGGCGTTTCCGGCGATAGCGCATCGCTTCGGCGCCGACGCGCTGCAGATGCAGCAGACCATCAGCGTGTATCTGTTCGCCTACGCGGCGCTGTCGCTGTTTCTCGGCGCGTTTTCCGATGCCTGGGGACGGCGCGCGGTGATCCTCGCCGGGCTCGGTGTATTTTTCGCCGCAACAGTCGGCTGCGCGGTGTCCGATTCGATGCCGATGCTGCTGCTGTTTCGCGCGCTGCAGGGCACCAGCGCGGGCGTGGGGCTCATCGTCGGCCGCGCCATCGTGCGCGATTGTTTTGAAGGTGCGCACGCACAGAAGCTGATGGCGCAGATCAGCCTGATCTTCGGCATCGCGCCGGCGCTCGCACCCGTGGTCGGCGCCTGGCTCGTCGCGTGGACGCCAGCGCTGCCGACATGGCTGCTCGGCTGGCATATGCTGTTCTGGGCGCTGGCCGTGTTCACCGTTGCGCTGATCGCGCTGTGTCTTATGGTGTTGCCGGAGACGCATCCGCGCGAGTTGCGCATTTCGTTCCGCCCGCACAGCCTGTTCACGAGCTATCACAAGATCGTCAGCGACCGTCAGTTCGCCGCGCTCGCGTGCGCACTGACCTGCAACGCGGCGGGATTCTTTCTGTACATCGTCTGCGCGCCGGCGTTCGTGCTGACGATCCTGCATCTGGATCAGAATCATTTCCCCTGGTTGTTCGTCCCGGCGATCACCGGACTCGTCACCGGCGCGCTCTTGACCGGACGTCTCGCCGGACGCGTGCCGACGCGCGTGCTGGTCGGCGTGGGTTACGCGATCATGCTCGGCGCTGCGCTCACGAACGTTCTCGTCGCGTGGCTGGTGCAGCCGACGCGCGTGCCCTGGGCGGTGCTGCCGTTAGGCATCGGCGCGATCGGCGTCAATCTGGTGGCGCCGCCGCTCAATCTGCTCGTGCTCGATCGCTTCCCGCGCTATCGCGGCAGCGCGTCGTCGGTGCAGGCGTTCGTGATGCTCACGTTCAGCGCGCTGCTCGCGGGTGTGATCGGTCCGCTGATTTCGGTCGATGCGCTGCACCTCGCAGTGACCTCGGCGGTTTTCTACAGCTGCGGATTTGTCGGCTGGCGCTGGTACCGCACGATGGTGAAGCGGCTGCCCGCGAAGATCGAAGCCGATGCGGCGGTGATTGCCGCGGTCGGCTCAAGCGGCGACTGATCCGTCGAGCAGTCCGCGCATTTCAAGCCATGCCCGCGCATCCTCCGCATCCTGCTCGAACCAGGCACGTGTAGAACCCAGGCGGAAGCTGTAGCCCCAGGCGTCCATATCCGCCATCAGGCGCGCGCGCCCGACGCCGGGCAGCGCATCGGCGAGCACGATCTGCAGATAACAGGTGGCATCCTCTTCGGCCTGCGAGTCGGAGGCATCGGTGTGGATGTACGCGCGACGCTGCGCGGGTACGACGATCAGATGGCAGGCTTCGTGCAGCACAGAATGCACCGGCGTGTCGCCGCGTGCGTATACTTTTTCGCCGATCACGCCCGCTTCGGGTTCGCCCCAGTAGCTGCCGGGGATCGGCGCGCGCTCGGCGACGCATTCGAGTGAGAGGTTATACCGTGCGAGCAGGGCCCGTGCGGCCTCGCTATCAATGTCCGCGAGTGTCAGCATCGCCGCGGCCGAAGTTGCAAAGGCGCGATCAGGCTTCGTTGGCGGCCATCGTCGGTGCGCCCTTCTCGGGTAGCGCCACGCTCAGCGCCAGCACTTCGTGACCGCCGTCTTTTTGCACCTGTACCTCGACCGCATCGGTGTCGACGTTGACGTACTTGCGGATCACCTCGAGCAGTTCG
>VBNZ01000149.1:7850-12370 GCA_005877675.1 Gammaproteobacteria bacterium
CGCTCTTGCTGCACGAGGATGATCAGGCGCTCCTTGGCGACGGATGCGGTGTTCTGCGGCCGCGAGCGCAGGAAATCAAAAATGCCCATGTCAGCCTCCGAACACGCGTGCGAGGAAACCCTTCTTTGGCGCCTCGATGAAGCGCATCGGCAGTTCGTCGCCGAGCAGGCGCGCAACCGCATCGTCATATGCCAGGCCGGCGCTGGCGCCGTCGTCGAGGATCACGGGCACGCCGGAGTTCGACGCGGCCAGCACGCCTTCGGATTCGGGAATCACGCCGACCACGGTCAGGCCGAGAATTTCTTGCACGTCGGCGATGCTCATCATGTCGCCGGCGGCGACGCGTGCCGGGTTGTAACGCGTCAGCAACAGATGTTCCTGCACCTTGCCATCGCCGAGTTCGGCGCGGCGCGTCTTCGAGGCGAGCAGACCCAGAATGCGGTCCGAATCACGCACTGAGGACACTTCCGGGTTGACCACGACGATCGCGCGATCGGCGAAATACATGGCGAGGAAAGCGCCTTTTTCGATGCCCGCAGGCGAATCGCATACGACGTAGTCGAAGCCTTCGGCGGCGAGTTCATCGAGCACGCGCTGCACGCCGTCCTGCGTCAGCGCGTCTTTGTCGCGCGTCTGCGAAGCGGCGAGCACGAAAAGGGTCTCGAAACGCTTGTCCTTGATCAGCGCCTGCTTCAACGTGCATTCATTGTGAATCACGTTAACGAAGTCGTAGACGACGCGGCGCTCGCAGCCCATGATCAGATCGAGATTGCGCAGGCCGACGTCGAAGTCGATGACCGCCACTTTCTTGCCACGCTTGGCCAGACCCACGGCGATACTCGCGCTGGTCGTCGTCTTGCCGACGCCGCCTTTGCCGGAAGTCACCACGATATTCTCAGTCAACGTACTGTCTCCAATGCTTGGCCCTGTTCGCGAGGGTGATGAAAAATATTTGTGTAGAACCTATTTCAAAATCTACTGCTGCGATTTTGAGATAGGTCCCGCTTTGTCCGAATCACGACGCGAGCGGTTCAATCAGCAGACGCTCGCCGTCGAGCCAGGCTTGTATCGCTTTGCCGTGCAGTTCGGCTGGGATCTCCTCGAACACGCGGTAGCGTCCGGCAATCGACACCAGTTCGGCTTGAAAATCGAGACAATAGATGCGCGCCGCGGCGTCGCCCTGCGCGCCCGCGAGCGCGCGCCCGGACAGGCGCCCGTACACGTGGATCGAACCGTCGGCAATCACCTCGGCACCGTTCGCGACCATCGCATTGACCACGAGGTCGCGTCCGCGCGCGTAGACCTGCTGACCCGAGCGCACCGGCTTGGCATGGCGCTGCGTCGTCGGTGCAGTTTGCGGCGCAACCGCGACCGGTTCGTCGACGTGCTTTGCCGCGCGCGCTTTCGGCGCAGGCGGCGGAGCAGGCGCGGCGGCTTCGGGCGTGGCGTCGGCGCCGTTCATGCGCTCGTACACCGCGCGGAATTTGGCGAACAGCGGCAGGCTCAGTTCCTTGGCCAGCAGCTCGTTTTCCGCCGTGCTGTACGATAGACCGACCGGCAGCATGCCGCCGGCGCGCACCGCTTCGAGCAGCGCACGCGTCTGCGCTACGTCTGGCAGCTGCGCGAGCCGGCTTAAGTCGAGCACGACCGGCGCGCGTCCGAACAACTGCGGCGCGGCGGCCACTTTCTGCTCGATCTCGGCGCGCAGCGCCTCCGGGTCGTATTCGTTGAGGCGCAGGTTGGCGATGCCGACCTGGCCGAATTTCAATTCGATGAGCGGCTCAATGGCCGCAACGGTCGCGCGCATCGACATCAGGCAGTACGCGCCTGAGCGGGGCTGGCGCCATGCGCGCGCCCGGCGAGCCAAGCCTGGTTCGGCAGGCTGCCACTGGCGCCGTCGAGATACGTCGCACGTACATAGGCATGGCTGCACAGATCCTTCGCCAGCAAAGACACGCGTCGCCCGACATTGGCCATCGTTTGCTGGCCAACTTCGCGGAAGCCGTAAGTGCCGTGAAACAGCACTGCGACATCGTCGCGCGGTTCAAGAAACACTTCGCACGCAAGCAGCGGCACGCGCACCTCGGCGAAGCTGGTCACGTCGGCATAGAACACGCGGCCGAGACCCAGACCCCGGTACGGCCGCGCGATCACGATACGGTCGATGTAGAGGAACTGCGGGAAATGCTCGCTGAACCAGAGATAGTTGTCGCTCATATAATCGGCGCGCTCGCGCAGACCGATCAGAAACCCAGCGATGTGATCCTCGGCCGCCGCGACGCGGAAGTAGGCAGCCTCGGCGTAGAATTTGCGCACGCTCGTCGCATCGAGCGGAAGTATCGTGGAACCGGCGGCGTTGTTGAGGGCGAGGATCGAATCCAACTCGTGCTCGCGAACGTCGCGTATGGTTATGCTCATCAACCTCACTCCGAAACTCTCGGGCGCCGCGAGGCGGCTGCCGCTTCAGGCGCGCATTATCGCATGCGTCGCGCACGCAGGCCATGTCGAGTGCATGGCGTTTTGGTTAAAGAAACGTTGACCGGTTGCCGCGCCATGCTTGGTGCGCGCACGCTGTGTTATTACTTGCAGCATGTTGCGGGCCAGCCGTTCGGTTCTATGATGCGTCCATCATGAAACTGGCGCTATCCAATCATATTCAGTTGCTGCGCTACGCCGGACTGTTCACCTATGTGTGCACGGGCGTGCCGCTGCTGTCGAGTTCGTGGCGCGCCGAGGGTGTGGAAACGGGCTCGCCCGATCATGTGGGTTGGTGCGTCGCCTACTTGGCATTCGGCCTCGCCTACTGGCTGGCGACGCGCGAGATGGGGCGACGCCAGCCGCGCTGGCAGCGTGTGCCGCTGCTGATCGCGATGAATATCTCCGCGTTTGCGATCGCGTGGTTCAGCCACAGCGGCATTTCCGGCATCCTGTTTCTCGTCGTCGCGGGTGTCGTGCCGTGGGTGCTGCCGTTGTGGCCGGGCGCTTTATGGGTGTCGCTGCAGAACTTCACGCTGGTGCCGGTGATCGTGGCGCGGCTCGAGAACTACACGATTGGCGACGCGTTTCTGCAGTGCACGCTGTTTGTCGGAGGCTCGGTGTTCACCTATGTCACCTCGCTGATTGCCAAGCAGCAGGCTGATTCGCGCGAGGAGCAGCGCCGCCTCAATTCCGAATTGCGCGCGACGCGCACGCTTTTGACCGAATCCAGCCGCATCGCCGAGCGCATGCGCATATCGCGTGAATTGCATGATCTGGTCGGTCACCATCTGACTGCATTGAGTCTCAATCTCGAAGTCGCAAGCCACCTCGTCAACGGCACTGCGCAGGAACACGTGCGCCAAGCGCAGACGGTCGCGAAGCTGCTGCTGTCCGACGTGCGCGAAGTCGTAAGCCAATTGCGCGAAGACGACAATATCGATTTGACCGAGGCGCTCAAGACCCTGACCGAGGGCGTGCCGGGACTGGCGATCCATCTGGATCTGCCCCCACGCTTTGCCGTCGACGATCCGTTGCGCGCGCAGGTGCTGCTGCGTTGCGCGCAGGAGATCATCACCAATACGGTGCGCCATGCCGGCGCACAAAATCTGTGGCTGCGCTGCGAGCGCACCGAGGCGAACGAGCTGGCAATTCACGCGCACGACGACGGGCGCGGCTCCGATTCGATCAAGCAGGGTAACGGTCTTACCGGCATGCGCGAACGTCTCGCGCAGGTCGGCGGCCGGCTCGATATCAACACTGCGCGCGATCGGGGTTTCGCCCTCGACGCATGGCTGCCGCTGGAGGCAAGTCGCTCATGAGCAACAAGACGATTTCGGTATGTCTGGTCGACGATCAGACGCTGGTGCGGCAGGGCATCCGCTCGTTGCTCGACCTGTCCGACGACATCCGCGTGACGGCCGAGGCCGGCGACGGCATACAGGCGGTCGAGGTCATTCCGCGCGTCAAGCCTGACGTCGTGCTGCTCGATATGCGCATGCCGGGTATGTCCGGGCTCGACGTGCTCAACGCGCTGTCGGCGAAAGGCGAGCTGCCGCCGACGATCATCCTGACCACGTTCGATGACGATCAGCTCGTGCTCGGCGGACTCAAGGCCGGTGCGCGCGGTTATCTGCTCAAAGACGTCTCGCTCGATCAGCTCGTCGATGCCGTGCGCGCGGTCGCGGCGGGCGGCTCGCTTGTCGCCCCGGTGGTGACGCAGCGGTTGCTGTCGGGACTCGAACGCATGCACAACGACTTCACCAGCCTGGACCGCCCCGACCCGTTGACCGACCGTGAAACGGAGATCCTGCGCTTGATGGCGGGCGGCTACAGCAACAAGGAAATCGCCAATTCGCTCAACGTGGCCGAGGGCACGGTGAAGAACCATGTCTCGAACATCCTGTCCAAGCTCGGCGTGCGCGATCGGACCAGAGCGGTGCTGAAGGCGTTCGAGATCGGCATAGTCTGAGGAATACGCTCCGGTTCCGCGCTCTGGCGCCGTCCGAACTGCCATCGCTCGCTGCGCTTATTCAGAGGTCCCC
>VBNZ01000150.1:0-598 GCA_005877675.1 Gammaproteobacteria bacterium
CCCGAAGTCGCGATCCTCGGCGTGACCAAATCGGCGATGAAACCGGTGTGGGACGGCAAGGCTTTTCAGCCGCGCCTGATCCTGCCGCTGTCGCTCAGCTACGACCATCGTGTGGTCGATGGCGCGCTCGCGGCACGGTTCACCGCGTATCTCGCGCAGCTGCTCGCCGATATGCGGCGTGCGATGCTGTAACGATTGGCGTGTCATTCCCGCGCACGGGAATCCAGCGACTTTGTCTTTAAAGGCGATATAGAGCGAAGGCACTGGATTCCCGCCTGCGCGGGAATGACGGCAGAAGAATCCACGCAAGCTCCAGGAAAAATCCCATGGCCACCATCGAAGTCAAAGTCCCTGATATCGGCGACTACAGCGGCGTTCCCGTTATCGAAGTGCTGGTGAAACCCGGTGACACAGTGACCAAGGATCAGGGCCTGGTCACGCTCGAATCGGACAAGGCGACGATGGAAGTGCCGTCGTCGGTTGCCGGCGTGGTCAAGGAGATCAAGGTCAAGGTCGGCGACGAGATTTCCGAAGGCGCGGTCGTTGCGCTGATCGAGACGAGCGATACCGCCGCTGCGTCGCCTGCAGTGAAGCCTGC
>VBNZ01000150.1:616-1317 GCA_005877675.1 Gammaproteobacteria bacterium
AGGGTCGGGGTGAGGGGGCGCCCTCCTCGCAGAAGCCCCCCTCATCCCAGCCTTTCCCCCCGGCGCAGGCCGGGGAAGAAGGAGCCAAGACGCCTGCGCCGAAGGCCGCAAGCACAACCGGCCGCAAGGCCGATATCGAATGCCAGGTCGTCGTGCTCGGTTCGGGCCCCGGCGGCTACACGGCGGCGTTCCGCGCGGCCGATCTTGGCCAGAACACGATACTGATCGAGCGCTATGCGACGCTCGGCGGCGTTTGCCTCAATGTCGGCTGCATTCCGTCGAAGGCGCTGCTGCACGCGGCCAAGGTGATCGACGAAGCGGCGCACGCAGCCGATATCGGCATCGCATTCGGCGAACCGAAGATCGATATCGCCAAGCTGCGCGGCTTCAAAGAGAAAGTCGTCGGCCAGCTCACCGGCGGGCTCGCAGGCATGGCCAAACAGCGCAAAGTGACGGTCGTGCAGGGCGTCGGCAAATTCGTTTCGCCGCACGAGATCGAGGTCGAGACCAAGGACGGCAAGAAATTAGTGTACTTTGAGAAATGTATCATCGCCGCAGGCTCGCAGGCGGTAAAGCTGCCGGGCTTCCCGTGGGACGATCCGCGCATGATGGATTCGACCGACGCGCTGCTGCTGCAGGAAGTGCCGAAAAAACTGCTGGTCGTCGGCGGCGGCATCATCGGCCTTGAAATGGCCTGCGTG
>VBNZ01000150.1:1370-9139 GCA_005877675.1 Gammaproteobacteria bacterium
GGTGAAGCCGCTCGCCACAAGGCTCGGCAAGCGCTACGCCGGTATCCATCTCAAGGTGAAAGTAGCGAAGATCGAGGCGACCAAGAGCGGACTCAAAGCCACGTTCGAGGGCGACAAAGCGCCCGAGCCGCAGATCTACGACCGCGTGCTCGTCTCCGTCGGCCGCGCGCCGAACGGCAACAAGATCGATGCCGACAAGGCCGGTGTGCAAGCGACCGATCGCGGCTTCATTGCGGTCGACAGGCAGATGCGCACCAATGTGCCGCATATCTTTGCGATCGGCGATCTGGTCGGCCAGCCGATGCTGGCGCACAAGGCGACGCACGAAGGCAAGGTCGCGGCCGAAGTCTGTGCCGGCGAGAAGAGCGAGTTCGTTGCGCGCGTGATTCCGAGCGTCGCCTACACCGATCCTGAAATCGCCTGGGTCGGCGTCACCGAGATCGAGGCGAAAGCGAAAGGCATCAAATACGGCGTCGGCAAATTCCCGTGGGCAGCGTCAGGCCGCGCGATCGGCATCGCGCGCACCGAAGGCTTCACCAAGCTGATCTTCGATGAGGCCACGCACAAGATCATCGGCGCCGGCATCGTTGGCGTGAATGCGGGCGAGCTGATTTCCGAACTCGCGCTAGCGATCGAGATGGGTGCCGAAGCGGCCGATATCGGTTTGACCGTGCATCCGCATCCGACGCTGAGCGAATCGGTCGGCATGGCGGCGGAAGTATACGAAGGCACAATTACCGATCTATACATTCCGAAGAAGAAGTAGGTCGATGTCGCATTTCACGAAAGGATTCGCGACTTTTCTTGCAATGTGGCACATCGTTGCGCTGGCGGGCACTGATTTATGTACGCCGGCAACATACTCAAAGATGAAGCCTCCGCGGTATCCGCCTGAAGCGGTTAAGGATCGTGCAACTGGCAAAACCATCTTGCGGCTCACGATAGGGGCGGATGGTGTGCCACGCGATATTTCCGTGGATACCAGTAGCGGAAACGTCTACTTGGATCAGGCGGCAATGGAAAGTGCTTCCGATTGGCGGTTTGAGCCAGAACGTTGTGGAGGAAAAGCGCGGGCAACACTGGCTCTATTACCTGTCGATTTTTCGCTGACGAATTTAGAGGCCGGCGTGACGTCTGTAGACACTGCGGCGGATGACGAGCCAATGGAGTATCAGAGCATCAAAGACGAAGAGGCATATCTAAAAAAGCGCTCCGATCTGGAGCAGAGCACACGTCCGCTTGTGCATTTGTTCATGCAGAAGAACGAGCTTAGATTTTGGTCGTTATTTGAGTCGCCAGACGGTCGCTTGAAGGCGGTCATGCGTGTTCGCGGAGTTCTTCAAGTGAACAAGCTCCACCAGTTTTACTCGTACCTTTGTGAGGGTCCTCGTGACTGGTGCGTGGGATTGAAGACCAATCAAATCGAGACTTTGCGGAATAACCCAATGCCACCACCGCCACCGCCGTTGCAGCGGGCGCAATAAGCAAGTAAGTTGGGTTGAGCGTAGCGATACCCAACGTCTTGGCCGCTTTGCGTTGGGGTTCACTGTCGTTCACCCCAATCTACGATTCTGCGTCAGTCGAACTACTTACGCTTTTTCGTCGCTGCCTTTTCGTCGGCAACAGGCGGTGGCACCTCATGCGCCCCAAACTGCTCCGCCACTTCGTAATGCCGCACCAGCGGTTCCATCTGCAGCAGAAAGTGTTCGTCTTCGGGATAGTAGACCGAGCGCTCGGGATTTTCTCCGGCGAAGGCGCGCACGGCATCCATCGATTCCCATAGCGAAATCAGCATAACCTCGCAGTGCTCGCCCTGGATGCGACGCAGGACGGTCACGCCGCGGTTGCCGGGCGTTTTGGCGTAGTCCTTCAGGCCCGTCTCGTTGAGATAGGCGAGGTAGTCGTCGGCTTTTTCCTTGAGCGTGATACCGCGCCAGACGCGAGCGATCATGCGAATCTCCACGGCTGCACCGACGCCAGCATAGCGCCCGTTTGTTACACGATGCAAAATTCAGGCTGACAGGCATGACGGAGAGGGGCATTGCGATCGAATCTGGTGCTGGGCGCGACGGGCGCGGTCGGCCAATTCCTGCTGCCGCTGCTCGTTGCGCACGGAGAGCACGTGATCGGCGTGAGTCGCGATCCACAGGCGCTGACGAAGGCAGTCGAATGGCTGCGCGGCGATCTGTTCAGTGCGATGCCACAGTTGCCCAGCGTCGATGTCGTTTATAGCCTCGGCCCGCTCGATGCGTTCGCGGACTGGCTGCCGCGCGCGCTCGATGCGCAGGCCCGCGCGCCCGCGCGCGCCGCGCCGATGCGAATCCTGGCGCTGAGTTCGATGAGCGCGCAAAGCAAGCAGGAGTCGATCGATGCGGCCGAGCGTCAACTGGCTGCGCGCCTTGCTGCGGCCGAGGAACGCCTGTTCGCTTGCGCGCGCGAACGAGGAATCGCCTGCACGATCTTTCGTCCGACACTGATCTACGGCGCAGGTCGCGACGCGAGCCTCGCGCCGCTCGCGCGTTTCGCGCGGCGCTGGCACGTCTTGCCGATTCCCAGGGGCGCGAGTGGATTGCGCCAGCCCGTGCATGCGGCCGACCTCGCGACGGCCTGTCTTGCAGCGCGCGACGTGTCCGCGACCTTCGGCAACACCTATGCGCTTGGCGGCGGTGAGCGCCTGCGTTTCGATGCGATGTTTGCGCGCATAGCGGAGGCGTCGTGCGCGATGGCCGTGCCGGTCCCGCTCGCACTCGTGCGCGCGGCGGCGCGTCTCGCGCGCGGGCGCGCGCCCGGCGCCGGCGCGCTCGCTCGCATGCTGCTCGATCTCGTCGCGGACAATGCGCCTGCGGCGCGCGATTTTGGCTATGCGCCGCGTGAGTTTGTCGCCGCCGATGTGCCTGGTCCGGCGTCGGCGGGCGCGACTGCAATCGGAGCAAAAAAGCGACAGGTATAAAAGTATAATTTATGCAAACCCGCGCCAATACTGGCGAATCAGTGCTTGTTGCGACGCAGCAAGCGGTCTTGTGAGCTTGTAGGCATAATCGCCCCAACGACCGTTTGAACTTGCGTCCGAAAGTTTGGACGGCGGCGACTTCACTTTTGCAAACCGCATTCGGCGGGGGAGAGAGATCATGCGCAGTTTTGCGATTCGCGTTGCAGCCTTGCCGGCTGCACTGCTGGCAACAATGGCATGCCTGAACGCACAGGCTTACGACTACACCGCTCCGGTGCCGTTTCACACACTGGCGAATTTCGATCCGGCGAACAGCATCGTCCCGTTCCCGAACAATCTGCTGCGTCTGGGCTCGACCGATCTGACGATCAACGCGCCGGTGCCAAGCAATCCTGCGCAGGCGGGTCCGGTGATCGCGCTCAACGCGCTCGACGGCTTCAGTACGGTTGCGCCCTGGTCGACGACCTTTTCCACCAGCCTGACCGCGTCGAGCGTAGTCGGCGGGTCTTCGGTGCGCTTCTTCGAAGTCAAGTCAAGTCGCCGCAGCAATTCGTCGCGACGCTGGCTGCGAACGCCGCGACCGGCGCGACGCTCGCGATCGTGCCGACCGCACCGCTCAAGCCACTCACGAGTTATATGGCCGTCGTCACAAATGGGGTGACCGACGCCGGCGGCGTGGCGATACATCCGTCGCTGGTTTATTTGCTGGCCAAGCGCACGAGTCCGCTGTGCGTCAGCGGCGCGTCGACGATACCGGCGCTGCCCGCGGCGGAATCCTGCGCGCTCGAACCGCTGCGCCAGCTGACCAATACGCAGGAAGCCGCGGCGAGCGCCGCGGGTATCGATGCCTCGAAGATCGTCATTTCCTGGACCGCGACCACGGGCTCGACTTACTTGCCGATGAAGGCGCTGACCGGCCTGATCGATGCCGCGCCCGCGACCAGCATCGCCGTAGTGCCGACGGGTAAGGATCTTTCCTTCGCCAACGCCGCATTGCCGCCGGTGGCCGACATCTACCTCGGCGCGCTGACGATTCCGTATTATCTCTCGCCGCCCTCGCAGGCCAATCCGACCGCGCCGTTGAACGCGTCGTGGAAGGCCAAAGCCGGCGGCTATCTGCCGCCATACGACAAGGCCGGCCTCGATCCGACGTCGACCAACGTGACCTTTGCCAATCCGCTGCCCGAACGCGAATTCGGGCAAGACCAAGCCTGCCTCCGGCTGGCCGGTCGTGATCTTCCAGCACGGCTTCACGCGCAACCGCACCGATGCGTTCGGCATCGCCGGCGGTCTCGCTGCGGCGGGCTTCGCGGTGATCGCGATCGATCTGCCGCTGCACGGCCTGACCGACAAGACCAATCCGCTGTTTCGCAACCAGGCGCTGACGGGCACGCCCGCGGCGGGCCTGATCACGGGCGAGCGCACCTTCGATGTCGATTATCAGAACAACGACACCGGCGCCTCGGGTCCCGACGGCAGGATCGATCAGTCCGGCATCTACTTCTTCAATCCGGCCAGCCTCCTGACCACGCGCGACAACTTCCGTCAGGGCGTGGCCGATCTGCTTGAACTGCGCAGCGCGATTCCAGCGGTGCTCGCGTCCGACGGTTCGGCGATGTTCGACAAGGCGCGTGTCTCGTACGCGGGCCAGTCACTCGGCGGTATCGAAGGCACGATGTTCATGGGGTTGTCGACGACGCCGAATACGGCCACACAGACCGGCATACTCAACGTGCCGGGCGGCGGTCTCGTCGGCCTGGCGCTCGGCTCGGTCAATATCGCGCCGCCGATCCTGGCGGGCCTCGCCGCCGCGGGTCTCAAGCCCGGCACGGCGGACTTCAACGCGTTCACGGTCGTCGCGCAGACTGTGGTCGATGCAGGCGATCCGATCAACTACGTGGGACTGACCGCCGGCAAGAACCTGCTCGTGCAGGAAGTGGTCGGCGGCAGCGCGCCGATCGCCGGCGATCCGAGCGCCAGCGCCTGCACGACCTGCTATGACGCCAACGGCAAGTGGAAGACCGACCAGACCGTGCCGAACACCTCGGCCGGGTTCCCGCTGTCGGGCACCGAGCCGCTGATCGGCGCACTCGGCCTTACTTCGCTGACCTCGACCGCGCAGTCGGCGACCGGCCTGCGCGGCGCGGTGCGCTTCATCACGGGTGTGCATGGTTCGCTGCTCGATCCGACTTCGCCGCAGACCACGGTCGAAATGCAGAAGCAGGCGATCACGTTCATCGCCAGCGGCGGCACGACCGTGCCGATCACGAACACGGCGGTGATCAAGACCAGCGAAGCCCCGGCAGACGGTTCCGACGTCGCGCCGTCTGACGACAACAACAACGGCAACTAAGGCCAAGGGGACCCAACATGATCCGTCACAAACTTTCCAAGTCCTTTGTCCCGGCGTTGAGCGCGTTGAGCGTCGCGCTGGCCTCGGCCCTCGTGAGCAGCACGGCGTTCGCGAGCGCGTTCCAGCTCGGCAAGCAGAATGATGCGCAGGGCGTCGGCCGGTATGGCGTCGGCGGTGCCACCGCGCCAGACGATTGCGCGGTGGTCGAGAACAACCCCGCCGCGATGTCGGACTTCAAGACTGCTTGCGCCCAGGCCGATGTCGTGGTGATCGATTACAGCATCAAGTTCAGCGGCGGCGGCACCGATGCTTTCGGCAGCCCGCTGACTGGCGGCAATGGCGGCGACGGCGGCACGACCGTGCCGCTGCCGGCGATGCATTTCATCCTGCCGGTCAACGAGCAACTCGTGCTCGGCGCCGCAATCAACGTTCCGTTCGGCCTCAAGACCGAGTACGACGACCGCTGGGTCGGCCGCTACACGGCCGTGCGCACGGACTTGAAGGCGCCGGATCTCACGTTTGCCGCCTCGTGGAAAATCGACGACACGCTATCGATCGGCGCAAGCTTGATCGCGCAGCGCTTGCTCTCGCGGCGCCGACGAACGGCGCGCTGCTGCCGCAGGAGGCCGATGGTCAGGCCACGCTGCATGCGGTCGACTGGGCTTTCGGCTTCGGCCTGGGCCTGTTGTGGAAGCCGACGTCGAATGATCGCGTCGGCGTCAACTTCCATTCGCAGATTGACCATAGCGTCGATGATGCCAAGGCGACCTTCCTCATCCCGTCGAACCTCGTGCCGCTGTTCGGCGGTGCGTTTACCAACACCACGGCCGCCGCCAAGCTCAACACGCCGTGGTTCGTGACGGGGAGTTGGTGGCATACGGTGGATGAACGCCTGAGCTTCGGTGTCGACACTACCTACACGCACTGGTCAAGCTTTGACCAACTGGTGCTCACCTACAAGAACCCGGCGCAGGCGCAGTTCAACGCACCCTCGTACTTCAATTATAAGAACAGCTGGTCTGCGGAGATCGGCGCGGACTACAAGTTGGATAACCAGTGGACGCTGCGCGCCGGCGTCGGCTTCGACAAGACGCCGACCGTCGACTCGACACGCGATCCGCGCGTGCCGGACGGCGACCGCAAGGCTCTCGCGTTTGGCGTTGGTTACAAGATGAGTGAGCAGTTGCGCTTCGACGCCGGCTATTACCACCTGTGGGTCGACGACGGCAACATCAATGTGACCGCAGCGACGTTCGATCATCTGGCCGGCAAGACCAAGAACGACGACAACACTTTCGCGTTCTCGGTGCAATATCGGTTCTGACAACCGCGTAGTTGCAACTTGAAAAGGGCGCGAGCGATCGCGCCCTTTTTTTGGGCGCGGCTCGATCAGTAGACGATGCCGACGCGACGCATCAGCTTCGCGACGAGCCAGGCCGGACCGATCAGCAGATAGGCAAGATCGGTGAGGAAGGAAGGCTTGCGTCCTTCGATCTTGTGGCCGATGAACTGCCCGATCCAGGCGACGACGAATACCGCGATCGCCAGCCACATCAGCGTGCTTGCGCCGAGCAGGCGATACAGCGCCTCGGTGACCACTCCGTACAGCACGAACACGGCGAACATGCCGAACGCGAGCGCGCGCGACAGGCGCAGATAGAACACCAGCGCTGCGAACATCGCGACGCCGGCCCAGAATCCCGGACGCCCGAGCAGTGCAGGCACCGGCACGACCCAGAGCAGTGCGATCACCGTCCACAGAATTGCCGGCACGCAGATCCAGTGGATCGTGATATTGGTGGGATTGCGATGATCCTCGCTGTAATTGCCGAGCCAGCGGTCGATCTCGCGGCGCGCGTCGCCGGTTGGGAGAGTCGCTTCGCTCATAAAAACCTCACGCGCAGACCCCTCGCTGGGGCGTCATGCGCAGCATAGCGCGCGCCGGCGCGCGCGCAAGCGGGGCGCTCAATCCAGTTCGATATCCGCGAGGCGCTTGAGTGCCTCGGCGTACTTCGCCGCGGTGCCGGCGATCACCGCCTGTGGTACGTGCGGTCCCGGCGCGGTCTTGTTCCAGTCGAGCGTCTCCAGATAGTCGCGCACGAACTGCTTGTCGTAGCTTGGCGGACTCGTGCCGACGCGGTATTCGTCGGCCGGCCAGAAACGCGATGAATCGGGTGTCAGCATCTCGTCCATCACATACAGCTTGCCGTGAGCATCGGTGCCGAACTCGAACTTGGTGTCGGCGATGATGATGCCGCGCGCGGCAGCGTACGCCGCCGCGAAAGTATACAATTTCAAAGTCGCATCGCGTACCTGTTCGGCCAGACTCGCGCCGATCTTCGCGACGACCTCATCGAAGGCGATGTTTTCGTCGTGCGCACCGACCGCGGCCTTGGTCGAAGGCGTGAAGATCGGCTGCGGCAGCTGTTCCGCCAGACGCAGGCCCGCGGGCAGGCGGTGGCCGCA
>VBNZ01000150.1:9161-13561 GCA_005877675.1 Gammaproteobacteria bacterium
TCGCCTCGATCGGCACCGGCTTGAGCCGCTTCGTCACCACGCTGCGCCGTGTATACAAATGCGCATCGACTCCGGCGGGCAAGACGTCGGCCACCGCTTTGCCGGTCAGATGATTGGGCGCGAGGTGCGCGGTCTTGGCGAACCAGAAATTTGAGATCTGACACAGCATCTCGCCTTTGCCCGGGATCGGATCGGGCAGCACCACGTCGAA
The DNA here is from genome assembly GCA_005877675.1 of Gammaproteobacteria bacterium. GTDB lineage: Bacteria > Pseudomonadota > Gammaproteobacteria > Xanthomonadales > Rhodanobacteraceae > Rudaea. Next base: position 9,373 of record VBNZ01000150.1, read on the forward strand.
CGCGGACAGACGATCCGTCGCGACGATCAACAATTCGTCGCGCGACAGCGCATAGACATCGCGCACCTTGCCGCGATGGATCAGATCCAGGCCAGGCAGATCGGATTGAGAAAGCGTGGTAGGCACGTGACGGATCCGGCGACGTAAGGCACGCATTGTAGCTGCGGCGGCGCACGCTTGCCGCCACTTCGCTGCGCTTCCGCTAGAATTCGCGCCTCCGCAAGCCCATATCTGCGACATGACGGCAGTTTTCGCCGCGGCGCGCGCCGCATGAATATCCTCGGCAAACTGGTCGGTCTTCTGATCGGCCTGGCGTGGTTTCATCATCCACTCGCGATCCTGGTCTGCATTGGCCTCGGACATATCTGGGATCGCAGCGTCGCCGGCATGTCCTCGCCCGTCGGCATGGCGTCGCTATCGTTCATCGCCCCGCTGTTCGGCATCGCCGGCGCGATCGCCAAGTCCGACGGGCGCGTGTCGGAGGCGGAGATCGTCGCGGCCGAGCGACTGATGGATCGCCTGCAGCTCGATTCGAGCCAGCGCGCCGCGGCGGTCGCGCAGTTCAACGCAGGCAAGCAGCCCGATTACGCAAATGCGGCCGCGCTTGCGCAGCTGCGCGCCTGGTGCGGCCACCATCGCGATCGCGCCTTTATTCTGGTCGACTTGCTGCTCGATATCGTCTGCGCCGAGGGGCCGCTGGTACCGGCCAAGGCGCAGCTGGTACGCAAGCTGTGTTTTTCCCTTGGCCTGGACGAACGTCAGCTTGCCGCGATTGCGGCGATGAAGGGCTACGCCTACATCGCGCCCGAGGACTGGGACGCGTGGACGCGCGCGCAGCGCGGCGAGCGCACGCAGGGACAAGCGCGCGCGGCATCCGCAAGCAAGGACCCGTATGCGATCCTTGGCGTCGCACGCAGCGCGAGCGCGGCCGAGATCAAGCGTGCCTACCGCAAGCTGATCAGCCAGCATCATCCGGACAAGCTGGGCAACGTGCCGGCGGAACTGAAGCGCCGCGCCGAGGAACGCGCGCGCGAGATCAATGCGGCGTATGAGAAGATACAGCACGAAAAAAAATACCCGTAGGGGCGCGATTCATCGCGCCCGTGTTGGCAAAGTGACAGGGCCGGGCGCGATGAATCGCGCCCCCACTAAAGTCATTCAGGAATTCCGATGAAGCAATCCACCATCATCGCCCCTTCGATACTCTCTGCGAATTTCGCCAAGCTCGGCGAAGAAGTCGATGCGGTACTCGCGGCCGGTGCGCAGTGGGTGCATTTCGACGTAATGGACAATCATTACGTGCCGAACCTGACGATCGGCCCGCTGGTGTGCGAAGCGTTGCGCAAGCATGGCGTCACGGCGCCGATCGACGTGCATCTGATGGTCAAGCCCGTTGATCGCATCGTGCCGGATTTTGCCAAGGCCGGCGCAACCAGCATCAGTTTTCACCCCGAAGCGAGCGAGCATGTCGACCGCACGATCGGGCGGGCCTCGTATTCAATCCGGCGACGCCGCTCAACTGGCTCGATCATGTGCTCGACAAAATCGACTTGGTGCTGATCATGTCGGTCAACCCGGGTTTCGGCGGGCAGAGCTTCATCCCCGCCGCGCTCGACAAGTTACGCCTGGTGCGCAACATGATCGATAACATCGGCATCAACCGCAGCGGCCGCGCAATCCGGCTCGAGGTCGATGGCGGCGTCAAGGCCGACAATATCGGCGACATCGCCAAAGCGGGCGCAGATACTTTCGTCGCGGGCTCGGCCATCTTCGGGCAGAAGGACTATCGCGCGGTGATCGCGGCGATGCTCAAGGCAGCTGCATAAGCGACGAAAAAAACGCGCGCCGGAGACCATCTGGGGTGAGGGATGAGGCCGATCCCCGGCGCGCCTGGCAAGGGGTGCTAGATCGCGATCCAGCTTGGATCGATATCCTGGTCGTTCGCCTGCGCCGTGATCGATGCGCGCGTTTCAGCATCGCGATCCGGCGTGGCGGCGTCACGCCAATCCGCGACGATCGCATCGTGCAGGGCATGAAAGTCGGCAGGTAGATAGACATCCATTTGCGTTCCTCAACGGGCGCGACCGCGCCCTAAAGACAAAAACTACGTGCGCGCCATCGCGCCCGGCAATCAAAATTGCAGGCTCGCCAGCGCACCGAGCAGCAGTGCAAACAAGGCAAAGCCGATACGCAGGGGTTCAAAGCGTTGCTGCAGCTCGGCGTTCGGGTCGGGGCGATTCGGTTTCACGTTCGCTTGCAAGTTTTTGGGGAGTGGCGTCATCCTCGCGCGCAGGTCTGCACGGCGCATTCGCCATTTGCGGCAATCGGGCGATCAGTTGTGGCGAAGTCGTGGCAGATGCACCAGCGGCATTGCCAGCAGCGCCGCGCTGTCCTTAAGCTTGGGCCAACTTCTACTGCAAGGCATCGCCATGGGCCGTCATATCGCCATCGTCGAGGATGAACCTGCGATCCGCGCGAACTACGTCGAGGCGCTCAATCGCTTCGGCTATGCCACGCAAGGACACGCCTCACGCGCGGATGCGAGCCGCGCGTTCGCGCAGCGCATGCCTGAACTGGTGATCATCGATGTGGGACTCGGCGACGAGCCCGAAGGCGGTTTCGACCTGTGCCGCGAGTTGCGCGCCAAGTCGCCGACGCTGCCGATACTGTTCCTTACTGCGCGCGATTCCGACTTCGACATCATCTCGGGCCTGCGTCTGGGCGCCGACGATTACCTGACCAAGGACGTCAGCCTGCACCATCTCGCAGCGCGCATCAGCGCCTTGTTCCGCCGTGTCGATTCGCTCAACAAGCCGGTGTCGAAGGAAACCGTGGTCGAGGCCGGCCCGCTCAAGCTCGAAGCCGAGCGCATGCGCGTCACCTGGAACGGCGCCGAGGTGCCGCTGACCGTGACCGAATTCTGGATGGTGCATACGCTCGTGCGTTTTCCCGGTCACGTGAAGAACCGCGATCAACTCATGCGCGAAGCGCAAGTAGTCGTCGACGACGCAACGATCACTTCGCATATCAAGCGCATCCGCAAAAAATTTCTCGCGATCGACGAGAGCTTCGATGCGATCGAGACGGTGCATGGGGCGGGGTATCGGTGGAAGCCATAATGGGGTTCGGAATTCGGGATTCGTAAAACGGCCTACACTTGGCGCGCTAAAACGAATCTCGGATCTTCGATCCCATGTCCCTGCGCTTCAAACTCCTGCTCGTCGCACTGTTGACGCTCGCGCTGCCGCTCGCGGGACTGCTGATCGTGCGTCAGATGGAAGTGCTGCTGCGCCAGGGGCAGGAACAGACACTGATCGCCTCGGCGCGTTCGCTCGCACGCAGCCTCGCCGCGCTCAAGGTCGAATTGCCGCCGGCGGGACTCGCGTTCTACCTGCACGCCTGTCCGGGCAAGATGGCGATCGATGGTTATTCCGATGACTGGAGCGTCATCGCGCCGCAGGCGCAGAATCTCGGTCCTGCTGCCGACGCACAAAAGCTCACGCTGCTGCTCTGCGCGGACAACGACTGGCTGTACCTGCTTGCCGGTGCGCGCGATCGCACGCGCGCGCGCGCGGACGCGAACGGTGCCGATGCATTGCAGCGCGATCATCTGACGCTGACGCTCGAGCGCGGTGGCACGACCCAACGCTATCTGCTCGCGAGCGCGGCACCGGGGAGTTTTTCTGCGCTCATCCTTGATCGCGAAGGATCAAGCGACCAGCCATGGTCGCACTCTCAACAAAAAGGGGGTGCGCCGTTGCCGGGAGCGCTGTCTGGCGCGTGGCAGGAAGACGCAACGGGCTACCGGGTCGAACTGCGCCTGCCGCGCAGCGAAGCGCCCGAACGCATCGCGCTGACGATGTATGACACGGCGGAACCGCAGCCTGAGCTGCCCGAGCCGCGTCCCTTGCTCAGCCGCTCCTCAACACTCTCCGCTGATCTCACGCAATTCGCGCCAGAGGGCATGCGCGTGCGCGTGCTCAGTGCGGAAGGTTGGGTGATGGCGCAGGCCGGACAGCTCGCGCCATCCGACTCGGGCAAGCGCGTGCCGCAGCGGCGCTGGCTTGAAGGCCTGGTCTATCGCAATCTGATCGCGCCCGACATGACGCGCGCGCAGGATTTCGCGCCGACCTTGCCGCGCCTCGCCTCGCCCGAGATCTGGCAGGCATTGTCAGGCGTCGCCGCGACT
>VBNZ01000150.1:13623-23922 GCA_005877675.1 Gammaproteobacteria bacterium
GAAGTGCGTGGCGCATTGCTGCTCGAACAATCGGGCGATGCGCTGCCGCTGCTGACCAATCGCGCGCTGCTGATGCTGAGCGCGGTCAGCATCGGGGTGCTCGTGCTGACTGCGAGCATCCTGTTCGGCGTGTTCAGCGTGCTCGGCGGGCGCATCCGTCGCCTGCGAGACGCGACCGAGCTTGCGGTGCGCACTAGTGGAAAAGTGGATCGTACCGGATTAGGCCCGGCCGCATTGCCGCTGCTCCATGCACGCGACGAACTCGGCGATCTCGCGCGCAGTTTCGCGCGGCTGCTCGACGAGGTCGCTGCCTACACCGACTATCTGCGCACGCTCGCATCGAAACTGTCGCACGAGCTGCAGACGCCGCTCGCGATCGTCAAATCCTCGCTCGATAATCTCGATCAGCAGGCGGTGCCGGCCGATGCGCGCACCTACCTCGCGCGCGCGCGCGGCGGCGCCGAACGTCTCGGCGCCATCGTGCGCGCGATGAGCGAGGCGAGCCGCATGGAGCGCGCGATCGCCGGTGTCGAAGGCGAGGATTTCGACCTTGCCGCTGTCGTGCGCGGCTGCGCCGAGGCCTATCGACCGCTGCTCGCGCCGCGCCGCGTCGAATGCGAGATCGCCATGGCACCGCTGCCGATGCACGGCGCACCCGAATTGATCGCGCAGGCGCTGGACAAGCTCGTCGACAACGCGAAGAGCTTCACGCCGGCCGATGGCTGGATTCGCCTCGCCTTGGCGCCACGCGAGGACGGTGCCGACATCACGGTTGCGAATTCCGGGCCGTCGTTGCCGGACTTCATGAGCGAACGCCTGTTCGAATCGCTGGTCAGCCTGCGCCCCTCGACCGGCGCGCCGCATGTCACCGATCCGGGCGCGCGGGCGGATGCGCCGCATCTCGGCCTGGGTCTGCACGTCGTGCGCCTGATCGCAGAACTGCATCGCGGCAGCGCGAGTGCGAGCAATCTTGCCGACGGCAGCGGCGTCGAGTTCCGCCTGCATCTGCGCGGCACACCGCGCAGGTCGCTGGTCGGCGCATGAGCGCCAAAAGAATTTTAGCCACGGATTACACGGATAACGCAGATCGATCAGCGAGCATCGCGCAAATCTTGCACGGTTACTGCTTCTATCCGTGATATCCGTGTAATCCGCGGCAAAAAAAAGCACTTGCTCGGAACCTTACGAGTGCCAAGTCATTGGCGTCGCGCGCGCGGGCTTGCTATCTTCCCCCCGCCCGGTTGCCAGAACAACAATCATGATTTCGCGCGAACAATTTGCCGCGCTCGCGGCGCAAGGTTACAACCGCATTCCGGTTGTGCGCGAGGTGCTGTCCGACCTCGACACGCCGCTGACGGTGTACCTCAAGCTTGCCGATGGGCCGTACACCTATCTGCTCGAATCGGTCGAGGGCGGCGCGCGCTGGGGACGCTATTCGATCATCGGCCTGCCGGCGCGGCGCGTGTTGCGCATCTACGGCAAGCGCCTGGAAATCGAGGAAGAAGGCGAGGTCGTCGAGAGCCGCGAAGTCGCCGACCCGCTGGCAGAAGTTGCCGCGATCAAGGCTTCGTATCGCGTGCCCGCGATCGAGGGTCTGCCGAAGTTCGCCGGCGGCATGGTCGGCTACTTCGGCCACGAATGCGCGAGCTATATCGAGCCGAAGATTCGCGCCGACGCCAATCCCGACATGCTCGGCATGCCCGATATTTTCCTGATGCTGGCCGAGCAGCTCGCGGTGTTCGACAACCTCACCGGCAAGCTGTATCTGATCGTCAACGCCGATCCGCACCAGCCGCGCGCCTACACGCGTGCGCAGTACCGTCTGGATTCGCTGCAGCACCGCCTGCGTTCGTCGAGCGCGGCGTATCCGGATTTCGTCAATCCGCAGGCGATCGACGAATCGCATTTCGTCTCGAGTTTTCCCAAGGACCAGTATCTCGCCGCGGTCGCACGCGCGAAGGAATACGTGTTTGCCGGCGATGTATTCCAGGTGCAGATCAGCCAGCGCCTGTCGGTGCCGTTCCATTCGCGTCCGCTTGATGTCTATCGCGCGCTGCGCGCACTGAATCCGTCGCCGTACATGTACTACCTCGACTTGGGGGCGGAAAAGATCATCGGCTCCTCGCCTGAGATTCTCGTGCGCGCACAAGGCGGACAGGTCGTGCTGCGCCCGATCGCCGGCACGCGCCGGCGCGGTCACACGCCCGAGGACGATCTTGCGATGGAGGCCGAACTGCTCGCCGATCCGAAGGAACGCGCGGAGCACCTGATGCTGATCGATCTGGGACGCAACGATGTCGGGCGTATCGCCGAGACCGGCAGCGTCGAGCTCACCGCGAACATGCTCGTCGAGCGCTATTCGCATGTGATGCATATCGTTTCCGAAGTCGTCGGCAAGCTCAAGCCGGGCCTGTCCTTCATGGACGTGTTTCGCGCGACGTTCCCCGCGGGCACGCTGACCGGTGCGCCCAAAGTGCGTGCGATGGAAGTGATCGCCGAGCTTGAGCCGGTGAAGCGCGGCGTTTACGGTGGCGCGATCGGCTACTGGAACTGGCACGATGAGGCCGATCTCGCGATCGCGATTCGCACCGCGATCGTGCAGAACGGCCAGCTGCACGTGCAGGCCGCCGGCGGTGTCGTCGCCGACTCGGTGCCCGAGCTCGAATGGAAGGAAACGATGAACAAGTGCCGCGCACTGTTCCGCGCGGTCGAGCAGGCGGCGCGGGGGCTGTAAATCCGGTTGCCTGGATCACGCGCGCCTGCTACAACGGCGGACGTGACGTTGCGAGGGGGGCTTGCGATGAACGACCACGAACGGCGGCGTGCGGCTGCGAAACCGCAGCGGCTGATGCAGCGCGAACTCAACGATTCGCAGCTGATAACGCTACGCTCGCTCGAGGCGTACGGCTGGGAACTCAAGTTCATCCGCCGTCCGGCTTTCAAGGAAGCGGTGCCTGTCGTATTCGATGGCGAGCGCAAGAAATTCGCCGTGCTCAAGGCGGACGGCGAGCTCGATGAGAGCCCCGGGTTCGATATCCGCGGGTGACCGCTGGCGCAAGCAACCTGCGACATCCTCATTACGCTTGAGAGCGGTCGCCGTGTTTGATGTTCCTGGCGACCGCTTGGCTCAACCCTCAACCGAATGAGCTTACATTTTTCGCGGCCGTGTTGAATCGCTCGACTGCATAACCGGCGAGTCCTTTCGCCAATTGCTTGTCGGCGATGCCACGAGACGCGTCGAGTAGCGAGAGGGACACAAGAACCTCTCGGGCGACCTCGGTCAGGCGTTGATCGATGGGCGGGCCCGGCCAACAACCGCCGTGGATCGCTTTCCAGAGTGCAATCGCGTTGAGGACCGCTTGCTCTTCGTGCAATGACATAGTTCTCTCCTTGAAAACGGATAAACCCCTTGCCTCGCAGCCTTGAGCGAAGCACTTTCCCGCATCAACCTGTCGCCGATGGTCACGGACGCGTTGCCTGCAGGAAGTGCCGCACCGATATCGGCCGCGCAGTGGAATCTTCAGCAAGCCTCGCCGCCGATTACACGTTCACAATCTGCAGGGAGTGCAGGCCAGACTGCTGCCCAGAAATGCGATCAATGCCGACTCCGGCAAGCGGGCTGCCCGACAACGAAGCGTTCAAGTGCACTTCACGTATAGAATGTGTCCACACCCGAATCGCCGCTGCGCATGTGGTCGATTCGTCAAAGCTGATGATCGATAGGTAAAGTTTCATATGCTCCTCATGATCGACAACTACGACTCCTTCACCTACAACCTCGTGCAGTATCTGGGCGAGCTCGGCGAGGACGTGCACGTAGTACGCAACGACGCACTGACGGTGGAGGAAATCCGCAAGCTCAATCCGGCGCGCATCGTGATCTCTCCCGGACCCGGCACGCCCGACGACGCGGGGGTGACGCTGGAGCTGATCGCCAAGCTTGGCGCGCAGGTTCCGATCCTCGGCGTGTGCCTCGGTCACCAGAGCATCGGCCAGGTGTTCGGCGGTAAGGTCGTGCGCGCGCGCGAGATCATGCACGGCAAGACCTCGCCGATTTATCACAAGGGCGTCGGCGTGTTCGCTTCTCTGCCCAATCCGTTCATCGCGACGCGTTATCATTCTCTCATTGTGGAAAAATCCACTTTGCCGAATTGTCTCGAGGTGACGGCGTGGACGCAGCATGCGGATGGCAGCCTCGATGAAATCATGGGCCTGCGCCACAAGGCGCTGCCGATCGAAGGCGTGCAGTTCCACCCGGAGTCGATTCTGACCGAGCATGGCCACACGCAGCTGCGCAACTTTCTGCATGCGCCTGCGCTGGCTGCGGCCTGAATCCGTGCCATGAGCATCACCCCGCAACAGGCGCTGCAGCGCACGATCGAGCATCGCGAGATATTCCACGACGAGATGATCGCGCTGATGCGGCAGATCATGCGCGGCGAAGTTTCGGCGCCGATGATCGCTGCGATTCTCGCTGGCTTGCGTGTGAAGAAAGAAACCGTCGGCGAAATCGCCGCCGCCGCGAGCGTGATGCGCGAGATGGCGGCCAGGGTCCCACTGGCTGACACCGACAACCTCGTGGATATCGTCGGCACCGGCGGCGATGGTTCGAACACCTTCAACATTTCGACCGCATCGATGTTCGTCGTTGCCGCGGCAGGCGCACGCGTGGCCAAACACGGCAATCGCAGTGCCTCGTCGAAATCGGGCAGCGCCGACGTGCTCGAGACCTTTGGCGCTGTGATCGACCTTGCACCGGCGCAGGTGGCACAATGTCTGAACGAGACCGGCATCGGATTTATGTACGCGCCGGTGCATCATCCGGCGATGAAGCAGGTCGCGCCGGTGCGGCGCGAAATGGGCGTGCGCACGCTGTTCAACATCCTCGGCCCGCTGACCAATCCCGCCGGCGCGCCGCATATCCTCATGGGCGTGTTCCATCCCGATCTCGTCGGCATCCAGGTGCGCGTGCTGCAGCGCCTCGGCGCGCGCAACGCGCTGGTCGTATGGGGGCGCGACGGCATGGACGAAATCTCGCTCGCGGGGCCGACCCTGGTCGGCGAGCTGCGCGAAGGCACGGTGCGCGAATACGAGATCGAGCCGGCACAATTCGGCCTCGAGCTGGCCGACAGCGCGGGCTTGCGCGTCGAAACCCCCGACGAGTCACGTGCGCGCGTGCTCGAAGCGCTTGAGAACCGCGACGGCGCGGCGCGCGATATCGTCGCCTTGAACGCGGGTGCCGCGCTGTACGCTGCGGGCGTCGCCGACTCGATTGGCAACGGCCTCTCGCGCGCGCGCGACGCGCTGGCGCGCGGTGCGGCGCGCGCGAAGCTTGATCAATTCGTACAAGCGACACAGCGCATCAAAGCTTCACTGCCATGAAGATTCCGCGACTTTGCCCAAGCTCGTCATTCCCGCGAAAGCGGGACTGCGAAGGCAGGATGCCGGAGCGAACATTCGCGCAGCGAATGGCCGGAAGGGCAAACTGCTGATGCAGTTTGTAATCCAGTTTTTTCTTTTTGAAGCGAGACCAAGATGGATTGCCGCTTTCGCGGGAATGACGGCAGAGAGAAACAATGAGCGATATTCTGAAGAAAATCCTCGCGCGCAAAGTCGAGGAAATCCGCGAGCGCAGCGCGCGCGTGGCGTTGCGCGAACTTTCAGCGCGCGCAGCCGAGGCGCCGCCGCCGCGCGGATTTCTTGACGCGCTCGAAGCAAAGATCATCGCAGGACACGCCGGTGTGATCGCCGAGGTGAAGAAAGCGAGTCCGTCGAAAGGCGTAATGCGCCCAGATTTCCGTCCCTTGGAGATTGCGCGCAGCTACGAGCGCGGTGGCGCGGCCTGTCTGTCAGTGCTGACCGACGTGGATTTCTTCCAGGGTGCCGATGCGTATTTGCAGGAGGCGCGTGCGGCCTGCGCACTGCCGGTGCTGCGCAAGGACTTCACCGTCGACGCGTATCAGATTTACGAGGCACGTGCGCTTGGCGCGGATTGCATTCTGCTGATCGTCGCCGCGCTCGGCGATGCGGCGCTCGCCGAGTTCACCGCCCTGGCGCACGAACTGGGCATGGATGTGCTGGTCGAGGCGCACGACGCCGAGGAACTCGAACGTGCGCTGGCGACACCTGCCGGCCTCATCGGCATCAACAACCGCAATCTACGCACCTTCGAAACCTCGCTCGATACCACGCTGAACCTGCGCGCGCGCGTGCCCGCCGACCGCCTGCTCGTCACCGAAAGCGGGATCAATTCGCGCGCGGACGTCATGCGTATGCAACAAGCGAACGTGAACGCCTTTCTCGTCGGCGAAACGTTTATGCGCGCAGCCGATCCGGGTGCGGAATTGCGCGCACTGTTTCACACTTGAGTACAAATCTTACCGCTGCAGGCGCTTCGCCGGCGCACGATTGTGCCACGCGCGCTGACGTGCGCCGGACCGTGCTGTTCGACTTCGATGGTGTGCTGGTGCGCGGCGATGCATTCGGCCATTTTCTGCGCGAACGCATCCGCGCGAGCCGCTGGCGCCACGCTCTTGCAGTGATCGTCGCGCCGATTGCCCTGCCGTTATTGCGCACTCAGCGCGGATTGCCGATTGCGACGCGCATCTTCAGCTGGATTTCGCGGCTCGGTACTGACCCTGCAATCTACGCACAACATCTGCACGAGTTCGCGCAGCGCATCGCGTGCGGTCCTGCACGCGAGATCGTTGATGGCATCGATACACTCAAGCGTGCGTGCGCTGCGGGCGATCGCGTCATTGTTGTCAGCGGCAATATCGATACGCTCGTCCGCGATTTGATGGCCAGTCACGGCTTGATGCAAGTCGAGGTAGTTGCTTCGAAACTGTGGCCGACACGGCGACACTGCATCGGGCGCGCGAAGCTGGCTTCGCTTGCGCAGGCCGGCGTGATGCCGCCCTGGGACGTTGCCTACAGCGACTCGCTGGCTGATCTGCCGATATTGCAGCACGCTCGGCGCCCGGTGCTGGTCAACGCGACGCCGCACCTGCGTCGGGAAGTCGCTCGGCAGCTAGGGCGCGACGACTGGCGATGAGTTGAGGACAGCATCACACGTGCAACACGCGTCACGCGGCTGTCATCGCGCTTGAACAATCGCCCATCAGCATATGCAGCCGGACTGCGCACAGGGCGCAATCCCGCACGACGATGCCTGCGCAATGAACCTCGCCGCCAATCCAGTGCTGACGGAAACCTCCGTCACGACGACTGCCATTCTTGTCGCGACGCATGCCGCAACGCCGGGCGATGAGGACATCCGGGTTGGCGCGCTCGCGCGCTGGCTCGATCCACTCGATCCCGCACGGCCGGTGCTCGCGGTCGGCGAACGCTTTCTGCATGCGGACAGTGCGCCGTGGTTGTCGCTGCCGGTGGTTGATCATGGCCGGCCGGTCGGCAGCGTGAGTCGTTATGACCTGATGCAGCGGGTCTATATCAAGCCGTTCGGGCGCGAGCTGTATGGCAAGCGCGCGATCAGCGTGGTCATGCATACCCAGCCGCTGGTGCTCGCGGCCGATGCGTCGATCGAGGAAGCGGGGCGCTACATCAATGCGCATATCCGCCAGCCGATCACCGAGGACTTCATCGTCGTCGATCAGGCTGGGCAATATCTCGGCGCGGGCAAGGTGCTCGATCTGCTCGGTGCGCTCGAACGCCGCATCGGCGCGCATTCGCTCGAGCTCGAACAGGCCTATCGCAAGCTCAAGTCATCGCAGAGCCAGCTGATTCAGTCGGAGAAGATGGCTTCGCTCGGCCAGATGGTCGCGGGCATCGCGCACGAGATGAACACGCCGCTCGGCTATGTGCGCAACAACGTCGAGATGACGCGCGACTCGCTTGCCGGGGTGCAGGGCGTGCTCGCCGCATACGAGCAGGCGCTCGACACCATGCTGACCGGCGCGGACGACAAGGCGGTCGAGCAGGCGATCGCGGGCGTCGATCTGGCGCGCGGCAGCATCGACGAGGGCCTGTTTGCCGATCTCTCCGGCGTGCTCGAAGACACGGTGTTCGGCGTCGACCAGATCGCCGATCTCGTCGCGAGTCTGAAAGACTTCAGCCGTCGCGATCAGGTGCATGCGGAAAGCGTCGATGTGCACAGGCTGATCGAAAGCGAACGGCGCTTCTGCGAAGTGCCGCAGATCGAGTGCGCGCCGGCACAGATCAATCAGGTGCTGCTCAACCTCGTCACCAATGCGGCGCAGGCGATCGAACGTTCGGATGGCCGCATCAGCATACATACCCATGCCTCGGCGCAATTCGTGCTGATTGCGATCGAGGACAATGGCAAAGGCATCGAACCGCGCCATCTCGAGCATATCTTCGATCCGTTCTTCACGACCAAGCCGGTCGGACAGGGCACGGGTCTGGGCCTGGCGATCTGCTATCAGATCATCGGCCAGCACGGCGGGCGCATCCGCGCGACTTCGACCGTGGGTGTCGGCACGCGCTTCATCGTCGCGCTGCCAATCCGCGCGGTCACGCACACCAATGCGAGCGAGGCGTCATGAGCAGCGAACGCGCTACGGTTTTGTTCGTCGATGACGAGGAGCGCATCCTGCGCTCGCTGCGCATGTTGTTCCGCGGCCGCTACGAGGTGCTGACGACGACCTCGGGGCATGAGGCGTTGAAGATGTTGCGCGAGCGCCGCGTGCATGTCGTGGTCAGCGATCAGCGCATGCCGCTGATGCTCGGCGTCGATCTGTTGCGTCAGGTGCGTGAAATCTCGCCGGTGACGATGCGGCTGCTGTTGACCGGCTATTCCGACCTGTCGGCGATCGTCGCCTCGGTCAACGAGAGCGAAATTTTCCGCTTCATCGAAAAGCCGTGGCAGGCGCCGTATCTGCTCGATGTGGTCGAGCAGGCGATCGCGGGCGTCGATCTGGCGCGCGGCAGCATCGACGAGGGCCTGTTTGCCGATCTCTCCGGCGTGCTCGAAGACACGGTGTTCGGCGTCGACCAGATCGCCGATCTCGTCGCGAGTCTGAAAGACTTCAGCCGTCGCGATCAGGTGCATGCGGAAAGCGTCGATGTGCACAGGCTGATCGAAAGCTAGTCGTCGCCGAACTCGCCAACAACCGCAACGAAGATCTCATCGGCACGCTGAAAACGCTCAAGCGCTACAGCCCGGCCACGCTGACGATCGCGGTCAATGGCCTTGCCGGCAGCAGCGGTTTGATCGAGCTGATCAATCAGGGTCAGATCTACCGTTTCCTGCCCAAGCCTTTGTCGCGCGAACTGCTGCGCCGCAGCCTGATCTCGGCGCTCGATCGCTATCGCCAGGTGCGGGCCGCGCCAATCCTTGCGCGCCGGCACGCGGTGGAGGAGCCGCAGTTCGCGCCGAGCTCGCTGTCGGCCAAGCTCATGGGCTACTGGCGGCGCATTCGCGACCAGGGGCGCGCGCGGCAAGGCGCCTGATCCCGCTTCCCAGCATGCGGTCCCGCGTCGGCGCCGCTTGCAACTTCTCGCGGGATAAATTACGTTAGCATTAACGTAACTACTGACGGAAGTTTGCCGTGTTCCTGCAATCGCAAGCCGAACTCGCGCTCGGCAGCCGCTTCAAGGCCCTGTCCGAACATTGCTATCGCATCGCCAACGCTGCCTATCGCGCGGTCGGCATCGAGCTCGATGCGCACTGGTTTCCGGTGCTGCGCTACGTGCAGGTCAGGGGGCCGGATACGGTCACGCAGATCGCGAACGAAATCGGTCAGACGCATTCGGCGGTGAGTCAGCTCGCGACCAGGCTCGTACGCACGGGCTGGCTGGTGCGCAAGTCCGATCGCAGCGATGCACGGCGCAGCGTGCTGGATTTGTCGTCCGCGGGCGAGCGGCGTCTTGCGCAGATGGGGCCGGTGTGGACGGCGATACGCCGCGCGACGGCGGCGCTGCTCGCGCGCCATGCCGGCGATCTCGGCACCGCGATGGTTGCGCTCGAACGCGAGCTGTCCGGCGAGCGCGTGCTGCAGGACATCCTTGCACAGCACGCGCGCCTCGCCGCGGCGACGGTTCAAATCGTGCCGTTCAAGCCGGCTCTGCGCGAGCATTTCTACCGCATCAATGCGCAGTGGCTCGAACGCTACTGGTCGCTCGAACCGATCGATCGCGATGTGCTGGGGCAGCCCGAGCAGCACGTGCTGAAACCGGGCGGCGCGATTTTTTTCGCGCTGGTCGATGGCGAGGTGATCGGCACGGTCGCGCTGCTCAAAGACGCCGCGCACGGCGAATACGAGTTGTCGAAGATGGGTGTCGAAGCCGGTTGGCGCGGGCGCGGTGCGGGGCGGTTAC
>VBNZ01000150.1:24014-33316 GCA_005877675.1 Gammaproteobacteria bacterium
ATCAGCCGTCGCTGCGCCCGGGCTCGCATTACGCGCGCTCGGACGTCTACATGATTCACGGTGCAGGCATGCAAAAACGCGCCGGAGCGGCGCGTCGTGGGGCAGGAAAATCCAGCGTGTCGCGCGTGCGGGCACGCGCGAGCCAGTAACGTCAACGCTCTTTTGCGTCGAACACCACCATGTTCTTGCCCGCCACAGAGATCATGCCCTGCGCCTCGAGCTGCTTGAGCACGCGCCCGACCATCTCGCGCGAGCAGCCGACGATGCGGCTGATTTCCTGACGCGAGATGCGGATCTGAATGCCTTTCGGATGCGACATCGCATCGGGTTCGGCGGTAAGGTCGATCAGCGTCTTGGCGACGCGGCTGGTCACGTCCATGAACGCAAGGCGGCTCACCTTGCGCGAGGTGTTGAGTACGCGATTAGTGAGTTGCGTACCGATCGCGAACAGCACCTTGGGCAGATCGTCGCGCAACGGTCCTTCGGAAAGCTGGAACAGGCGGTCGTAGCTGATCTCGGCCAGATCGCACGAGGTGCGTGTGCGCACCATCACTTCGCGCTGCGGTGTTTCAACGAACAGACCCATCTCGCCGATGAATTCGCCGGCGTTGATGTAGGCGAGGATCAGTTCGCGGCCGTCCTCGTCCTCCGACGACACGGTGACCGAGCCGTCGATGATGAAGTAAAGGATATTGGCCAGATCGCCCGGGCGGATGATGACCGTCTTGCGCGGGTAGTGGCGCAGATGACAGTTCTCCAGGAAGCGATTGAGTGCTGCCTGATCGAAGACCAAGGATTTAGGGGTTTGCATACGCGAAGAAATGGCCTTCTGCAGGGTGTAGCGCAATGGCTGGGTCACGTTCGACCTCTGGTTTTGTCTCATCATGTTGCCCCCCGTAAGGGCCGCTTCCCGGCCCCGAGCCCGATATCCATCTTAGACCAAAAAAAATGTGAAACAAGGCGGGGGCGCAAGAACCATGCCTGTCGCCGCCATTTCACACCGGTCACCCGCGCCGCGAACTCACAGTCGGCGGCACACACGGTTTCGCCTGCAGCAAACTTGTACCATAATTCGCGCCCGTCAATGCACCCGGCCTGTCCAAGGAGGCCTCAATGGTCAAGCCGCTTCCGCGCCTCAAGCTGCAGGGTTTCAACAACCTTACCAAGGCGCTCAGTTTCAATATTTACGACATCTGCTATGCGGTGACCGCCGAGCAGCGCGACCGCTATATCGAATACATCGATGAGGCCTACGATTCCGATCGTCTGACCAAGATCCTCACCGACGTGGCCGAGATCATCGGCGCGAACATCCTCAACATCGCGCGCCAGGACTACGATCCGCAGGGCGCGTCGGTCACGATCCTGATCTCCGAGCAGCCGATCATCGACAAGCGCGACGCCGGGCGCGAGCTGATCTCCGACGCCGTCCACGAGCACCACGACGCCAGCGCCGTCGCGCATCTCGACAAGAGCCACATCACGGTGCACACGTATCCGGAGACGCATCCGCACAACGGCATCGCGACGTTCCGCGCCGACATCGACGTGGCCACCTGCGGCGTCATCTCGCCGCTGAAGGCGTTGAACTATCTGATCGACAGCTTCGAGTCCGACATCGTGACGATGGACTACCGCGTGCGCGGCTTCACCCGCGACGTGAAGGGCAAAAAGCACTACATCGATCACCGCATCAACTCGATCCAGGAATACCTGGCCAAGCACATCCGCAACAAGTACGAGATGTTCGACGTCAACGTGTACCAGGAAAACATCTTCCACACCAAGATGCACGTGAAGGACTTCGACCTCGACACTTATCTGTTCGAGGCGCATGCCGAGGATCTGTCGTTCAAGGATCGCCAGCGCATCGAGGCCCTGCTCAAGCGCGAGATCGAAGAACTGTTTCACGGGCGCAACCTGACCTAGAAACCTCAGCACCAGCTACTGCGCTCGATCCGATTCTGGATAGGATCGGGCGCGCCGGCGGTGCTCGGACTGCGCAGGCAGGATGCCGGAGCGAACATTCGCGAAGCGAATGGCCCGGAGGGCGAGCCGCGGATGCGGCGAGTCATCCTTATGTACTCGACTGTACACTCCGGTTCCTGCGCCCCGGCGTCGCGCCTGATCTTCGATTGGATCGCCTCTTCGCTCGCTAGGCTTGTGCAGAGTTCCTCCCATCATCGCGCGCTGATTGCCGCCGCTGACTTCCGGCCCATGCGCAACGTGCGCGGCGCGCCTAACGTGGCGCGTCGACATTTTGTTCATCGAGGGAAACCATGAAACGCACCGTCCTGTCGCTGGCCTGCGCCGGCTTGATCGCTGCTTGCTCCAACCAGACCCAGGCGCCTGTCGCGCAAGCGCCGCAACCCGCCGCGCCTACGGCGACTCCGGCCGCACCGCCTGCGCCGCCGCTGACGTCGGGCGTGACTAAGGACAACATCAATCCGATGGTGCGCGCGCAGGACGACTTCTACAAATACGTCAACGGTCTGTGGCTCGACACGGTGAAGATTCCCGACGATAAGCCGATGTACGGCTCGTTCGTCAAACTCGACGACGACGCCAAGATCGCCGTGCGCAGCGTGATTGAAGACGCCACGAAAAATGCCGATGGCGCCGATGCGGACAAGAAGAAGATCGCCGATTTCTATGCGAGCTTCATGGACGAGTCCGCGCTCGAGACGCGGGGGTTGAAGCCGCTCGAAGCCGAATTCGCCAAGATCGACGCGATCAAGGACAAGAAGGAAATTCCTGCGCTGATCGCGCACTTCATTCAGCTCGGGGCGACCGCGCCGTACGGTGCGTTCGTGCATCAGGACAACAAGGATTCGACCAAGTACGTGGTCGACTTCGGCCAGGACGGCCTCGGCATGCCCGATCGCGACTACTATCTTGAAAGCGACGCCAAGCTCAAGGCGATCCGCGAGTCGTACCAGCAGCTGGTCGAAAAGATGCTCGGCATGTCCGGCGACAAGAACGCCGCGCAGAGCGCCAAGGATGTGGTCACGTTCGAAACCGAACTCGCCAAGGTGCAGTGGACCAAGGTCGAGCTGCGCGATCCGATCAAGGCCTACAACAAGGAATCGTTCGCGGACCTGGCCAAGCTTTCGCCCGGCTACGACTGGAAGAGCTATCTCACGGCAGCGGGCATCGACGGCAAGGTCGACTATGTCATCGTTGGCCAGCCGACCTATATCACCGGCATGGACAAGGTGCTGGCGAAGACCTCGCTGCCGGTGCTCAAGACTTATTTCCGCTGGCGCCTGCTGAGCGCCTATGCGCCGTTCCTGAGCAAGGATTACGTCGACACGCGCTTTGCGTTTTACGGCACCGCATTGCGCGACGTGCCGCAGAACCGCCCGCGCTGGCAGCGCGGCGTCAATGCAGTGCAGGGCGCGATGGGCGAGGCCGTCGGCAAACTCTACGTCGGCAGGTATTTCCCGCCCGAGTCGAAGGCGCGCATGGATCAGCTGGTCAAGAATCTGCTCGCGGGCTACAAGCAGAGCATCGACACGCTCGACTGGATGAGCGCCGACACAAAAAAGGCGGCGCAGGAAAAACTCGCCAAGTTCACGCCGAAGATCGGCTATCCGGACAAGTGGCGCGATTATTCGACGCTGGAAATCAAGAAGGACGATCTCGTGGGCAACGTGATGCGTGGCAACCAGTTCGAATACCAGCGCAATCTCAACAAGCTCGGCAAGCCGGTCGACCGCGCGGAGTGGGGCATGACGCCGCAGACGGTGAATGCCTACTACAACCCCGAGCTCAACGAGATCGTGTTCCCGGCCGCGATCCTGCAGCCGCCGTTCTTCAATGCGCAGGCGGACGATGCGGTGAACTACGGCGGTATCGGCGCGGTGATCGGCCACGAAATCAGCCACGGTTTCGACGATCAGGGCGCGCAGTACGACGGCGACGGCAATTTGCGCGACTGGTGGACGAAGGAAGATCACGAGAAGTTCAACGCCAAGACCGCCGCGCTGGTGGCGCAGTACGGTGCGTTCGAGCCGGTGCCCGGATTGCATTCGAACGGCAAGCTGACGCTCGGCGAGAACATCGCCGACAACTCCGGCCTGGCGATCTCCTACAAGGCGTACCAGCTATCGCTCGATGGCAAGCCCGCGGCACTGCTCGACGGCTACACCGGCGATCAGCGCTTCTACATCGGTTTCGGGCAGATTTGGCAGGCCAAGCTGCGCGAAAAGTTTGCGATGGAACTGGTCAAGTCCGATCCGCATTCGATCCCGCTCGATCGCGTGCGCGGCACACTCGCCAATCAGTCGGCCTTCTTCAAGGCTTTCGACATCAAGCCCGAAGACAAGATGTATACGCCGCCGGATAAGCGCACGACGATCTGGTAACGCTAGCGTTTTCCGTAAGGGCGCGATTCATCGCGCCCGGCTTGCTATCCGGAAACCGCTGCGGACGCGATGAATCGCGCCCCTACAGACGGTAAGCGACGAACTTCATCACGCTGCTGGCGAAACGCATCAGCGAGGGAATCGGCGGCGGCAGATCGATGCCGCCGGCCGCCTGTGCGTTGGCGCCGTGGCGCGCCTCGTCCGCTTGCATCTTTGCGACCACCGCGCGGCTCGCGGCATCCTCTGCGGGCAAGGTTTCCAGATGTTCGCCCAGATGCGCCTCGACCTGGCGCTCGGTCTCGACCACGAAGCCCAGGCTGATGCGGTCGCTTGCCAGCGCCGCGAGCGCGCCGAGCGTGAAGCTGCCGGCGTACCAGAGTGGATTGAGCAGGCTCGGGCGGCTGTGCAGGACGTCGAGACGATCGGCGCACCAGGCGAGATGATCGGTTTCCTCGGCTGCCGCGGCGAGCAGTTGCGCGCGCGTGTTCGCGTGGCGAGCCACCGCGGCCTGGCCCGAATACAGCGCCTGTGCACAGACCTCGCCGGTGTGATTCACGCGCATCAAGCCGGCCGCGTGGCGGCGTGCCGCATCGTCCAGGTGCGCCTCGGCCAGGCCGCTGGCCGGCGAGGGGTGAGCGGGCTGCGGGGCGCCATCGAACGCTGTTTCGAGCGCACGGTCGAGCTCCACGAGGATGCGATCGGAGATGGATAATTGGCGATGAAACATGGGCTTGGCGCTCGAAACCCCGGCATGGAGCGGATATTCTCAATCGTCCGCACCGCGTGCGCAAACACACCGCCATAACTTTGCGCGCACCACATTGCCCGGTTACGCAGGGCTTGCGCCTGCGGTGTCGTTTCCGCTAAAATTTCCGGCTCTCTTGCACCACGCACCATTCTTAGCGCCCGAACGGGCACAGGTTCGATATGAAAACCACAACGGTCAGCGCCAAAGCTGAGACGGTCAAGCGCGACTGGTACCTCGTCGACGCCAGCAACAAGACGCTGGGTCGCCTTGCCACCGAGCTCGCCCGCCGTCTGCGCGGCAAGCATAAGACGGTCTACACCCCGCATTGCGACACGGGCGATTATCTCGTCGTAATCAACGCGGAGAAGATTGCAGTCACCGGCAACAAGCTCGACGACAAGATCTATCACCACCACACCGGCTACATCGGCAACATCAAGTCGATCGCGCTGAAGGATCTTCTGGCCAAGCACCCCGAGCGCGTGATCGAAACCGCGGTCAAGGGCATGCTGCCGAAAAACCCGCTCGGTCGTGCGATGTACGCCAAGCTCAAGGTCTACAAAGGCCCGAACCATCCGCACAGCGCGCAGCAGCCGCAAGTACTGGAAGTCTGACATGGCAACGACTCAACAAAGTTACGGCACCGGCCGCCGCAAGTCCTCCGCCGCGCGCGTGTTCCTGCGCCCGGGCAAGGGCAGCATCATGGTCAACGGCAAGACTCTCGATGAGTTCTTCGGCCGCGAGACCTCGCGCATGATCGTGCGCCAGCCGCTCGAGCTGACTCAGACCACCGACAAGTTCGACGTGCTCGTCACGGTCGAAGGCGGCGGCAACACCGGCCAGGCCGGCGCTATCCGCCTCGGCATTTCACGCGCTCTGGTCGAGCACGACGAAACGCTGAAAGGCGCGCTGCGCAAGGCCGGCTTCATGACCCGCGACGCGCGCGAAGTCGAGCGCAAGAAAGTGGGTCTGCACAAAGCCCGCCGCGCGACGCAGTTCTCGAAGCGCTAAGCTTCGGCATCTTGTCCGCAGTCGCATAGCGCGGTTGCGGACAGCGACGAAACTGTCGTCCGGTCTCAGGATCGAAGTTTCAAGTTTTCCATCCCCGTTCAAAAAAGTCAGAGCAGGTTTTGGGGGATCGTCTAACGGTAGGACAGCAGACTCTGACTCTGCTTATCTAGGTTCGAATCCTAGTCCCCCAGCCAAAAAACAAAGGCCCCGTTTTCGGGGCCTTTGTTTTTTGTTCGGGATCAGGTTCGAATCCTTGGGTTCGACAAATTCGCCGGGAGCGAATTTGGACAGCAGAGCCGCGCAGCGGCGGAGCTGGCCCCGCAGCGCAGCGGAGGGGCGAGTCTCAGGATGAGACGAGCAATCCTAGTCCCCCAGCCAAAAAACAAAGGCCCCGTTTTCGGGGCCTTTGTTTTTTGTTCGGGACCAGGTTCGAACCCTTGGGTTCGACAAATTCGCCGGGAGCGAATTTGGACAGTGGAGCCGCGCAGCGGCGGAGCTGGCCCCGCAGCGCAGCGGAGGGGCGAGTCTCAGGATGAGACGAGCAATCCTAGTCCCCCAGCCAACAACGGCTTCCAGGACATCCCAGGAAGTCTCGCAGAACAGGAAACCCAGCGTAATTGCTGGGTTTTTGTTTCCCAATGTCTCAGAAGGGGTCAAGAAAGCGCACACAATGTGTGGACTATTGTCGATGCAGGCTGGGCTGCGCTGTTCCGCGATCGCGGAACAGCGCGTCAGGCAATTGACCAAGGTTATGGCTTGGTCTGCGATCTAAGCGGCCGTCCATATGGTGACCTGATCGTCGTCGACGTGAATCAAGAGCATGGCATCGTCGCCCTTCGACCAAGCTCAAACGCGGCATCCCCGAACTCGCAATCGGCGCACGGTGCGCATCCTGCCGAACCATGCATGCCCGACCGGCATGCAGCACGACCGCTATCACGTGTTAGACCGTGACAACCGCGTCGTTGCACAATGGCCGCGAATATCCGGGTAGTGAGGAGAAACCGTGACGCGACGCGCGCGTGATTGCTTTCATCAGAAAAATGGAATCGGTTTGAAACCGGCGCTGCTGATCCTGTTGATACTGGGTTGTACCAACGCCGCAGCGCGTGCCTTCACCCCGCGGGATCTGGTGTCGCTATCGCGGGTTGCCCACCCCGCGGCGTCGCGAGACGGACGCTGGCTGGTTTGGGAGCAACGCGAGTCCGACTCGATGACGAATCGGGTTAGCCGCGATCTGTGGCGACTCGATTTAGCCCGACCGCACGCTCGTGCTGAAAAGATCGTCTTGCCGGGTAACGCGCACGGAAGCGAACCCGAGTTTGGACTCGATGGTCGCCTTTACTTTCTGTCGGACCGCCGCGCGGGAAAGCTTGCAGTGTGGCGCATCGAGCCGGACGGCACGGCGCCCGAGCAGGTGACTGGCGACTACGAAATCGATGGCTTTCGTCTGTCTCCGCGTGGGGATGCAATTCTCGTCTGGGCGGTTAGACCAGTCGGCGCGCGCACGCTCGCTGACGTTCAGCAGGCGCCATCGTCCACTTCAGAAGGCGTTCGAATATACGATCAGTTGCCGATACGCTTCTGGGATGAATGGGCGGACGGTGAACGGTCGCAGCTTTTCGTGATCCCTCTCGTTCGCGGCCGCGCGGAAGGCAGCGGCCACGCGATTGAGGGGAGCTTGATCGGAGACGTGCCGGCGAAACCTGCCGGAGGCCGCGAGGAAGTTGGCTGGAGTTCCGACGGCCGAACTGTTTTTTTCGCTCTCCGCGAAGCCGGCCGCATCGAGCCACTGTCAACCAACTACGACATATTTTCCGCGCCGGCCGACGGATCCGCGCCGCCGGTCGACGAAACACGCCAAAACGAAGCGATCGACACTCAGCCGATCGTTTCGCCCAACGGTCGTTGGCTCGCGTGGCTCGCCAGCAAGCGGTCAGGCTACGAAAATGATCGGCAGGTTCTCATGCTGCGTGAGTTCGCCACAAGCCGAACACGCGCGGTCACCGCTGACTGGGACCGATCGATCGACACACTGCACTGGCGCTCCGATTCTTCCGCGCTTTACGTGACCGCGCAGGATGGGTTCGATCATCCGCTGTTTAGGGTCGAAGCTGCCAGCGGGCGGGTCACTCGCCTGACGGGCGCGGGACACGTCGGCGATCTCACGCTCCTGCCCTCGGGCGAAGTCATCTACACCTTAGATACTCTGACCGCGCCTGCCGACCTATGGCGGCTCGACAAGCGCGGCAATTTCATGCGCCTAACCGCGGTCAACGCGAAGCGGCTGGCATCCCGTCCAATAAGTGCCGTAACGAAGCGGTTGTCGGCTATCCGCGAGTGCCTACCCACCTGCTCCCATTCGCGACCGTTCAATTCGGTCGCGAAACCGCGGGAGGGCAGTCTATGAGTGTGGCGTGCAGGCTTGTTGTGTGTAGCGGCTCATCCATCCGAGCACTTCGGAATACCATTGGAGGCTGTTTTTTGGTTTCACAGTCCAGTGCCCCTCGTCGGGAAAGACTACTAACCTCGATGGAATGTTGCGCTGCTGTAACGCGGTAAAAGTGGCGACAGCTTGGGTTGACGGCGTGCGGAAATCGCGCTCGCCAGTAAGCACGAGCATGGGCGTTCGCCAATTCGCGACGCCGTGGACCGGGCTCCATTTTTCGTAGGCGTCGGGCGTTTCATGATACGGCTGGTTGCCAAAATCCCATTCATCGGCGCGAAGATCGTCGGTCTCGTAGGTCATCGCGCGCGTGTCGAAAACACCATCGGCCTCTACCAGGCAGCGAAATCGGTCAGGCCAGGTGCCCTCAATCCAATTCATCATGAAGCCGCCGTAGGAACCGCCTGCTGCGCAAACTCTCTCGCCGTCGAGCCTGTCGAAGTGCGCGAGCGCGGCACCGAGCCCAACTTTCAAGTCAACAAGCGGCTTGCCGCCCCAATCGCCGTGGATGGCGTCGGTGAATGCTTGGCCATAACCGGTGCTGCCGTGAAAATCGATCGCGACGACGCCGAAACCGTTGCCCGTCCACACTGCGGCGTTGAGAAGATACGTCCAGCGATCGGAAAAACTGTTTTGCGGCCCTCCGTGTACGAGCAGCGCTACGGGTACTTTTGCGCAGACTGATCGCGTTGGAAGCAATACGACAGCCGATACCTCATCATCCTGCGCT
>VBNZ01000151.1 GCA_005877675.1 Gammaproteobacteria bacterium
ATTCGTCGACGCTGCAGGCCATCGAGGTCTGGATCAAACCGCATTTGACGAGCCGGGGCATGACTGCAACTCCTCATCGCTTGGGTCCGTGACATCTTCGCACAGGAGCAGGACAATTGCGCCGCTGCAGAATGTTCCGACCTGCGCGTTTTCTACCGGATGAAATCGCGGTCGACAAATCGGGAGGACAGCCGTGGACCGTATCGAGTCACGCCGTAAATTCCTGCTGAGTTCGCTTGCGCTCGCGTTCACGCCGGCGCACCGCCTTTGGGCCGCCGGCAACTGCATGACCGGCGTCACGAATATCCTTGGCCCTGCGTATCGCAAGGACGCGCCCTTTCGCTCTCGGTTGTGCGATGTCGACGAACCGGGAACGCCGTTGCAGATGCGCGGCCGCATCATCGACGCGGCGACTTGCACGGCGCTCGCCGGGGGCGTACTCGATGTGTGGCAGGTGAACAACGCCGGCGATTACGACATGCACAGCCCCGCATTCCAACTGCGCGGCAGGATCAAGGCAGGTTCCGCCGGAGACTATGCCTTCGACACGATCATGCCCGTCCCCTACGGCATGCGGCCCAAGCACATCCATTTCCTCGTCACGCGCAGCGGCTACGAGCCGCGCATCAGCCAATGCTACTTCGCCGGCGACGAGCGCAACGCGAAGGACCCCTATGTCAAAAAGGATTTGATCGTCGCGCCGCAGCCGCGACGCGGGGCGGGCCGCGCCGACGCGCTCAGCGCGGTATTCGACATAGCGCTCGACCGCGAACGTCCGCCGCCAGCGGATGCGCGCAAAATCTATTCCGACTATGTAGGAACGTATCAAGTCGCGCCCGGCATAATGATCCTCGTGCGCACCGAAGGCGCCAAGCTGTTTTGGCATTTGAGCGCCGCCGGGAACGAAGGCGACGCACTCGACGGGGAATTCCTGCCGCGCGCACAAGGCCGCTTCTTCGTTCCCGAATACGATTTCGAAGTGAAATTCGTGCGCGACGATCATGGCCATGTCGATCACGTGCTCGACAGTCGCGGTTTGCTGTTCAAGAAGCTGAGCTGAGCGCCATGCGTTAAAATGCGCGCTCCCTTCAGGAGCCGCATCATGCCCTACGCCGCCCGCGACCGCCTCGTCCACGAACTCGACTCGATCCGCGAGCAGGGCTTGTACAAGACTGAGCGCGTGATCACAACGCCGCAGTCGTCCGCAATCAAGACGACCGACGGGCGCGAAGTGCTCAACTTCTGCGCCAACAATTATCTCGGTCTGGCCGACAATCCGCAGATCATCCAGGCGGCGAAAGACGCACTCGACACGCATGGCTTCGGCCTCGCTTCGGTGCGTTTCATCTGCGGCACGCAGGATTTGCACAAGCAGCTTGAAGCCACGATCGCGAAGTTCTTCGGCACCGACGATGCGATTTTGTATACCTCTTGCTTCGACGCGAACGGCGGCTTGTTCGAGACCATCCTCGGCGAAGAGGATGCGGTGATTTCCGACGCGCTCAATCACGCCTCGATCATCGATGGTATCCGCCTGTGCAAGGCCGAGCGCCGGCGCTACGCGAACGGCGACATGGCCGAACTCGAAAAGCATCTGCAGGAAACACAAGGCAAGCGCACGCGCCTGATCGCAACCGATGGTGTGTTTTCGATGGACGGCTTTATCGCCAAGCTCGATGAGATCGTCGCGCTCAAAAAGAAATACAACGCGCTGCTGATGGTCGACGACTCGCACGCGACCGGTTTCGTCGGCCCGACCGGGCGCGGCTCGGCCGAGCTGCATGGGGTGATGAGCGAGGTCGACGTGTTCACCTCGACGCTCGGCAAGGCGCTGGGGGGCGGCTCGGGCGGTTTCACCACCGGCCGCCGCGAAATCATCGACCTGCTGCGCCAGCGCTCGCGCCCGTATCTGTTCTCGAACACGCTGCCGCCGCCGCTGGTCGCCGCGTCGATTAAGGTATTCGAGATACTGTCCGCAAGCACTGCGCTGCGCGACAAGGTCAACGATAACGCACTGTACTTCCGCAAGCGCATGGGCGAGGCGGGTTTCGATATCAAACCCGGCACGCATCCGATCGCGCCGGTGATGCTGTACGACGCCAAGCTCGCACAGCAGTTCGCGAAGGATCTGCTCGACGAGGGCATCTACGTCATTGGCTTCTTCTTCCCGGTCGTGCCGCAGGGTCAGGCGCGCATACGCACGCAGATGAGCGCGGCGCACACGCACGCGCAGATCGATCGTGCGGTGGAGGCTTTCGTCAAAGTCGGACGCAAGCTGGGCGTATTGCACGCCTGAACGCGCAACGCGTTAAGAGAACGTAAGCGGCGCATGAACCGTAACGAAACGCGCGCCAGCGCGCGTTGAACTGCGCGCGACGACCCTGCAATTCACGCAGGACAGCGACGTCGAACAGGGGGCGTCGGGCGGCGCTGTGTCCCGCTCCCTCTCGAGGATACGCTAATGAACATGCATACGAAGTTTCCGACAGACAGATTGCGCCGTCTCGCAAGTGCACTGGTGCTGGCGAGTACAAGTGCGATTGCACCGCTCGCCTTTGCCGACAACGACAACGCCTATCAATCGCACAATCTCGTTTCCGATGGCTTTCTTCCCGCGGATCACACGGATCAGAACCTGGTCAACGCCTGGGGTATCGCCTTCAATCCGACGGGACCGGTGTGGGTCGCCAACAACGGCAGCGGCACCTCGACGTTGTACAACGGCAGCGGCACGCCGCTATCGCTGGTCGTGCAGATTCCAACGCCGAGCGCGAACACCGGCGGTAATCCGACCGGCATCGTGTTCAATCCGGTCAATGCAGCGACCAGCTTTCCGGTGAGTTTGAATGGCGGCGCGCCGGGCGGCAGCCGTTTCATTTTTGCGACCGAAGATGGCGTGATCGCCGGCTGGGCGCCAAGTGTTGACGGCACCCATGCGATCGTTGCGGTCGATAATTCCGGCGCAAACGCCATTTACAAAGGTCTTGCGATCAGTGCCAACGGCAGCGGCCAACTGTTGTACGCAACGGATTTTCACAACGCGCGCGTCGATGTATTCGACAACACCTGGGCACCGGTGACGCTCGCGGCAGGCGCATTCGTTGACCCGAAGATTCCGACAGGCTACGCGCCGTTCGGTATCCAGGCGATCGGCGGCAATATCTTCGTGACCTACGCCAAGCAGGATGCCGACGCGCACGACGACGTGCACGGGCCGGGGCTTGGTTTCGTCGATGTGTACGACCCCAACGGCGTGATGCTCGATCGCGTCGCCACACACGGCCGCCTCAATGCGCCGTGGGGCATCGCACTTGCGCCTGCAGGCTTCGGCAAGTTCAGCAATAGTCTGCTGATCGGCAATTTCGGCGACGGCAGGGTCAACGCCTATGATCCGAAGAACTACACGCCACGCGGCCAGCTCGACGGCGTGCAGATCGATGGCTTGTGGGGTCTCGCGTTCGGCAACGGATTTGCCGGCCAACCGGTGAACACGTTGTTCTTCACCGCAGGACCGGGCGACGAGGCACATGGTTTGTATGGGCGCATCGAAGCGACCACGCAAACGAAGCACTCAGAAGACAATCAGGATTGACCATCGCACGGTACTGGAGCGCAGCCCGGAGCATCGGGTTGCGCATCCCGCATGCGCAACTATGCCCTGCGCATAAGCCGCGCGGTCAGCAATAGCGCGCCGCCGAGCACGACGAACACCCAGAAAAACGGTTTGCCCGTGTATGTCACCGTGGCGACGCCGCTGACCACATAGAACACGCCGATCAGGTCGGTCGGCAGGAACAGATCGTGCGCGCCGCGGCGCCAACGCAACCAGGTCCACGCGATGATGGCGCCGAGCACGAGCATGCAGCCGCTGACGAAATACCATATCGCGTGGATCACGCTGAGAAGTTGCTGATCGTGTGCCGGATAATTCGGCGACCAGTAGACGGTCGTTGGATCCATGCCCGAGTACGCCAAGCGCAATCACTACGCCCGTTATCAAATAGACGATAGAAGCGATACGCTGAGCCATCGATTCCTCCGATTGCCGGAAAAACCCTGAACAAATCCGGGATCAAGTGGTCTTTCGCGCGATAAGCGCTGCGCGCCGCGCCAGGCTCTGCGCCGGCCAATACTCACTGCGCGCATAGTATTCGGGCACCGCGGGAATATCCGCACCGAGCGCGATCCACGGCTGTTTGGTGGAAGTATAAATGTGAATATCCGGCCTGATGCGAAACGCCTGGTCGAGCGTACCCACGCGCACGAAGCGGATCGCATCGCCGGCACCGGCGTAGTTGCTCCACAGCGCGACGTGACAACGAGCGCAGCGCGAAATTTTTTGCCCCTTGCCGCTGTTCGAGGGCGTGTCGACCGCCACAATTTCACCCTGCAGCAGCACGACGCGATCGGCCTCGATCATTGCATTTAGCGCGAACGCTGCACCGGTTTCACGCTGACACCAGGTGCAGTGACAGCAATGCACGAACAGCGGCGGCGTGAGCATGCGATAACGCACGGCCCGGCAGGTACAGCCACCTGCGAGCGGATAGACATCGTCGTGTTGTGTCTGGTTCATGTCGATGAATCCCTGATGTCTGGGCCCGCCGCATTCTAGCAACGCGACCGCGTGTGCAAGGGATAAACAAATGGATAGACCGCGATTCTCGTGAGGGGCCGCGCTGCTATCCCCGACGCCGTTGCCTGTCCGGGGAAATCCGAACCGAAGAGGAGAACATCATGCAGACATATCGTATCCGTCTAGTTGCCGCTTCCGTCGCCTTGACACTGTCGGGCGCCGCTTTCGCAGCGGGCGGCGCGAACCGCGCCATGCCGAGTGGCAGCATGCACACGGCACCGGCAGCCGCGCAGTCCACACCGAGGGCGACTCCAGCCGCGGCGGGCGGCACCACCACGATGCACGGGCCGACGCATCCGACCGGCCAGCCCAACCAGAGCTGCGGTAGTGCGACCGCGCCGAATACACCCGGGAACGCGGCTACAGCACCGGGCTCGGCCTTCAATCCGGACGGCAAGGCCGGCACGGTCTACGCAGGCGAACAACCGCAGAACTCGCGCAATACCGCGAGCGTCTCGCAGTACGACGCGGCTTGCGCGCATCAGCACTGATACCGCCACATCGCAGAACGCGGAGCCCCGCACGCGCGGGGCTCTCGCTACATCGCCGAATGCGCAGCCCTGCTACTCGCGAGCTTCGCATCACACTGCAGCAGACCTGCGATCAGTCAGGCGCGGCAGCGTGCGACAGCGCCGGTGGTGACGGTGCCAGCTGCGCGACCTCGGACTCGGTCAGTGTGCGCCACTGTCCCTTGGCGAGATCGCCAAGCTGTAGGTCGCCGATCGCCACGCGTATAAGCCGCAGCACGCCAATATCGAACGCCCCAAGAACGCGGCGGATCTGCCGATTGCGGCCTTCGTCGAGCACGATCTCAAGCCACGAATTCTTTTCGCCACGGCGCAGTTCGCGCACGCTCTTGAGGGCGAGTCGTTCGCTGCGCGCGATCACGCCCGCGCGCAAGCGCGCGAGCACAGTCGCGTCGGCCAGCGCATCGATCTGCACGTGATAGGTCTTGTCGAGATGTGACGCAGGATCGGTCAGACGTGCAGCCCACACGCTGTCATTACTGAACAGCAGCAGGCCTTCGCTTGCCTTGTCGAGGCGCCCGACCGGCGCGAGCCAGCGCGCATCGATCGGTGCGCTTTTTCCACTTTGCAACAAGGTATACACGGTGTCTCGGCCACGCTCGTCGCTGGCCGTCGTGATGTAACCGCGCGGCTTGTTCAGGGCGATGTATACTTTTTCCTGCGCCGCGACTGCGAGCTCGTCGATGCTGATGCGATCGCGCTCAATCGACGTCGGCGCCTCCGGATCGCGCACGATACGTCCGTTCACGAGTACGCGCCCCGCGCGCACGAGCGCCTCGCCTTGCGCACGCGAGCATAGACCGAGCTTGCTCAGCACACGCGCAAGACCGTAACGAACTGGATGAGTGCTTGACGCTTTTTGCTTCACTTCAGAAGTGCGGCCAAGGATGGCCGCTCGTGATCCTGGCGATCGAGGATTGCAAAAACAGCCGCATAAAAAAACCCCGGCTTGCGCCGGGGTTTTGTGTTGCTTGCACCAAACAACGCGATATTACTGAACGTTGAGCTCGGTACGACGGTTGCGCTGACGGCCTTCCGCGGTATCGTTGGTGTCGATCGGCTTGGTCTTGCCGAAGCCACGCTCGCCGGTGATCTGGCTGGCCGGCACGCCGTGCGACAGCAGGTACTCGTACACGCCGTGGGCGCGACGCTCCGACAGCTTCTGGTTGTACGCATCGCCACCCTTCGAGTCGGTGTGACCATCGACTTCGACCTGGACGTTCGAGTTGCGCTTCAGCGTATCCACGGCTTCGTCGAGAATCTGCACCGACGCGGCGGTCGGGGCCTTCAGCGCGGGGATCAGCTTCTCGCCCGGACGCGGATGGTCGAACTTGAACTCGACGCCACGCAGGTCGATCTTGACCTTGGTGGGCTCCGGAGCGACCGGCGGCGGCGGCGGCGGCGGCGGCGCCGGCGCAACTTCCTTCACGGCGGCCGGTGCACCACCAAAGCTGTAGGTCAGGCCGACAGTGACGAGACCATCGGTGAAGCCGGTCTTGCGCTTGAAGCCATACGAGTCAGACAGCGCGGTGTTGAGCGAGTTGTTGTCGCGGTCATAACGCGCAGCGACTTCGCCGCGGAACGCGAGGCGATCCGACAGGCTGTACTGCAGGCCGATGCCACCGAGGACCATCGGATCCCAGCCGCCACCACTCGCGTACGAAGTGTTGTTGAGCAGGAAGCCCGAGTAGGCCTTGTGACGCAGCGCGCCGACGGCGCCGACCAGGTACGGACGCCAGCCGGCGCCGATGTCGCCGAAGAACCAGCGGCCAGCGACGTCGAGCTGCACGCTCTCCCACTGGTGGCCGTTACGCGGCGAGTTGTT
>VBNZ01000152.1:0-16918 GCA_005877675.1 Gammaproteobacteria bacterium
GTGCGTAGATGAAGCGAACGTCGGTACGGCCGGCCTTGCAGGTTCTTTCGGGCGAGGCTATATCGAAACCCGCGCCCATGAAGGTAACGGCGCACCATCATCTCGGGCTTCGCGTCCCGGGATCTGATTGAGGCCATCATTCGGGATCTGACGAACGGAGCGACTATGTCAGCCATGGCTTCTATTAAACAGCTTCCATCTGGACAAGAGCGACAACCGTCGAACGCGGCCAACCTTACTGCACGTGCATCGAAGTTTGGCCAAAATAGCCAAACTTCGCTCCAAAGCGCACACGCGTGTGCGCGACCGAATGGACCATTAAATGGTGGGCCCGGCAGGACTCGAACCTGCAACCAAGAGATTATGAGTCTCCTGCACTAACCATTGTGCTACAGGCCCGTGGTGCAAGTTTACCGTTCGTACCTATCAGAAGACTACTGACATGTAGCTGTCAGCATGACCCGCTTATGGTCTTCCCTTGANNNNCATGACTACCGAACAAATTGCGAAACGCCTGGTTGAGCTGTGCGGCAAAGGCGAATACGAGCAGGCGCAGAAAGAACTATACGCGGACGACGCTGTGAGCATCGAAATGGAAGGCTCCACCGGCCTCGGCAACGCCAAGGGGCTGCCGGCGATTTTCGAGAAAGGGCACCAGTTCAACGCCATGGTCGAAGCCGTGCACGGCAGCAGCGTCAGCGAGCCGGTGATCGCTGGCAACTGGTTCAGCGTCGCGATGACGCTCGATGCCACGATGAAGGGCCGCGGCCGCGTGAACATGCGCGAGATCGGTGTCTACGCAGTGCGTAACGGCAAGATCACGCGCGAGCAGTTTTTCTACGATGTTGGGTAGGGGCGCGATTTATCGCGCCTACGAATACCCAAGACAAACCGGGCGCGATGAATCGCGCCCTACCCCCTACAACGCGCTTATTCGAGATCGAGGAACGAACGCAGCTGCTCGGAACGACTCGGGTGACGCAGCTTGCGCAGCGCCTTGGCTTCGATCTGGCGGATGCGCTCGCGCGTGACGTCGAACTGTTTGCCGACCTCTTCCAGCGTGTGGTCGGTGTTCATGTCGATGCCGAAGCGCATGCGCAACACCTTGGCCTCGCGTGGCGTGAGGCCGCCGAGCACGTCGCGCACGGTTTCGTGCAGGCCGGTGCCGGTCGCCGCGTCCACGGGCGACTCGATGCTGGTGTCTTCGATGAAATCGCCCAGGTGCGAGTCCTCGTCGTCGCCGATCGGCGTCTCCATCGAGATCGGTTCCTTGGCGATCTTGAGCACCTTGCGGATCTTGTCCTCGGGCATTTCCATCTTCACCGCGAGTTCTTCCGGGGTCGGTTCGCGACCCATTTCCTGCAGCATCTGGCGGCTGATGCGGTTGAGCTTGTTGATCGTCTCGATCATGTGCACCGGGATGCGGATCGTGCGCGCCTGATCGGCGATCGAACGCGTGATCGCCTGACGGATCCACCACGTCGCATAGGTACTGAACTTGTAGCCGCGGCGGTATTCGAACTTGTCCACCGCCTTCATCAGGCCGATGTTGCCTTCCTGGATCAGGTCGAGGAACTGCAGGCCGCGATTGGTATACTTTTTGGCAATCGAGATCACGAGGCGCAGGTTGGCCTCGACCATCTCCTTCTTCGCGCGGCGGGCCTTGGCCTCGCCGATCGACATCGCGCGGTTGATTTCCTTGATGTCGGCGAGCGAAAGGTAGAGCGCGCCTTCGAGCCCAACGAGCTTTTCCTGCTCGCCCACAATTTCATCCTTGTGCGCACGGATCGCCGAGGCCCACTTCTGCTTCTTGCGGATGATTTCGTCGGCGAACTTGAAGTTGGTCTCGTTCGACGGAAACGCCTTGATGAAGTCCTTGCGCGGCATGTGCGCCTGCTTGATGCAGATGTCCATGATCACGCGCTCGTGGCCGCGGATGTTGGCGACGACTTCGCGCAGCTTGCGTACGAACGCATCGATCATGATCGACGGCAGCTTGAGCTTGAGGAACGCCTCAGCCATCTGCGCGCGCAGCTTCTGCGTCTTCTTGTCCTCGGTGCCGACCTTGCCCGCAGATTTCTGGAACTTGCCGTAGAGCGTGCGCAGTTCTTCCATGCGCCGCGTCACTTCGGCGGGATCCGGGCCGGTCTCGCCAGGGCCAGCCTCCTCGCCGTCTTCGGATTCATCGTCGACGTCCTTCGCGGCAACGCCGTTGGTTTCGACTTCGAGCAATTCCTCAGGCGCGCCCAGACCCGGCACTTCGATGTCGGCAAAGCCGGTCAGCACTTCGGACAGGCGCTTGCGCCCCTCGACGTGCTGGTCGTATTCCTCGACCAGAAGCTGAATCGACCACGGGAAATTCGCCAGCGACGTCTGGACCTGGTTCAGGCCTTCTTCGATGCGCTTGGCGATCGCGATTTCGCCCTCGCGCGTGAGCAGTTCAACCGTACCCATCTCGCGCATGTACATGCGCACGGGGTCGGTGGTGCGGCCGACTTCGGCATCGACCGCCGAGAGCACGGCGACCGCTTCTTCGGTCGCGGTTTCATCGTCGGTCGCGACCGGGGTTTCGGGCAGGATCGAATCGCCGTCGGGTGCGACTTCGTGCACCTCGATGCCCATGTCGTTGATCATGCCGATGATGTCTTCGAGCTGCTCCGGATCGACAATGTCGTCGGGCAGGTGATCGTTGACTTCGGCATAGGTCAGGTAACCCTGTTCCTTGCCCTTGATGATCAGGCTTTTGATCTCGGATTGTTGCTGATTAGCGGTTTCGGCGTTCATGGATCGTGAATCTTTGGACAAAGACAAGGGAGTATAGGAGGGGTGTCAAGGCGAGGCCTGCGCGCTTACGCGATGCGTTGGGGCGCATCGCGTGCGACGGCCGAGGGTGAGCCACGGATGGCTAGCGCACCTCCAGCCAAAATGTCACGGGCCCGTCGTTGATGAGGCTCACCTTCATATGGGCCCCAAATCGCCCAATTTCCACTTGTGAATGCAGATTTCTTGCCATTTCGACCAGCCGATTGAACCAACGTTCCCCCTCGGCAGGCGTTGCCGCGGTGCTGAAGCCGGGGCGCATGCCCTGGCGCGTGTCCGCAGCGAGCGTAAATTGCGATACCAGCAGCAAACCGCCGCCGGTCTGACTCAGCGACAGGTTCATCTTGCCCTCGGCATCGGCGAAGACGCGGTAGCCCAGCAGGCGCTCGACCAGGCGCTGTGCCTGAGTCTCGCCATCGCCCGGCTGCACCGCGACGAGCGCGAGCAGGCCCTTGCCGATGGCGCCGACCATTGCACCGGCCACCTCGACCCGGGCCTCCTCGACCCGCTGGATCAGCGCGATCATCCCGTATCCTTCGTGTTTGAGAACGTGCCATGCTCGCGGCGTGGCACTGCGTGGTCAATGGCCGCCGCAGCATGCCCACGCCGCGCTTACCGTCGCAGCGTTTAGAATCTGGCGTTTTCGTCTGGATCGCATTCATTGTGCGTTGGCCTATTGCAATCTTGTACGGCCTGTTGCGCCTCGCGGGGTTATTGCCGCTGCGCGTGCTGCATGCGGCAGGCGCCGCGCTTGGCTGGCTGCTAGGGCGGGTCGACAATCCGCTGCGGCGCAAGGCCGAAGACACCCTGTCATACGTAAAGACGCAATTTGGTGCGCAAACGTGTCAGGAATTCATGCGCGAGGCGCTGATCGAGGCCGGCAAGTCGTTTACCGAAATCGCCAAGATCTGGACCGGCGATCCGCGCCGCAATCTTGCGTTGATTCGCAAAGTGCACGGCGGCGAGCTGTTCGATGCTGCGCTGCAATCCGGCCAAGGCCTGATCATCGCCGCGCCGCACCTCGGTTGCTGGGAACTGCTCAATTACTGGCTGTGCAGCCGCGTTGAGCACCTTGCGATCGCCTATCGACCGCCGCGCTATGTCGATCTCGAACCGTTGCTGATCCGCGCTCGCGGCTCACTGGCGGTCGAACAGGTGCGTGCAGAAGGCGCGGCCGGCGTACGCGCACTGTTCAAACGTCTCGCCGCCGGCGGTGTGGTCGGCATCCTGCCCGACCAGCAGCCCAAGCAGGGCGAAGGCGAATTTGCGCCCTTTTTTGGCAGCGACGCGCTGACCATGGTGTTGCTCTCGCGCCTCGCGCAGCGCACCGGCGCGACGGTGCTGTTCGCCTTCGTCGAGCGTCTGCCGCGCGCAGCGGGTTATGCGCTGCATTTCCTGCCCGCACCCGCCGATATCGCCGACCGCGATCTGACTCGCGCGGTCGCCGCCCTCAACCGCGGCATCGAAGACTGCGTGCGCATCGCGCCGTTGCAGTATCAATGGCACTACAAGCGCTATTCGATCCGACCGCAGGCGAACTAATCGCAACGCGGCTCGAGAACTCGCAGCGGCACATTGCTGGCGACCAGCGCGGCGCCGCGCCAGCGCTGCGGCGCAACTTCGCGCAGCAAGCCGACGATGTGCGCGTCCTGCGCGACGAGCAGTCGGACGGGCGTGCAAGCCAGTGCGGGCAAGGTCGCCTCGATGCGCTGCGCCTCGGTGTTGATGCCGTTGTTCACCGCGACGATTCTTAGATCGACCGGCGCGACCGCGCGCGCATCACTCGGTATATTTTCCCCGATCTGCGCCGCCTCGGCCCAGGCGAACGGCCCGGTGGCGTAGCGGCGCATAGCGGCGGCGCCGGCTCGCGTGTCGCCGGGATCGGTCTCGCCGGGGCCGCCGCGATCGGGCCACACGCCGACGACGGCTGCGAGCGCAGCATCGTCGGCGATTTCGCGCTGATGCTGCATGATTCTTGTCATGCCGATTTCGACTGGCAGCGCGAGCAAGGAAACTGCGAACGCGATGCCGAGCGCAATGCGCCGTGTCGATGCCGATCCGATCAGGGCGATCAGCATGCCGCTCCACCCCAGCGTAGACCAGGGCAGGTAACGCGGCGCGTACAACTGGGTCGGATACTGCGCGAAATAGTCCGCACGCGACAACGCGATCACGCCGGACACACCGACGCCGAACCACGCGAGCGCAATCCCGATCCGCATCGTCTCATTCGACGAGCGGCGCGCGCGCAGGGTGGCGAACGCGAGCGACACCACCAACAGCGTACCGCACAGGCTTTGCGGCAGCAGACTCGTATGCACATCGCCGAACGCATGCTGCCATGCGCGCGCGCAGGCGAGAGCGAAGGCGCCGAATGGTGCCGGGATTTGTGCCGCCGCTACGGGATCGACTACAGGCCAAAGCAGATATTGCACGGGCGCAGCGAGCTGGCTTAACGCATACACCAGCTGTTCGGCGGGTGCGAGCGTAAGCGGAATCGATTGGTCGCGCTTGAGCATCCAATACACAGCCAATGTGATCAGCAGTCCCGCACTCGCAATTGCAAAGGCCGAGCCTGCGGCGCGCCGCAGGAACAGCAACGCGCCGAGCGCGACAAAGGCTGCGATGCCGCTGCCGAAGTTGAGCGCAGCACCAAGGCACAGCGCGGCGGCGAACACCACACGTACCGGGGTGATCGCAGCATCATCGCTTGCGAGCACTGCGATCGTCACGACGAGCAGGAACAGCACACAGTACACATGCAGGCCGTCGTTGGCATGCGCCAGCGCGCGCTCGTTGACGAGCCAGAACAAGCCCAGCGCCAGGGCGCAGGCCGCTGCCGCACGCGCCGCGGGCGCCTGCTGTGGCGCAGACAGCAGCCGGCGCAACAGTACGGCGAACGTTGCGAGCGCAAGCGCGAGCGCAGTGGCGATCTGCAAAACTTCAGAACCGGCAAACCAGCGCAGATCGGCAAGGCGCACGAGATTGGCGAGGATTTCCGCATGTCCGTTGTCGACCGTGAGCACGCTCGCAGGAAACGATTGCGTCAACAGGCGCGCGTAATGCCGCCACGCATCGGCGTAGGGCACGCGCGGCGCAAGCCAGGCGGATGCGCCTATACCCGTCAGCACATAAGCAGTCGCAGCGAAATAAAAGTACGTCTGCAGCAACCCTCCGCGCGTCGCTTGCGCGGTTTTCATCGCGGCCGCTCCAGCCGACGCAGGAACACGCTCATCTCCTTTTGCGCCTGCTTGTCGCCGCGCTTGACCGCGGCGGCAATGCCGTTGCGATAGGCCTCGATTGCCGCCGGCGCATCGCCCGTGTCGGCGAGCGTCTTGCCAAGCAGCTTCCAGGCGGCGGAGTAGTCCGGATCGAACTTCAGCGCCGCGCGCAATTGCTCGATTGCCGCGGGCGCATCATTCTGCGTGAGCAGCGCGTTGGCGAGAGAGACGCGCAGCAGTGCGCCGTCGCGCAGGCCGCCGCACATCTGTCGCAGACGCTCAATCGTATCCATGCGTGCGGCACGTTGCGCGCTTCGTCCACTCGCCGCTCAGCGCTGATGGTTCACACATCAGCGATTCACATCATGCGTCACCGCACCGACGCGACGCGACGGCGGCACGAAGAATTCGCGACGCTTGAGCGTGCGCTGCATGTCGGCGAGACCTGCCTGCCAGTGCTCGCGCATCGTGCTCGGCGCGAACGCGTAGTCCTTGTACTGCTCCTCGAACGGCTTGGCGTGATAAATCAGGTGCACGATGTTGTAGACGCGATCGGACAGCCACGGTTCGAGCTCGCGGCGCATTTCCGCGGTGACATGCGAGGGTGGAAACTCCTTGAGCAGTGCGTTCAGCGTCGTGCGCAGGTCTTGCCATTGGCGAATCACCTGGGTGTGGAAGCGCGTGCGACTCGAATACTGGATGTCCTTCTGTCGTTCGAGCACGTCGGCAAGATTGCGCGGCAGCACGCCGCGCGCGCGCCACAAGTCGACCTGGAGCACGAGACTATCGCGACGCGGCAGCGAGCCGAGCACGTGATCGAGCGGTGTGTTCGAGACAACGCCGCCGTCCCAGTAGTGCTCGCCGTCGATCTCCACCGCGCGAAAGTACGCCGGCAGGCAGGCCGAAGCCATCACGGCCTGCGCGGTGAGCTGGTGGCCCGTGAAGATCACCGCTTTGCCGCTGCGAACATGCGTGGCCGAAACGAAGACCTTGAACGGCCCGCGTGCGACCGCGCGTTGATGCGATCGAAATCGACGAGCTGTTCGAGCGTCGTCTTGAGCGGCGCGGTGTCGTAGTAACTCGTTGCCGAAGCGCCATTGCTGACGAACGGCAGCGGCGGCGGCACGCGCGGCACGAAGAATCCGCTTTGGCCGAACAGCAGCGCGGCGAGCGCGCCCTGCGAATCGGCATAGGCAAGCAGCTTGTTGCGCCACGGCAGCGCGTCGAGCCATTGCCGCTGCAGATCGAGCGCGGCTTGCGCGAGCGGCAGCGCCGGCACCGACACACGCTCCCAGAACGCGCGCAGGCGTTCGACGCGCTGCTCAGGCGCATTGCCCGCAAGCAAGGCTGCATTGATCGCGCCGATTGAAATGCCCGCGAACCAGTTCGGACGAATGCCCGCTTCGTGCAAGCCTTCGTAAACGCCGCACTGATACGAACCGAGCGCGCCGCCGCCCTGCAGCACCAGCGCGACGGTTTCGTAGCGCTGCGCTGACTCAGACGGCGTCGCTATCGCCTTCGGCGCAGGTGCAACGACGAGCTCGGCGCGATTTTTTGCTGCCGTAGGCGCAGCTGCGGCGCGCGGCTTCTTGCGCGGTCCGGAGGCCATCGCTTACTGCATAAACCAGCCGTGGCTCACCACCAGAGACTGGCCGGTGAGTGCGTTCGTTTCGAATCCGCCGAAGAACAGCGCGCACTGCGCAACGTCGTCGACCGTGGTGAATTCGCCGTCGACGGTATCCTTGAGCATGACGTTTTTGATCACGTCGGCCTCGGAAATGTTGAGCGCCTTGGCCTGCTCGGGAATCTGCTTGTCGACGAGCGGCGTGCGCACGAAGCCCGGGCAGATCACGTTTGCCCGCACACCGTGCGCGGCGCCCTCCTTCGCCACGACCTTGGCCAGGCCGATCAGCGCGTGCTTGGCCGCAACGTAGGGCGCCTTAAGCTTGGACGCTTCCTTTGAATGCACCGAGCCCATGTAAATGATTGCACCGCCCTTGCCCGCTGCGTACATGTGCTTGACCGCCGCGCGCGTCGTGAGGAAGGCGCCATCGACGTGGATCGCCATGAGCTTCTTCCAGTCGGCGTAGGCAAAATCCTCGATCGGGTTGACGATCTGGATGCCGGCGTTGGAAACGAGGATGTCGATGCTGCCGAGATCCTTGACGCACTTGTCGATGCCGGCGTTGACTGCGTCTTCATCGGTCACATCCATGATGACTGTCGTCGCGTTGACCCCGCGCGCCTTGATTTCGGCGACGGCCGCATCGGCCGCGGCCTGGTTGATGTCGGCAACCGCGATATGCGCACCGTTGTCCGCATACACCTCGGCGATGCGCTTGCCGATGCCGCTCGCGGCGCCCGTGATCAGGGCGACTTTGCCTTTTACGCTCATGGGTTTTCCTTGTGGGTCGGGAAGAAAAAAGCGTTTGACACGGATTACACGGATGAACACCGATAAAAGCCGATCAAGCGATGAGCACAGGATAAGAGCAAGCGGATTGCAATTGTCTTAAACCTTCGTCGAATTCCGCTCTATCCGCTTCTCTCCGCGTCCATCCGTGTAATCCGTGGTCAAAATGCTCTGCGGCTTATTCGTCGCGAGCGGACGACTTCACATCGACGCCGAGGTCACGCAGCTTGCGATACAGGTGCGCGCAGCGTGCGTGTCGTGCCGCTCAGCGCCGCTTCGATCTCGTCGAGCTGCACCTCATCGCCGTTGCCCATCACGAGCAGGCGTTGCACCAGGTTGCGCAGCTCGCGCACGTTGCCGGGCCAATCGTGATTGCGCAGACGGTTCTGCACCGCGACCGGGAAATGCCGATATGGCAGCTTGTCGCGGTTGGCGAAGAAATCGGCGTACAGGCGCAACAGCTCAGGCACGTCCTCGTTGCGCCGGCGCAGTGGCGGCACATCGAGCGGCACCACATTGAGCAGATAATAGAGCTCTTCGCGAAACGCGCCGGCTTTGACTTGCGTATCGAGATTCTGCGCGGTCGCCGCGATCACGCGCAGTTCGAGCGCGACCTGACCCGCGCCGCCGCTGCGCACGAGCGCGCGGCGTTCGAGCACGCTCGACAGGCGCTGCTGCAATTCCGCATCGAGCTCGGCGACCTCGTCGAGGAACAATGTGCCGCCGTTGGCGCGCTCGATCAAACCCTGCTGCACGCCGTTGGCATCCTCGACGCCGAACAACGCGGTGAGCAGATGCTCGCGCGGGATGCTGCCCGGCGAGACGGCGACGAATGGGCCACCGCGTCGCGCCGAGCGCGCGTGCAGCCAGCGCGCCAGCGTCTCCTTGCCGGTGCCGGCTTCGCCCTGGATCAGCACCGAGGTATCGTGTTGCGCGAGTCGCTCCAGCTGCGTACGCAGCGCAACCATTACCTTGGACGAACCGATCGGCTCCAGCGGCAGCGCGAGCTGTTCGCGCAGACCCTCGTTTTCGCGTTTGAGCCGGCTCGCCTCGCGCGCGCGCTCGATCGTGAGCAGGAGTTTGGCGAGCGAAATGGGTTTTTCGATGAAATCGTAGGCGCCCAGCCGCGTCGCCTCGACCGCCGTTTCGACGGTGCCGTGGCCCGACATCATGATTACCGGCGAACTCAGCGCGCCGGTCGACGCCCATTCGCGCAACAGGCTGATGCCGTCGGTTTCAGGCATCCAGATATCGAGCAGGATCACGTCGGGCCGTTCGCGTGTGCGCGCCTCGCGCGCTGCTGCGGCGCTTGCGGCAAGCGCGACCTGATAGCCCTCATCCTCGAGGATTTCCTTGACCGTGGTGCGGATGTCGGGCTCGTCGTCGACGACGAGAACGCGGCCGGAAGCCATACAGAACGCCTGTTGCGAAAAAACTACGCAAGCATAGCGCAGGCGCCGCCGTCCGGGGAACGCGACACGCTAGACGTGTTTGAGCAGATCCTCCACGCGCTCGATCACCGCCTCGGCGAAGTCCGTCCCGCGCGCCTTGCCGACCATCTTGCGGTAATCCGCATACAGCCCACGTAATTCGGCCGGCGTATAGCATTTCTCCAGTTTCATCGTGAACCGAAAGCCGCCGAACAGGCCGCCAGCCTCCACTGCGGTTTCGTTGAGCAGCGCGCGCGCCTGTTGCAAGGCGAGCACACCGGTGCCGATCTGCGTCGGCGGCGACGCCAGCTCCGCGCCGTCAGCGAAAGCGATAAAACCGTGGTCGACCAGCTCGTTGGCTGCCTTCAGCAGGATGTCCGGCGCCTTGAACAGCTTGCCGAGCTGCTGCACGGTCTTGTCGCCGTGGACCGAGACGAGCAATGCGCGCGCCTGCCAAGACAGCTTGTGCGCGCGTGTCGCCACTTCCTGCACGCCTGACTGGGTTTTGATCGGTATGGCGTTGAGATTCACCGCGTTCATATCGTCCCCTTCTTTTCTGTCGTGGGAAAGAAAACATGGGATCGTTCAAAACCAGTCCGCCCCGAACTTGCTCGGACACTGCGATTCTATAGCGCACTTGGCGCTTAATCCATTTGCCCGTATGGTTGCCGTTCACTTGCGTGAACCGACTCCCATGCCCGGCAAGCCCCCGATTTCCGCCTGCATCATCACACTCAACGAAGCCGCCAATATTGATCTTTGTCTCGATTCGCTGACCGCGTTTTGCGACGAAATCGTCGTCGTGGACTCGGGTTCGTCCGACGGCACGCGCGAGCTCGCTGCGGCCAAGGGCGCGCGCGTGATTGAGCACGCATTCGCGGGCTTCCGCACGCAGAAGGATTTTGCCGTGCGTGCGGCGAAGCACGACTGGATCCTGTTTCTCGACGCCGACGAGCGCGTCACGCCCGAACTGCGCGCATCGATCCTCGAAAGCCAGGCGCGCGGCTTCGGCGACGCCGCCGGCTATCGCTTTGCACGCGCGACCGAATACTTCGGCGCCTTCCTGCGCCACGGCAACGCCTATCCCGACCGTGTGCTGCGCCTGTTCGACCGCAGGTGCGGCGGATTTCTCGGCGACCGCGAAATCCACGAGCACGTCAGCGTCGATGGCGCGGTCGCAACGCTCGCCGGCGATCTGGAACATCATGCCTACCGTTCGCTCGCAGATCAGCTCAGCCGGCTCGA
Organism: Gammaproteobacteria bacterium; assembly: GCA_005877675.1. Classification (GTDB taxonomy): domain Bacteria; phylum Pseudomonadota; class Gammaproteobacteria; order Xanthomonadales; family Rhodanobacteraceae; genus Rudaea. Next base: position 11,130 of record VBNZ01000152.1, read on the forward strand.
ACGCTACGCACGCATGATGGCCGAGCATATGCGGCAAAGTGGAAAACGCGCACATTTATACAAAATCGCACTGAATCCGTTCTGGCGCTTCCTACGCGGCTACGTGCTGCGCGCCGGCTTTCTCGACGGCTGGCGCGGCCTGATCTACGCCTATGTCGAAGCGAACTACGTGCGGCAGAAGTTCATCAAGCTGTGGTTGCTTGAACGCGGCTGCAAAATCTGATGCCCAGCGCGCGAGGCGCAACAAGCGCGCCCCGCAATCATGCAGTCATGCGCTGATCTATGCGCGTCTGTGAATCGCCCTTACTCGGCGTTCGGATCGACAGCTTCGCTGTCTTTCGGCGCCGGCACCTTGCCCTCACGGCAAGCGGGCGCGACCGCGTCGGCGCGGAACAGCCACCACTCGCGCCGGTTGGCATGACCGACGTACTGCGCCTGCACGCGTTCGATGCATGGCGTCATCGCATCGGCGAGCACGAGCACCCAGCGCCGCTGCGGCGCCGTGCGCTGCCACACGATCGCCTCGCCCAGCTGCTCGTGCGCGGGTTTGACGAAACCGAATTCGGCCACCTCGCGATCGGCGAACAGCAGGTTCTGCTCCTTCCATGCGACCAGGCCGAGCTCGGCGTCGGCGCCGACCATCGCGCCAGCATGGCGCATCAAGCCCGCGGCCGAGCTCGAGTCGTTGAGCAGTGGATAAGCCCAGAAACTCCATAGCAGCCATAGTCCCGCGACGCCGGCGACGAGACCGTGCACCGCACGTGCGTTGCGGAAATACGCAGCGCAACCGAGCATCCACGCACCGAGCGCGATCAGCAGCCACCACAATGCTGCGCCCTGGTTTGCCAGACCGCGCTGCGTGGCGAGATCGCGTGCGAATAGCGGATGCGTGAACAGAAAATATGCGCCTGCGCCGAGAAATCCCGCACCGATCAGGCATGTCAGCGCGAGCGCCGTGCGCCGTGCCCACACCCGCTGCACGATCTCGTGCAGAAACGGCGCGGCGGCGAGGGCGAACAGCGGCAGCGCCGGCAAAATGTATACGTCGCGTTTGCCGCGCGGCAGGCTGAAGAACAAGACGATCAGCACGATCCAGACGAGCGGCAGCAGCAGACGTGCATCGCGCGCGCGCAGCGCGTCGCGCCAACGCGGCAGCAGCCACGGCAGCGCGAGCAGCAGCGGCAACCAACCGGTCGCGATCACGCCCACGTAGTACCAGAATGGATGCTGATGGTCCCACGAATCGGTGTAGCGCGCGGCGGTCTGGCGCACCAGGATATCGTGCAGATAGGCTGCGTACTCGGGCTTGGGGTCCGCGCGTACGGCGAGGAACAGCGGCACGAACCATAGTCCCAGCGCCGCCAGGAACGCGAGTGCGCCGCCGAGCCAGCGCATCGCGCAACGCGAAGTCGGCGCAACAAAGTTCCAATGTGCAAAACGCGCAAAAATATACGGAACAAATAAAAATAGCGCGAGCACACCGACGCCCTTGGTGATCACCCCGAGCCCCGCGGCGAAGCATCCGAGCCAGTACATGCGCCAATTCGGTCCGAGCAGAAAATGTCGTAGCAGACCGTAGTTCGCCAGCGTGATGAAAAACGTCACCGCCGGATCGATCTGCGCGCGCTTGGCCTGATAGACGAACTGGAACGCGATCAGCAGCGCGCCGGCCGCGTACAGGCCGGTGCGCTGATCCCACAGCCGCCGCGCGAGGTCGTAGATCAGCCATAATGTGCCGAGTGCGGCGAGCAGCGAAGGCAACAGGAACGCGACGCGCCAGCTGCGCGTGATCTCGTAGCTCGCTGCCTGCGCGATCATGAAGGCCGGCGGCTTGTCGGCGTAGATCTCGTGGCCGCGATGCGGAATCAGCCAGTCGCCGCTCTGGACCATCTGCTGCGCCGACAGCGCAAAGCGCGGCTCGTCCGCCGGCCACGGATCGCGCAGGCCGATGCCCGCTGCAAGGATCACGAACGCGCACAGCAGCAACCACAGCCACTCGCGCCGTTGCGCCTTCATCCCTCGGTCCTCAAGCCTGCCCCGTCCGCCGGCAGACGCAGCGTAAACACCGCGCCGCCACCGGTGCGATTGTCGGCACGGATGCTGCCGCCATGCTCCTCGGCGATCTTCTTCGCAACCGCAAGACCCAGGCCAGTGCCCTTGGTCTTGCTCGTCGTATACGGTTCGTACCAGCGCTCGCCAAAATCCTCCGGCAGGCCGGGCCCGTTGTCGGCGACCGCAAGCTCGACCCATGCACGTTCGCCGTCGGCGAGTTGGCGCGTGGATACTTCGATATGCGGCTTGGTCTCGCCGCTGATAGCCTCGAGCGAGTTCTTGATCAGATTGTGCAACAGCTGGCGCAGGCGCACCGCATCGGCGCGCAACATCGGCTCGCCCGGCGCGAACTGGCGCGTCAGCTGAATGCGCTGGTCGTTCTCGTACAGATCGAGCACTTCGCTCGCCAGCGCATTGATCGACAGCGCGCGCGCATCGATCAGCGGCGGGCGGGCATAGTCGCCGAAGGCGTTGACCATCGCCTTGAGCGCCTCGACCTGATTGACGATCGTATGCGTGGCGCGATCGAGAATTTCCGTCTCATCCGGTGGTAGCCGACCGATAAAGCGTCGGCGCAGGCGCTCGGCCGCGAGCTGGATCGGCGTGAGCGGATTCTTGACCTCGTGCGCGAGACGGCGCGCGACTTCGGCCCAGGCCGCGTCGCGCTGCGCACGGTTGAGCACGGTCAAGTCATCGAACATCGCGACGATGCCCGCCTCGCCCGACATTGCGTCGAGCTCGGCGCCGCGCAACATCAGCACGCGGCGTTCGCCGCCGGCGGCCTCGCCGAACACGACCTCCTCGCGCCATTCGCGCGCAGCTTCGCGCAAGTGTTTGAGGATCGGGTCGATCAATGGGATCAGCGCGGCATGCTCGCGCCGCACGCTGCCGAGATGCTGGCCGACGTAACGCGACAACGGTACTTCGAGTATCGTCTCGGCCGCCCGATTGGCGGTGCGCAGCACACCATCGCGATCCAGACCGAGCACACCGGTCGACAGGCGCTCGAGCACCGCACCAAGATAGCTTTTTTGGCTTTCGGTTTCCTGCGCGCTGAGCGTCGCGCTCGCGCTCGCGCGCTCGAGTTCGTGCTGCATCTGGTTGAACGAGTTGAGCAGAAACCCGAGTTCGTCGTCGCTCGCCACCGGCAGCGGCGTGTCGTAGCGGCCGGCTCCAACCGCACGGGTTGCGGCGGCAAGACGGCCGATCGGCGCGGTCAGGCGACGCGCAACGCCAAACGCGGTGAGGATGGCGAACAGTGCCGACAGCAGCAACACGAAGGTCAGCACGATCGAGAGCGTGAGCTTGAGCGAGTCGCGCAGGAATTTCAATTTCTGAAAATCGAAACTCGCCTGCTCGACTGCTGCGGTCAGAGGTTGGATCTGGGTGGGCACCGGAAACAACCCCTGCAGCAAACGCGGGCTCCCCGCTGCAGCATCGCCGAGCGGTCGCGCGACGCGCAGCATCAGCTGATTGTCGGCGCCACCGCGTTCGGGTGCGGCATAGCGGCCGGCGTCCTTGATCTGCAGCAATGCGGAAGAGTCGGGGTAGGCGGGATTCAGAAACTTCGGATCCGAACTTGCGGTCGCAAGCACCGCCCGGTTGGCCCCAAACACGGTGAGCTGCGTGGCTCCCTGCGCATCGAGCGCGCCATCGAGCCTGGCCTGCAGCTCGGCGTCGGGCAGATCGGCCAGGTCGCGCGCGAGTGCGCTTGCGCCCTGCTCGGCGCCGCGCAGGCGCTCGCCCAGATAGGCGCTGCCGATTTCAAGCGCGTCGTTGAGGCCCTGTTCGAGACGCACGTTGAACCAGGTGTCGATCGTCGCGTTGAGAAAGAACAGCGCAAATCCGTATACGACCAGCACCGGCGGCACGGCGAGGCCGACCAGCATCACCAGCATGCGCCGCGTCAGGCGCGCACCGGGCTCGCGCCGGCGCAGCTCGCGCGACAGGCGCAGCAGGCGCTGAATAATGATGGCGATCAGCACGACCAGCGCGATCGACGAGGCCGCAAGAATCCACGAGTAGTACGCGCCAAGCCGGTTGCTGCCGCTCGCCGCATCGCGCGCGAGCAGCAGCGCCGCGACGAGCAGCACGCCGATCGCCAGCGCCGGCAGCACGCGCCGCGCGATGAAACTTATCCAGCTGCGTGCGGCGCGGGCCATGCATAGTTTCCGGTAGAAAGGCCCCAGTCCGCGTCGAGCAGGGCGGGCAGGCGCAACGCGCCGGGCAGGCGCTCGCGCTGCAGATCGACGCGCAAACCGAAGCGCGATGCGTCCGCACCAGGCCATGTGGCGGGCAAATCCAAATGCAGGTCGCAGATCGCAGCGATAAGCAGCGCGCGCGAGGTGAAGTGGCGCGCCTCGATGCGGCTCGCGGGATCCGGATCGCGCAATTGATATTGCCGCGTGAGCGGGAAGTAGCGCAACTCGCGATGCCAGCGCGTACGCGCGAGGCGATGCTGCCCGCCCCACCAGGCCGGCGCCAGCGCGTCGAGGCGGATCTCGAAATCGAGCGGGATGCCGTGGTCGAGCGCATCGAGCAGCATCGCGTTCGGTCGCCAATCGAGCTGCGCTGCGAGTTCGCCGTGATCGAGTGTCGCGCTGCGCACGGCGAAGGCGCCGTGTTGCGCACGCGCGCAGCCGCCCGCGGCGCAGGCGAGCGCGATGAGAAAAAGTATACTTATCGAGCGGCTCAAACGGCCGCCGTGGTGCACGGGCGTACCGTGGCGCAGCGCCGCCATGCCCCGTTGTGCTGCAAACCGCAGCGGGATGCCCGGTTTTGCCAGCAATTCAAATGCGTTCAAGCACTGCATAGTAAAAACCGTCCATGCCGCCATCACCGGGCAGATTCTGCGCCCCCCCGACCGCGTCGCGGCGCCAGCTCACCGGCGCGAGATCGAGGCACTGCGCGTCCGGCGTCGCGCCAAGGAAGCGTTCGACCTGCCGCGTATTCTCGTCCGCGAGCAACGAGCATGTCGCATAGACTATGCGTCCACCGCGCGCGAGCAAAGGCCATAATGCGGCGAGCAGGTGCGCCTGAGTCGCGGCGAGCGCGGCGATGTCCTGGCTACGCCTGTGCAGCTTGATATCGGGCTGGCGCCGGATAATGCCGGTCGCCGAACACGGCGCATCGATCAGGATGCGCGCTCGGCGACAAGACCCAGGCGTGCGAGATTTTCATGCAGGCGCGGCAGGCGCTCGGCATCGGCGTCGAGCGCGACCAGCTTCGCATCGGCGCGCTCGAGGATATGCGCGCTCTTGCCGCCGGGCGCGGCGCAGGCGTCGAGCACGCGCTCGCCGTCGCGTGCATCGAGCAGCGTGGCGGCCCATTGCGCCGCGCCGTCCTGCACCGAGAATTCACCCTGCGCATAACCGGGCAGGCGCGTCACGTCGGTGCTCTCGGCGAGCACGAGGGCATCGTCGAGATCGTCCACCGCCCGAGCGGCGACGCCGGCGGCCGCGAAGCGTTCGAGCAGAGCAGCACGCGTGGTGCGGCGCCGGTTCACGCGCAGCCACAACGGCGCGATGCGATTATCGGCTTCGAGTATCGCCGCGACTTCGCGCGGCCAATCGCGGCGCAGCGTATCGATCAGCCAGCGCGGATGCGCCGAGCGCATGACCTCATTGTCATCGAGCCGCGCGACGATCGCGTCGCGCTCGCGCAGCCAGCGTCGCAACAGCGCATTGACGAGCCCCGCGAATTTCGGCCGATGCAGCGCACGCGTCGCCTCGACCGTG
>VBNZ01000152.1:16928-17681 GCA_005877675.1 Gammaproteobacteria bacterium
GACGCAATACGTCGAGCTGCACCAACCCGAGCACGAGCAACGCATGCACCTGCGCCTCGCGTTCGCGCAACGGGCGTTCGGCCAGATGATCGAGCGCCGCATCGTAGCGCAGCCACCAGCGCGCACCCTCATGTACAAGGCTTGACAACAGGGCGCGATCGCGCGAGTCGTCAAGGCGCGATGCGCTGGCGGCGAAGGCACCGCGCAAAGACTCGCCCGCGACCACGCGCGCCAGCGCACGTGCCGCGAGCGCGCGCACCGCAGCGCCCTGCACCGGCATGCTCACGAGCGCATGCGCAGTTCAGGCCGCGCGTTGAGGTAATCCATCGGAGTGATGCGCCTGCCGCCGGCGCGTTGCACCTCGAGCAGGCGCAGCAGGCCCGCGCCGCAGGCTACGTCGATGCCCTCGCGTCCCGCAGCCACGATCTCGCCCGGTTTTTTGTGGTCACCGCGTATACCCGACAGCTCACGGCTTTGCGCGCGCCAGACGCGCACCAATTCCCCCGCCACCTCGGCTTCCGCCACCGGCCATGGATTGAACGCGCGCACCTCGCGCTCGAGCTGGACCGCACCGGCCTGCCAATCGAGCCGTGCTTCCGCCTTGTCGAGCTTGTGCGCATAAGTGACGCCGCCTTCGGCTTGCGCGCTCGGCGGTGGCAGGTCGCCGTGCAGCGCGCGATCAAGACCTTCGCCGAGCAACGCCGCGCCGAGCGCGGCGAGCTGGTCGTGCAGGCTGCCGCCGGTGGCGTCCGC
>VBNZ01000152.1:17752-18304 GCA_005877675.1 Gammaproteobacteria bacterium
AATCGGCGCGGCACCGCGCCAACGCGGCAGCAATGAGGCATGCACGTTCCAGCAACCAAGCCGCGGGATCGCGAGCACCTTGCGCGGCAGGATCAGCCCATAGGCGACGACGACCGTGAGATCAGGTGCGTAGGCAGCGAGGCGCGCGCGCGCTGCGGGGTCCTTGAAATTCTCGGGCTGCTCGACCGCAAGGCCCAGATCGAGCGCGGCTTGCTTGACCGGACTGGCGCTGAGCTTGCGCCCGCGACCGGCCGGCCGGTCGGGCTGCGTATACACTGCCGCAATGTCCACATTTTCACGCCGACACGCGTGCAAACACGGCACGGCGAAATCCGGCGTGCCAGCAAAAATTAGCCGGAGCGGTTGACCCATATGGAAATCGGAAGCGGTCTAAAAATGTATCGGGTGAAGGCCCGGGTCTAGATTGGATCGGGCGCGGCGGTGGCGCGCAGGAACCGGAGTGTACATGTCAGTACATGCCGATTCCGAGCACGTCGGCGCGCAGAATGCCGAGCGCAATAGTTCTTAGACCGCTTCCGCGGCGACTTTGCG
>VBNZ01000153.1:0-2401 GCA_005877675.1 Gammaproteobacteria bacterium
GTCTGCACCGCAGACGACACCACCGCAATCGATTTGCAGGGTCCGGACGGCCAATCCGGCGCATCGCATGTCGCGCACACGGATTTCACCAAGATGGATATCACCACCGGCAACACGGTGACGTCCGGTTCGTCGGCCAGCATGATGTATTTTTGGTTCGGTTCGCAGTTCGACTATGTGCTCAACGCGCATGGGCTCGACGCCGGCACGCAGTGGACGCTCACCTACCAGCCCGAGCCGCTGCCTTCGAGCGGCGTGATCTGTCTTGGCAATGGCACGGTCAATGGTGGCGGTCAGTTGCATGTCGCCAACTCGATCGAACTCAATTCGAATCTGCCGCCCAAGCTCGATCCGACTGCCGATCCTTCGACGCAACCGCCGGATGCGCTGCTTGCGCTCGTGCTTACGGCCGACGTCGATTGCAGCGCTGGCACGATGACGAACTTCCAGTCTGACAAATACCTCTGGACAAAGCCGCGGGTGCGCTACATCGATACGGACTTGCTGCCGCAGACGACGCCGTAACGACTCGCTTCGGTTCCGCACAAAACCGCACGCAGCGCGCGTGCGGTTTTTTTTGCTTNNNCATGTGCCGGCTCCGAACCATGGCAGGGCGAACGCAAACACGCCGCCGGTTGCGAATGCGGACAAGGCGAAAGCGTACAGCCACGCATTCACGCGGCGCAGGCGCATACATGTGTGTGCGAGCTGCGGGTCGGATGGATATGGCAGCCTGCGGCCAAGTGCCAACGCGCCGCCAGCGATGACAAGCGTCGCAGCGGCAGCGCCGAACACGAGCGTCTTATGCTCGCTCAGCCAGATGCGCTGCGGCACGGCGCTGACCAGCTCCAAGCGTCGCACCCGGGCCGGGCGTAATCATCAATGCCGGCAGCACGCAGCACACCAGCGTGCCGGAACGCGCGAGTAGCGCCACGAACGCAAGTCTGGCGTTGGCGCGCAACGGTGCACTCATCGTTGCGCCTTGAGCCGCGCGCGCACGGCATCGAGCGATTCGTCTTCGCGCTGAATCGACTTGACCGTGTAGCCGGCGTCGGTCAGTGCCCGGCGCAGTTCGCCATCGGCGATATCCCTGCCCATCCTTGGTTGCGACAGCGACGCGTTTCTTTCCCAGGCTCACCGTCTCAGCCGGCACTGTAATCGGCGTTTCCATTCCATGAAAGCCTACATCACGAGCCACGATAGCTGGAGCGAATATGGGCATCAGAAAGAATGTGAAATTCCTCTCGCCTGCTGAGCAAGAAGCGTTTGTCAAAGCGTGTGTGCTGATGAAGGCCGACATTGTTAATCCGGGAGCGCCGGCGAGCCAGCAGTACAGTCGCTGGGACGAGAATGTCGCCATCCATTGGATGATTCAGGACGCATTTGCGCCGGACAGCAGTCATGTCAATTTCGGCCATGGCGGCAGCGGCTCCTATAGCTTCTTGAGCTGGCACCGGTTTTTTCTATACCGGTTCGAGTTGCAACTGCAAGGCTATGTTCCGGGCGTGATGCTGCCCTATTGGGACTGGACCGACCCTGCTGCGGTCATGACCGACACGTTTCTCGGCCCGAACGGAACGGTGAGCAGTGAAGTGCGCAGCGGATATTTCGCGCGCAATGCGCCCGGTACGCCGGGCAATCCCACACCTGCGCCGGCGTGGTGGCCCGCTGGCCTGACCGGATGGATTCTTCCCGCCGCCTTCGGTGGTGGCGCAGGCGCGCTGCGCCGTGGACTTAGCCCAGTCTCGCAGTTGCCGACCGCCAATGATCTGCGTCAGACCCTGGCCAAAGGTACTTATCCGCTATTTCAGAACGCGCTGGAAAGTGGCTCGGGCCTTTCATCCGGCAACCAGATGCACAATGGGATGCACGGCTGGATCGGCGGCGGCGCAGGCCAGATGAGCGTTCCGGCGTATTCACCTATCGACCCGTTCTTCTATCTACATCACTGCAACATCGACCGAATCTGGACGATGTGGCAAATGGATGGCCACGCGGACGAATATCCCAGCACCGGTGGCAATCTCGATCACAACCGCAACGACATCATGTATCCGTGGTTCGGCACGACCGCCGGCTATGGTACGAATGCGGCGATCGCGTTGTCGATCCCCATGCCAAACTTCAGCGCTATCGGAATAAAACGCAATGCGGACACGCTCGATTTCCGCAATGCATTCGGTTACACCTACGACACACTCGCAGTTGTCGGCATCGGTCTGGACCGCACCGGCAGCATGAACGCCACCACGCCGGATCCGATGACCACGGGCGCGCCAGATGTGACCAAGTGGGAAGCGGCCAAGCGCGGCGTATCTGCATTCCTGCAGGATTGCGAGACCGTGCAGAGCAGCGGCACGACCTATGTCATGGCCGGAGTGAAGACGTTCCGCCAGCTGGG
>VBNZ01000153.1:2541-3062 GCA_005877675.1 Gammaproteobacteria bacterium
ACACGCTCGTGGACCCGCCATTTGGGCGTGTGCCGGCGGACGAGCAGCGCTATCTGGCAATGCTCACCGACGGTTTGCTCACAGCGGGCGCACCGATGAGCTCAATCCCCGATAACAGCTTCGGCAACACCGCCGTTTTCGCGATGGGTTTCGGCACGGGGGCCGACGTCGATTACGCCACGCTGGCGAGCATGGTTGCCAAGGGCAAGACGCTGACGACGCAGCAAGTGTTTCACGGCGAGAACGCCGGCACGATCGACAAGTTCTACTCCAACGCCCTCGCGCACGCGATCGGTTTCACCAGTGTGATCGACCCCGTGCTAGAACTGTTCGCCGGCGAGCATGCGCATGTCGAGTTTCAGGCGACCTCCGCGGACGACGCTTTCATGATTACCGTGCAAGGCATGGATTTCAGTGACGACAATTGGAGTTTCGCATTGCACGGGCCCGGCGGATACATGGCGTATGGCGACGGCGCGGCGCCGATGAAAATGTCCAAGTCCGGCATGGGCGATTGCTGT
>VBNZ01000153.1:3124-19793 GCA_005877675.1 Gammaproteobacteria bacterium
CGGCAACTGGCGGCTGATGGTCGCCTACAAAGTGCGGCGACTCGACGCGATGGTCATGCCGACCATCGGCGAACTCATTTTCCCGGTCTCCGCAGGACCAGCCCACGGCGCACGCTACTCCAGATTGCTGATCGCTCCCGCGCAACGCAGCGCAACACGCAATGTGAAATTCAAGCCGGCACATGCGCTCGATGTACGCGCCGTCGGCACGAACCACAATGACCAGCAGGCGTGTAATGCGGTCGTCAATATCTATGCCCGAACACGCCTGCACGTGGAGCTGACTCCAGCCATTCGTGCCATACAGACAGGCGCGGAGTTGTCGCTCGCGCTTACGACCGATGTATTCCAAGGCAATGTCACGTTTGCGCGCGCCTTCGGCCGGCTGGCAGCGCCCGCACGTGATTTGAAGACGGTATTCGCAAAAGCGACCGGAGGGAAACTCCCGCGAGGCGCCACGTTGAAAGGCTCGAAATCCCTGGTCTGCGATCCCGCCTTATTGCTGGCGCAACTCGAAAAGCGCGACCCCAAGCTGACCCGTCTACGCGACGAAGAACTGCATTTCAACCAGCCCAAGCGCGGCGCCGTTCAAATGGGTTTCAAGCCGGTTCAGATCGCGGCCCGAACCTGTCATGTCGGCGTTTATCTGCAGGGGTACTACTGCCCCATCCACAATCATGCTGCGCCCGATAAGCAAACTGGCGCTACCCATCATAGTCACGCGACTGGGTCCACTTGCGACACGGACTGTGTTCTCGAACTGTTCTCGCGGGTGTTGACCACGATGCTCGTTTTGCCTGCGCCGCACAGAAGCACGAAAAGAACGCAAAAGCGCACTGCGGCCAAGCGCTGAGTGAGGCAACCAAAGAAGGTTCGGCAAATCGTCGGACCTTCTGTCGGCGAAGGCTTGCAACAATCCTCAGTCGTCGTCGCCGAAACGTGCTGAGCCTTGCGCCGCGGGTTTGCGCCGCGGTGCTGGCGCGCCGCTCGCGACACCGTGCCAAACGGCCAGTGCATCGCGCGTGATCGCGACATCGTGCACGCGCACGATCGCCGCGCCCTTCTGCACAGCGATCAACGCAGCGGCGACGGAACCGGCAGCGCGATCGCCGACCTCGCGTCCGGTGAGAGCACCAATCATCGCCTTGCGCGATAAGCCTGCGAGCACGGGCACGCCGATCGCTACGATCTGATCGAGTCCGCGCAGCAGCGCGAGATTGTGTTCGAGCGTCTTGCCGAAACCGAAGCCGGGATCGACCATGATGCGTTTCTTGTCGATACCGGAGAGCTCGCAGGCGAAGATGCGATCGGTGAGGAAGCGCTTCACTTCTTCGACGACTTCGAGATAGTGCGGCTCGCTCTGCATCGTGCGCGGCTCGCCCTGCATGTGCATCAGGCACACCGGCACTTTCAATTCAGCCGCGGCATCGAGCGCGCCGTTCTCGCGCAATGCGCGCACGTCATTGATCAAACCGGCGCCTGCTGCGACTGCCGCGCGCATCACCTCGGCTTTGCTGGTGTCGATCGCGATGGGAATGGAGGCCTGCTTTGCCAGCGCTTCGATCACCGGCACGACACGCGCGATTTCATCTGCCGCCGAAATCGATTCGGCCCCCGGACGCGTTGACTCGCCGCCGATATCGAGCAGATCGGCGCCTTCCTCGACGAGCCTCAGCCCGTGTTCGATGGCGCGCTGCGCATCGAGAAATTTTCCGCCGTCGGAAAACGAATCGGGCGTGACATTGACGATGCCGGCGATGCGCGGCTTATCGAGCGCGAGAATGCGTCCCGCGCAATCGAGAGTACGGGTTAGATCGAACATTGGGACTGCTTTAGCCTCCCCCTTCAAGGGGGAGGTTGGAGGGGGATGGTGTTCAAACCACCGCCGGACTAAAACCATCCCCGCCCAACCCTCCCCTTGAAGGGGACGGCTCTAAAAAGCTCAGTGCTGCGTCGCCGTACCGCCAATCGGCGCCGCGGGCTTGCTGCCGATATTCGGCGTGCCGCCCGTGCTGTTGTCGGACTTCTGCCAATCCTTCGGCGGGCCGGGTTCACGACCTTCCATGATCGCGGTGATCTGCGCGCCGTCGATCGTTTCGTACTGCAGCAGCGCCTGAGCCATCTTGTGCAGCTTGTCGATGTTCGCCACGAGCAGCTCGTGCGCGCGATGGTACGCAGTATCGATCACGCCACGCACCACAAGATCGATCTTGCGCGCAGTTTCCTCGGACACGTGCTTGTGCTGCGTGACCGAGCGGCCGAGGAAGACCTCATCGTCTTCTTCCGCGTAGGTCATCGGCCCCAGTTCGGGCGAGAGACCGTACTTCGTGACCATGTCGCGTGCGAGCGCGGTGGCGCGCTGGATATCGTTCGACGCTCCGGTCGTAACCTTGTCTTCGCCGAAGATGATTTCCTCCGCAACGCGACCGCCGTAAAGGCTGGCGAGGCGGCTTTCGAGGAAGGTCCGCGAATGGCTATAGCGGTCGGCTTCAGGCAGGAACAGCGTCACGCCCAATGCCCTGCCACGGGGAATTATCGTGACCTTGTGCACCGGATCGTGGTCGGGCACGAGGCGACCGACGATCGCGTGGCCCGCTTCGTGATATGCGGTGAGCTTCTTCTCGTCCTCACTCATCAGCATCGAGCGGCGCTCGCTGCCCATCATGATCTTGTCTTTGGCGCGCTCAAAATGATCCATCGTCACGTCACGCGAATTGCTACGCGCGGCGAACAACGCCGCTTCATTCACGAGATTGGCGAGATCGGCGCCGGAAAATCCCGGCGTGCCGCGCGCGATCACGGTCGGATCGACATCGGCCGAGAGGGGCACCTTGCGCATATGCACTTTCAGAATCTGCTCGCGCCCGCGCAGATCCGGCAGCGGCACCACGACCTGGCGATCGAAGCGACCCGGACGCAGCAGCGCCGGATCGAGCACGTCGGGGCGGTTGGTCGCAGCGATGACGATGATGCCTTCGTTGCCTTCGAAGCCGTCCATCTCGACCAGCAGCTGATTCAGCGTCTGCTCGCGCTCGTCATGTCCGCCGCCGAGGCCCGCGCCGCGATGGCGACCAACCGCGTCGATTTCGTCGATGAAAATGATGCACGGCGCATGTTTTTTCGCCTGCTCGAACATGTCGCGTACACGCGATGCGCCGACGCCGACGAACATTTCGACGAAGTCGGAACCGGAAATGGTGAAGAACGGCACCTTCGCCTCGCCGGCAATCGCCTTCGCCAGCAGCGTCTTGCCGGTGCCGGGCGAACCGACCATCAGCACGCCGCGCGGAATGCGGCCGCCGAGCTTCTGGAATTTCGACGGATCGCGCAGGAACTCGACCAGCTCCTGCACCTCGTCCTTGGCCTCGTCGACGCCCGCGACATCGGCGAACGTGATCTTGACCTGGTCCTCGCCCTGCAGGCGTGCGCGCGAACGACCGAAGCTCATCGCCCCGCGTCCGCCGGCGCCGGCCTGCATCTGGCGCATGAAGTAGACGAGCAGACCGATAAAGATCAGGAAAGGCACCCAGTCGAGCACGATCTTGAGCAGCGGCAGACTATTGTCAGCCGGCTCCACCGTGACCTTGGCGCCATGCTTGTTGAGCGTATCGATCGCCGTTTCGGTCGGCACGATCGTCGTGTGCAGCTTGTTGCCGTCCTTGAGCTTGGCGTCGACGGTCTTCATGTCGTTGTGGATCAGCACTTCGCTCACGTTGCCGTTGGCGATCTGCTGCATGAAGTCCGAATACGGCACCTCGTTCGAAGCCGCGCCGCCGAGCTTGAAACTCTGCACCACGGTGACCAGCACCACGGCGATCACGACCCAGAGCAGTAAATTCTTGACCATTTCGTTCATTGCATAGACTCGTTTGCGGCGGTCGCCATCACATCATCTTGGATTCGTCCGAGGGACGAATCGTTTCAACGCTTTCCGGTCGCCAGTGCATAAACTTCCGGACTGCGTGCGCGCGAGGCTTTCGGCTTACGAATGCTGACGCGCTCATACCCTTTGCGCAAGTTCTTCAAGTACTCGTCGAACTCGCGCCCTTGGAACAGTTTGATCAAAAACGCGCCACCGTGCTTCAGGTGCACAGTAGCAAAATCCGCTGCCAATTCAGCAAGATACATCGCCCGTGCCTGATCGGCCACGCCTACTCCGCTGATATTGGGCGCCATATCGCTTAATACAAGATCAACGGCCACGCCGTTCAAAGTCGCTTCAAGCTGCTTGAGCACGGCTTCTTCGCGGAAATCGCCCTCGATGAAATCGACTCCGGCGATGCCCTGCATCGGCAGGATATCGAGCGCGATCACCCTGCCCTTGTCGCCGAGCCGCTCGCGCACCATCTGCGACCAGCCGCCCGGCGCCGCGCCGAGATCGACCACGTTCATGCCCGGCGTGAGTAGCGCATCGCGCTGGAGCAACTCCTCCAACTTGAACACGGCGCGCGAGCGCCAGCCCTCGGCCTGGGCGCGCTTTACGTAAGGATCGCTGAAGTGCTCCTGCAACCAGCGCGTGCTGGATTTGCTGCGTGCCATGCGGCTCAGTGCAAGGATAAATGCGGCATCGCGACATGATACCCTGTCCACCCCGTAAATACCCGATTCTGCGCGACTTTCACGATGAGCTTATCCAATAGTCAGAAACGCTACCTGCGCGGCTTGGCGCACGGCATCAGCCCCGTGGTCCTCGTTGGCAACAAGGGCATAACGCCCGCGTTGGTCAAGGAATTCGGCAATGCGCTCGACCAGCACGAACTCGTCAAGGTGAAAATCGCCGGCGACGACCGTGAAGCGCGCGCCGAGCAGATCGATCAGCTCGCCACAAGCGCCGGCGCCGAAGTCGTGCAGCGTATCGGCCACGTCGCGAGTTTTTTCCGGCGCAACAAGGACGAGCCGAAGATCGCGCTTCCCAAGTGACTTCAAGGATGAAGTCATCCCGTGCAGGCCATCGATGGCCGATGAAACGGGATCCACAGGTTCCGCTATGCAACTCACCGAACATCACAATGAAGCGCAGCTGTTCGTGCGCAAGGCCGACGCGTACAGCGTGCAGGTGATCGATCGCGTACTGGCGACGAGCTTTGTGCTCAGCGCGGATGAAGCGATCGACCTTGCGGTGCACGAAGTAAGCGAAATCGATCAGGCCGCGATCGACAAAATCCTCGCATTGAAACCCGAGGTCGTACTGCTCGGCACCGGCGCGCGCGTCGTGTTTCCTTCCCAGGCCGTGCTCGGCGAATTTCTACAACGCGGCATCGGGCTCGAAACGATGGACAATGCCGCGGCGGCGCGCACGTTCAACGTGCTCGTCGGCGAAGGGCGCAAGGCGGTGGCGGTGTTCCTGTTGCCGGGCTGAATATGGGGCATGCGTTGCCCGGCGACGGTCGCATTCTCGCGCATCGAGGCGTACTCTGAATTGGGTCAGATCCTGTATTGGAGGAAGCGATGAGCAAGAGCAACGATCAAAAGAAAGAAGGCAAGAAGAAACCGGCGAAGACGATGAAGGAAAAGCGCGCCGAGAAGCAGGCGAAGAAACAGGGCAAGACCTTCATGCCGCACTGAGCTGCGCGGCATCTACTTCTGCATACCGGCGCCTTCCGCGGCGACCAGCTTGCGTAGCCGCACCAGCGCTTCGCTCTGAATCTGACGCACACGCTCGCGCGTCAGATCCAGCTCCGCGGCGATTTCGGCGAGCGATTGCACGGCCTCGTCGTTGAGGCCGTAACGCCGTTGCAGCACGAGCCGCTGGCGCTGCGGCAGTTGTTCGAGCCAATGCGCGATGCGCGTATCGCCGCGGTCGCGCGAGCGCGCGGATGCGTGCGCATCGCCTTCGACGACGAGATGATCGAGCATCGCGCGCTCGTCGTCCGCAGACACCGGTTCATCGAGTGAACTGATGCGATCGGTAACCGAAAACAGATCGGCGACCGTGGCTTGCGCCTTGCCGACACTGCGCGCAAGCTCGTCGATGCTGGGCATGCGCCCGAGCTGCGCGATCAGCTGGCGCCGCGCGCGCAGCACCTGTGCGAATTCGCGCAGCACGTGCACGGGCACGCGCACAGTGCGGCCCTGGCTCATCAGTGCGCGCTGCACGCCCTCGCGGATCCACCAGGTCGCATACGTGGAAAACCGCAGCTTGCGTGCGGCATCGAACTTCTCCACTGCGCGGATCAGACCCAGGTTGCCTTCGGCGATCAGATCGAGCAGAGCGATGCCACGCCCGACATAGCCACGCGCGACCGCGACGACAAGGCGCAGATTTGCTTCGATCATGCGGCGCCGCGCTTCGGCGTCGCCCGCGGCAACGGCTTGTGCGAGACGCTGTTCCTCCTCCGCGTCGAGCAGCGGAATCAGTGCGATTTCGGCGAGATAGGCGCTGGTCGAATCCCGCGCTTCCTCATCCTGCGCGGGCTCGATCGCATCGATCAGCTCGAGCAGTTCTTCGGCCTCGAATTCTTCGTCGCGCGCTTGCGCTGCCATGCAGTGAGCTTACTCCCAAGAGCTGTTTTTGCCACGGATTCAATCCGCGGCTGCGGCTTGCTCTAACGCGCAGGCAAATACTCTGCCGGATTGACGGGCTTGCCGTTCTTGCGTATCTCGAAATGCAATGCATCGCGCGAGGCGCCGCTCGATCCCATTTCAGCAATCTGTTGCCCCGCATGCACCTTGTCACCTTCGGCGACGAGGCGTTTACGATTGTGACCGTAGGCGGAAAGAAAACTCGCGTTGTGTTTGACGATGATCAATTCGCCATAGCCGATCAGGCCGTTGCCCGAGTACACCACCTCGCCATCAGCGGCCGCACGCACGGAATCGCCTGCGCTGCCGGCAATGTCGATGCCTTGCTTGGTCTGATCGCCGCCGACGAAGCCGCCGACAATCTTGCCCGCACTCGGCCAGCTCCAGTTGATGCCGTTGACATTGCTACTGGCAGACTCCGGCTTCGCCGTGTTCGGCGCAATCGGCACGGCTTCGGCCGGCGCTTTCTCGGCCGCGGGCGGTGTGGGCGACACAGCGATCGGCGCTGGCGCTGCAAGGGGTTTTTCGATAGATGGCTGTGATGGCGGATTCGTCGCAAGTGGCGGCGCGCTTGCCTCGACCACGCGCGCGCTGCTGGATGCGCCGACCGGCGGCGGTGCGGACACAGTGGAGGGCACATCAGCGGGCGGTGGTGGCGGCGCGTATTGGCTCGCGGGAACATCCTCGAACATGCTGGCACTGCTCGCCGGTGCGGCAGCGGTCGTGGTCGCGCCGGTCGGCGGCACGGCGCTCGCAGGAATGCGCGGCACGGACGACGTGGACGACAGCGGTGGCGACACGCTCGGTCGTGCGGCAATTGCCGCGCCGCCCGGCGGCGTCAGGCGCAGCTCCTGATCGACCAGTATCCTGTACGGCGCCGCGATGCCGTTCCATGCGGCGACATCGCGATAGTCGAGTCCGCGCTTGAATGCGATCGAATACAACGTGTCGCCACGCACTACACGATAGACGCCCCCCGTGGGAGCGCGCACCTGCACGGGAACGCTCACCGTTTCAGCGCCACCCAGCGAGCGATCTTCGACCGGCGCAGGTTCGGTGGCGCAGCCGGCGATGAGCATCGCGCCGATTGCGCTCAACGCGGCCGCAGCGCGCTCATTTGCGTGCAGGAATTTGAAATAGACCACAGCGAGCACAATCAGCGCAATCAGCGCCCAGCCGATCCATTCGATCCACTTGTGCACGATTTGTTCCGCGCGTTCGCCGCCGAGACGGATCAGGCCGCAGAGCAGATACACGCGTTTGCCGCGACCGACGATCATCGCGCCGAGAAACGCTAGCCATGGCACGCCGACTATGCCCGACGACCAGGCGATGATCTTCATCGGAATCGGCAGAAATCCGCCGCCGACCAGCACCCAGAACATCTGCGTGTCGGAGAGCCCGCGCAGTTTTTCGATATAGCTCTCGATGCCCGGCAACCAGCCGAGCTTGTCGAGCAGCGGGCGCATCAGGTCGAAACCATAATGGCCCATCAGATAGCCGATGATCGAACCGAGCGTCGAGAACAGCAGGCTCACCGTCGCATAGCGCGCCCAGCGCTCGGGCCGCGCGAGGGTCATCGGCGTGAGCATGATCTCGGGCATCGTCGGCACGATAAAGGCTTCGACGAAACTCAATGCGGCGAGGTAGCGTTCGGCCAGACGATGTTGCGCCCAGTACAGGGCCTTTTCGTAAATCGGTTTGAACAGTTTCAAGCGTTCCGTCCTTCGTAGGGGCGCGATTCATCGCGCCCGGCTGCACCGTATAAAACGGGCGCGATGTCGCGCCCGTACGGTCGTCCAATTCACATTCAGACCAAGCCGCCCAGCAGCGGCACGAAGGCCACCGCCTCGAACGACTCGGCGACCCAGGCGGATTTTTCGGGATCGAGCCGATAGCGCACGAGCTTCTGTGCGCCGGGCTTGCCAACCGGCGCGACGAGCACGCCGTCGGGTGCGAGCTGTTCGAACAGTTCGCGCGGCACGGCATCGTCGGCCGCGGTCAGCATGATCGCGTCGTACGGCGCGTGTTCCGCCCAGCCGAGTTTGCCGTCCACGTGCTTGGAACGCACATTCTCCATACCGAGTTTGCGCAAACGCCGGCGCGCATTGCGCAGCAGTTCGTCGATACGCTCAACCGTGTATACATTTTCCCGAGCCCGTGCCGATTTCGAGCACGCTCTTGGGCAGCTTCGGCGCGATCAGAATTTCGGTCATGCGTGCCACGACCCAGGGCTGCGAGATCGTCTGCGCCTGACCGATCGGCAGCGCGGTGTCTTCGTAGGCGCGCGAAGCCAGCGCTTCCTCAATAAACAAATGGCGTGGCAGACGACGCATCACGTCGAGCACGCGCTTGTCGGCGATGCCTTCGGCTTGCAGGCGATCGATCAGGCGATCGCGCGCGCGCTGGCTGGTCATGCCCAGACCGCGTGCTTCGGGGCTGATGCGACGCAGGATATTCACGCCGCCGCGCTTCCAAGTTCGATCGACAACGAATTGACCCAGCTCGAAACTTTCTCGAGCGCCGAGTAGCGGGTCAGATCGACTTGAATCGGCGTGATCGAAATATAGCCATTGCGTACCGCGTCGAAGTCGGTGCCCGGCGCATCGTCATCGACTTCTCCGGCCGGGCCGATCCACCACAGCGGACGTCCGCGCGGATCGACCTGCGCGATGCACGGCGCCGAACGATGGCGCTTGCCGAGCCGCGTCACGGCGAAACCGCGCAACTCGTGCCACGGCAGATCGGGCACGTTGACGTTGAGGATCGTATCCGCCGGCAGGGGATCGACGATGAGCCGCTGCGTGATCGACAACGCTGCTTGCGCTGCGCTTTCGTAATGCTCGCCGACATGATCGGCAGAGACCGCGATCGCGGGCAGGCCGAGAAAGCGCCCTTCCATCGCGGCGGAAACCGTGCCCGAATAGATCACGTCATCGCCGAGATTGGCCGAATTGTTGATGCCGGAGACGACGATGTCCGGGTCTTTGTCGAGCATGCCACAGAGCGCGAGGTGCACGCAGTCGGTCGGCGTGCCGGCGACGCGATAGCGGTTTTCGGACATGCGCACGACACGAATCGGCTGATCGAGCGTAAGCGAATTGCTCGCGCCGGAGCGGTCGCGATCGGGCGCGACTATCACCACCTCGCCCACTGCCGCCATCCGCCGCGCGAGCACTTCGATGCCCCGCGCCTCTACGCCGTCGTCGTTGCTGATCAATACCCGCATGCGCCTCTCTTCCGGCAATGCCCTGGAATCTGGCATTGCGATAACCGTTCTCCACTAGCCACATTGTAGCGTAACGCCTGCCAATCGTAAGGCGCGCGCACTACAATCGCGGCCGAATTTATCGCGGAGTGCAATGTGATCGCCGACAGCTTCACCGTGGAGCCGATCGACTGGTCGGACGCGCGCGATCGAGATGCCTGCCTCGCGGTGCGCGAGGAAGTCTTCGTGATCGAACAGAACGTGCCGTCGGCGGACGAGCGCGACGAGCTCGATCCAATATGCCTGCACGCGCTCGCGCGCGACCATGCGGGCATACCGATCGCGACCGGGCGCCTGGTGCCGCCGCGCGCAAGCGAACCTGCGCGCATCGGCCGCATGGCAGTGCTGCGCGACTGGCGTGGACGCGGCGTCGGCGAGGCGTTGCTGCACCTGCTCGTTGATCGCGCGCGCGCGATCGGATATCGCACACTCGAGATGCATGCGCAGTCGCACGCCGTGCCGTTCTACGAGCGCTTCGGCTTCGCCGTGTACGGCGAAGAATTCGTCGAATGCGATATCGCTCACATCAACATGCGGCGCGAACTCGAACCGTTCGCGGCGCCCGACCGCAGCGCGATCGCGCGCCAGGCCGCGGCCGTGCGCAGCGTCGAATCGCGCGAGCAGGCCATCGCGGCAGCGCTCGCGGTAATCGGCAGCGCGCAGCGCGCACTTGCGATCTACACGCGCGATCTCGACCTCGCCCTGCTCGGTACTGCGGACGCGTTCGATGCGCTCAAGACGCTCGCGATCCGCGGCCGCGGCGCGCGCATCCGCATCCTGGTGCAGCAGCCGCAGCTCGCCGCGCTCGACGGTCATCGCCTGATTCCACTCGCACAGCGCTTGACCTCGGTGTTCGAGCTGCGCACCCCGGTCGAGGATGACCGCAATTACGCCGGTGCGTTTCTGGTCAGCGATACATACAGCTACTACTTGCGTACTCTCGGCTCGCGCTTCGACGGCGAAACCAGCTCACGCGGGCCCGGCCGCGCGACGCAGCTGCGGGAGTACTTCGACGGCGTGTGGGAGCGCGCAGCGCTATGCGACGAGCTGCGCCAGCTCGATATTTGACCGATCGACGCCCGAACCGCAGCACAGACGCTGAAGCGCAGCCAACGCGGCCGATTTTCCCGTGCACTGCAACATGAGTTCACATATAATTCCCGATCCCGCGATTCGCTGCCCGCCCCGGCGGGATTTTCCCAGAGTTTCAGGCGCATCGCCGGTGTCCTAGCCTGTTCCGGATTACCTTTTCGTGAGCGCCAACCTACTCAAGCTGTTTGCCGAATCTTCGCAACTGTCGGGCGGCAACGCCGCTTTCATCGAAGACCTATACGAAAGTTATTTGCGCGACCCCTCGAAAGTCGCGCCGGAATGGAAGAAATACTTCGACACGTTCAAAGGCCGCGAGGCCGGTGACGTGCCGCATAGCGATGCGATCGCACGCATCGAGCAGGCACAGAAGCTCAACGGCCATGCGATCATGGTCGCACGCACTGCGCCCGGCGCCGAAGCCGGCGGGCAGGCCGCACTTGGTCAAAAACAGGCCGGCGTATCCAAGCTCGTCACAGCCTACCGTTCGCGTGGCCATCTCGCCGCGAAGCTCGATCCGCTCAATATGCAGGGCACCTACAGCGAGGCCGATCTCAAGGAAATCGGTCTACTGCCGCGTCCGGGCGCACCCGATCTGGATCCCGCGTTCCACGGACTGACCGCCGCCGATCTCGATGCGGAATTCGACACGAGCTTTCTCGGCGGTCCGGCGCGCCTGAAGCTGCGCGACCTGCTCGAGCGTCTGAAGCAGACCTATACCGGCAGCATCGGCGCGGAGTTCATGCACATCCGCGACGCGGAAGAGCGACGCTGGGTGCATCAGCAAATCGAAACCGCCGGCGGCAACTACGCGCACAGCGCAGACGAGAAGAAGGCACTGCTCGACAAGCTCGTGCAGGCCGACGGTCTCGAACGCTACCTGCACACCAAATACGTCGGCCAGAAGCGCTTCTCACTCGAAGGCGGCGACAGTCTGATTCCACTCGTCGGCGAGTTGCTCACGCGCGGCGCACAGTCGGGACTCAAGGATCTCGTCGTTGGCATGGCGCATCGCGGCCGCCTCAACGTGCTCGTGAACATCCTCGGCAAGGCACCGGAAAAGCTCTTCGCCGAGTTCGAGGGTAAGTTCGATCATCCCGACGATCCGGCGCATTCGGGCGACGTGAAGTACCACATGGGCTTCTCGGCCAACGTGAAAGCGGCCGATCGCACCGTGCATGTGGTGCTCGCGTTCAATCCCTCGCACCTCGAAATCGTCAATCCGGTGGTCGCAGGCTCGGTGCGCGCGCGTCAAACGCATCGCAACGACGAAACGCAGGAACAAGTGCTGCCGTTGCTGATCCATGGCGACGCCGCGTTCGCAGGCCAGGGCGTAAACATGGAGTTGTTCAGCATGTCGCAGGCACGCGGGTTCGGCGTCGGCGGCACCATCCACATCGTCATCAACAATCAGGTCGGTTTCACGATCTCGAATCCGCACGACGCGCGCTCGACCTTGTACTGCACCGATGTCGCCAAGATGGTCAATGCGCCGGTGTTCCATGTGAACGGCGACGATCCCGAGGCCGTGCTGTTTGTCGCGCGCCTCGCCTACGACTATCGTGCGAAGTTCAAGCGCGACGTCGTGATCGATCTCGTCTGCTATCGCCGCCACGGTCACAATGAGGCTGACGAACCCGCCGCAACGCAGCCACTGATGTATCAGATCATCCGCCAGCGCCCGCCGGCGCGCGAGATCTACGCCAAGCAGCTTGCGGCGCAGGGCCTGATCGCCGACGACGACGCGCAGAAGCGCATCGACGGCTATCGCGCAAAGCTCGAGGCAGGCTTGCCGATTCCCGAACTCGATCAGAATTTCAAAGACGAATTCGCGGTCGACTGGACCAGCCACCTCGGCGCTCAGCTCTCACAGCCGGTTGCCACTGGAGTCAAGCGCGACAAACTCGCCGCGCTCAATGTGACGATTACCGCAGTGCCGAAGGATTTCACGCTGCACCCACGCGTCGCGAAAATTTACGACGACCGCATCAAGATGGGCGCGGGCGCGCAGTCGATGGATTGGGGCTTCGCCGAAAATCTCGCCTACGCGACGATCATCGACGCGGGCTATGACCTGCGTCTCGTCGGTCAGGATGCAGGCCGCGGCACGTTCTTCCATCGTCACGCGGTGCTGCATGACCAGAACAGTGGACGCGATGCGACCCTGCTCGGCAACGTGCGCAAGGGCGCCACGGTCGCGGTAATCGACTCGCTCCTCAGCGAAGAGGCGGTGATGGCGTTCGAGTACGGTTACTCGACCTCCGAGCCCCGCACGCTGGTGATCTGGGAAGGGCAGTTCGGCGACTTCGCCAACGGCGCGCAGGTGGTGATCGACCAGTTCATTTCTTCGGGTGAGGCGAAGTGGCAGCGCTACTCCGGCCTCGTGCTGCTGCTGCCGCACGGCTACGAAGGCCAGGGCCCCGAGCATTCTTCGGCGCGCCTGGAACGCTACCTGCAGCTGTGCGCACTCGAAAACATGCAGGTCTGCGTGCCGACGACGCCCGCGCAGATGTTCCACCTGCTGCGCCGACAGATGCTGCGCGACGTGCGCAAGCCGCTGATCGTGATGACGCCGAAATCGCTGCTGCGCCACAAGCTCGCAGTGTCGACGCTGGACGAGCTCGAAAGCGGATCGTTCCAGCTCATGATCGGCGATACGACTGCCAAGGATGCGAAGAAGGTGCGCCGTGTCGTGCTGTGCTCGGGCAAGGTTTACTACGACCTGATCGAGGAAGCCGGCAAGCGCAGGCTCGAAGACGTCGCAATCGTGCGCGTGGAGCAGCTCTACCCGTTCCCACGCGATGAGGTGAAGGCGGAACTCGCGAAATATCCGTCCGCGCAGGAAGGAACCAGGGCGCGTGGTATCAGATCAAGCATCACCTCGCCGCGAGCATCGCCGACGAACACTCCCTGCACTACGCCGGCCGCGTGCGCTCGCCCGCGCCCGCGTGCGGACATCTGAACACGCATATCATTGAGCAGAATGCGCTGGTCGATCAGGCGCTGGTCAAGACGCCAGGCGACGACTACGCGGCGGAGTAACGCAGTAGCCCTCTCCCCCATCGCTCTTAGATGGGGGAGAGGGCTGGGTGAGGGGGCGCTTGCTACGCAGATCAAGTGCGCCCCCTCACCCAACCCTCTCCCCCGAACGATGAAGCTGTTCGGGGGAGAGGGAGTCCTATCTTCTGTAAGAATGCAGGTTCGTAAAGGATAAAAAATGGCACTCGAAGTCAAAGTCCCGGTACTCCCCGAATCCGTCGCCGACGCTACCATCGCAAGCTGGCACAAGAAGCCCGGCGATACCGTGCGTCGCGATGAGAACCTGGTCGATCTGGAAACCGACAAGGTGGTACTCGAAGTGCCGGCGCCGGCTGATGGCGTGCTCAAGGAAATCAAGTTCGACACCGGCGCTACGGTGACGAGCCAGCAAGTACTGGCGATACTCGAGGAAGGCGCCGCTGCCGCCGCAGCCCCCGCTGCTGCAGCCCCGGCCAAAGCCGCCGCGCCCGCGCCTGCTGCCGCGGCGGCGCCGAGTCCGGCGCCCGCCGGTGTCGATACGCTCTCCCCTGCCGGCCGCCGCGTTGCAACCGAAAACCAGATCGATCCTGCGCAGGTCGCAGGCACCGGTCGCGGTGGCGCCGTGACCAAAGAGGATCTCGTCAACTACATCAAGTCCGACAAACCTGCCGCCGCACCGAGCGCGCCTACCGCTGCCGTCGCGAAGGCGCCCGCGGGCCCGCGCGCGGAAGAGCGCGTGCCGATGACGCGTATGCGCGCGAAGATTGCCGAACGTCTGATGCAATCGAAGAATTCGATCGCAATGCTGACCTCATTCAACGAGATCAATCTCGCGAAAGTCGCGACGATGCGCAAGGAACTCGGCGAGCAATTCGAGAAGGCCAACGGCATCAAGCTTGGCTTCATGAGCTTCTTCGTCAAAGCCGCCGCGGAAGCGCTCAAGCGTCACCCGATCGTCAACGCTTCGGTCGACGGCAACGACGTCATCTATCACGGCTATCAGGATATCTCCGTCGCCGTGTCGACCGACAAGGGTCTGGTCACGCCGGTGCTGCGCGACGCGCAGAACATGGGCTTCGCCGACATCGAGAAGGCCATCGCAGCGTTCGCAAAGAAGGCGCGCGAAGGCGGCCTCACGCTCGACGATCTGCAGGGCGGCACCTTCACGATCACCAACGGCGGCACCTTCGGCTCGCTGTTCTCCACGCCGATCGTCAATCCGCCGCAGAGCGCGATCCTCGGCATGCACGCGATCAAGGAACGCGCGATCGTCGAAAACGGACAAGTGATCGCCGCGCCGATGATGTACGTCGCGATCAGCTACGACCATCGCATTATCGACGGCAAAGACGCGGTGCTGTTCCTCGTCGATATCAAGAATCAGCTCGAGAATCCGCAGCGGATGCTGACAAAAAATAAAAACCGGACTCGTCATCGGAAGAGCATAACTCTTTCGAGTCCCGAGTCCCGAGTCCCGAGTCCCGCAATCAAAGGACTCTCGAACACCATGGCAGACCAATTCGACGTCATCGTTATCGGCGGCGGCCCCGCCGGTTATCACGCGGCGATCCGCGCGGCGCAACTCGGCCTCAAGACGGCCTGCGTCGACAACTTCATCGGCAAGGACGGCAAGCTCGCGCTAGGTGGCACCTGCCTTAACGTCGGCTGCATTCCGTCGAAGGCGCTACTCGATTCGTCCAAGCAGTTCCACAACCTGACGCACATGTTTGGCGATCACGGCATCACCGCGAAGGACGCTGCGATCGATGTCGGTACGATGGTCGGGCGCAAGGACAAGATCGTCAAGCAATTCACCGGCGGCGTCGCGCTGCTGTTCAAGGGCAACAAGGTCGCAACTTACGGCGGCTTCGCCACGCTCAAGCCGGGCCGCATCGTGTCGATCAAAGGCTTCGACGGCAAGGTCTCGCCGTGGGTTCGAAGTCGATCGAACTACCGTTCGCGAAATCCGACAACAAGCTCATCGTAGACAACGCAGGTGCGCTTGATTTCGATGCCGTGCCCAAGCGTCTGGGCGTGATCGGCGCAGGCGTGATCGGACTCGAACTCGGCAGCGTGTGGCGCCGCCTCGGCAGCGAGGTGGCCATTCTCGAAGCGCTGCCGGATTTCCTCGGCACCGCCGACGCGGATGTTGCCAAAGTCGCTGCGCGCGAGTTCAAGAAGCAGGGTCTCGACATCAAGCTCGGCGCGAAAGTGTCCAAGGCCGAGATCAAGGGCAAGACCGTCGAAGTCACCTACACCGACGCCAAGGGCGAGCAGAAGATCGTCGTCGACAAGCTGCTCATCGCGGTCGGCCGTCGCGCAGCAACCGAAGGCCTGCTCGCCGAAGGCACCGGCGTCAAGCTCGACGAACGCGGCCGCGTGATCGTCGACGAACACTGCCATACCGACGCTGATGGCGTGTGGGCAGTCGGCGACTGCGTGCGCGGCCCGATGCTCGCGCACAAGGGTTTCGAGGAAGGCATCGCTGTCGCCGAACTGATCGCGGGCAAGCCCGGCCATGTCAATTACGACTACATCCCGTGGGTGATCTATACCGAGCCGGAAATCGCCTGGGCCGGCAAGACCGAGGCCGAGCTCAAGGCCGCGGGCATTCCGTATAAAAGTGGAAGTTTCCCATTTGCGGCAATCGGCCGCGCCGTAGCGATGAACGAGACCGCGGGCCAGGTGAAGATCCTTGCGCACGCGGAAACCGATCGCCTGCTCGGCGTGCACATGGTCGGCCCCGGCGTATCGGAGCTGATCGCCGAAGCC
>VBNZ01000154.1:0-14093 GCA_005877675.1 Gammaproteobacteria bacterium
GTACTTCTTCAGCGCGGCAGCTTCGAACTTGTCGACGTCCTGCTTCGGCGCATCGGCCGGCAACGTGTGCCAGGCCTGGTCGAGCAGCGCCGCGGCGATATATTCATCGGTCGCGAAGCCTTCGCCGTAGGTGCCGGCCTTTTTGATCTTGGCGACGAGTGTGGCCGGCATCGGCGCGCCGGTCTGGTAGTGCTTGGCATAGTTCGCGAACACCGTGGGCTCATCCGCCCAGTGCTCGTTGAACTGCGACGGGAACTCGACAAAGTCGCGCGGCGTGTTGGTGCCTGCCATATACGGATACTTCACGTTCGAGAAGATGCCGTGCAGGCCGTGGCCGAACTCGTGGAACATCGTGACCACGTCGTCGTGACTGATCAACGCGGGCTGGCCCGGCGCGGGCTTGGTGAAATTGCACACATTGAACGCGACCGGCTTGGCGCCGAGCAGACCCGACTGGTCGACGAAGGTATCCATCCATGCGCCACCGGCCTTGTTGTCGCGTTTGAAATAATCGAAATAGAACAGCGCGAACGAGCTGCCATCCTTGTCGAACACTTCGAACACGCGCACGTCGGGCTGATACACCGGCAGGTCATGCCGTTCCTTAAAGGTGAACACGCCGTCCTGCAGCACGCGGTCGAGCAGGAAGTACTGTTTGATCTCGGCATCGTCGAGCGCGTAGTCGGCTTTCTTCACCTGCTCGGAGTAGTACTGCCAATCCCACGGCGCGAGTTTGACGTGATCCTTGTTCGCGAGCTTCTGCATGCTCGCGGCCTCGCCCTTGGCCTTGGCGATCACGGCGGGGACCATGTCGGTCATCAGCTTGATCGCGTTCTCGGGCTTCTTCGCCATCTGGTCGTCGAGGCTGTATGCGGCCCAGGTCGGGAAGCCGAGCAACTTGGCCTTCTGCGCGCGCAGTTCGGCCTGGCGCTGGATCGTCGCGCGCGTGTCGTTGGCGTCGCCGTGCGCAGCGCGCTCGGTCGAGGCATGGAACAGTTTTTCGCGCGTCGCACGGTTCTTGAGCGATACCTGCGCGGGTTGCTGCGTCGTGTTCTGCAACGCCACGACCCACTTGCCCTCAAGCTTGCGACCCTTGGCGGCCTCCGCTGCTGCGGCGAGATCGGCGACGGTGAAGCCCGCGAGATCGTCCTTGTTGTCGATCACGAGGCCGCCGGCCTTGGTTGCGGCGAGCAGCTTCTGCTGGAAATCGGTGGAAAGCGTGGAATCTTCCTTGTTCAACTCGCGCAACTTCGTCTGATCGGCCGCCGACAGCTCCGCGCCCGCGCGCACGAAGGCGCGATGGTAGCGTTCGACCAGATATTTCGACTCGGCGTCCAGGCCGAGTGTGTCGCGCTTCTCGTACAGCGCCTTCACGCGCGCGTACAGCTTGGGATTGAGATAAATCGCATCCTGATGCGCGGCGAGCTTCGGCGCGACGTCCGACTGGATCTTCTGTAGCGCGTCGTTGGTGTTGGCCTGTGCAATCGCGAAGAACACTTTGGACACGCGCGTGAGCAGCGCGCCGGTCTTCTCCGTCGCGACGATCGTATTGTCGAACGTCGGCGCCTCGGCACTATTGGCGATCTTCTCGACTTCGGCGAGCTGCTGCTTCATGCCTTCCTCGAACGCTGGCGCGTAATCGGCGTCGTGGATCTTGTCGAACGGCGGCGCCTGATACTGCAGCGTGCTGGCGCTGAAGAACGGGTTGACGACGACCGGTGCGGCGGCGGCGGTCTTGGTGCCTTCCGGTTTGTGTGGCGCTTGCGCGCAGGCGGCGAGTGCGATGCTCATGGCGAGGAATAACGGGCGAGTGCGTAGCATGAAGGAAAATCCCAG
The DNA here is from genome assembly GCA_005877675.1 of Gammaproteobacteria bacterium. Classification (GTDB taxonomy): domain Bacteria; phylum Pseudomonadota; class Gammaproteobacteria; order Xanthomonadales; family Rhodanobacteraceae; genus Rudaea. Next base: position 1,837 of record VBNZ01000154.1, read on the forward strand.
CGGGTTGCGAGAACGAAAAAGTGTACACGTCCGCGCGTCGCGTTGGCGCCAGACTGATAGCGCAAGCTAGCCGCCTGCAGGCACGCGGGCATGTGCCATTAGTTCAAGATTCGGACGTGTATAAACACCTATGCGGTGTGTACGTCGCGCAGTGTCCAGTGCGAGCCGATCAAAAGGCCCAGGCGATGCTTGAGCACGGCATGGGGCAGCACGGTCGTTACCTGTGCGTCGCAATGCAGATCGGATTGCTGCGCTGCGACGATCGCCTGCGCATCGCTCGCGCCGAGCATCGGATCGACCGCATCGGGGTCGGGCTGCATCGCTTTCCAGCGCAGCCACAGGGTCGGCTCGCGCAACGCGGCCTGCAATTGCACCGCGAAACGGTCTGCGCTGCTGCCGTTGAACGAAAGCGAATCGATTTTGCCGCGCGCGGAAGCAAGGTCCGCAATCGAGAAGAAGAAGCTCTGTCTGCTCGCGGGCATTGCCGCCTCCGTGATTGTCCGTAGAAGCCGAAGTCTACGCCGGTTCGCACGGTGACGGAACGCAGACGGCACCGCAAAAACCGCGCATTACGGCGCACCGGCGAGACACGCACAAGCCGCGTCGAGAAATGCGGCGAACTGTGCTGGGTCGCGTGCATGCGCGAATGGCAGCGCACCCAGGTACGGTGCATCCAGGCGCGCGCGCAGCGTGGCGAGATTGTCATCCATGCGCAGCATTGCCGGATCGAGGGTGCTGGCGATCCAGCCTAGGAGTTCGCAGCGATCGTCGCGGATCGCTCGCGCCGTCAGCAGCGCATGATTGATGCAGCCCAAGCGCAATCCGACCACGAGTATCACGGGCAAGCGCAGTGCGCGCACCAGATCGGCCTGCATCAGCTTTGCGCCGAGTGGCGCCATCCAGCCGCCGACGCCTTCGACCACGACGCACGGCGTGTCGGTGGCCAGCGTGGCATATGCCGTTGCAATGGCATCGAGTGCGATGTGGATGCCCGTGTCGCGCGCGGCGATATGCGGCGCGATCGGGTCGGCGAAAGCGTAGGGGTTGATCTGCGCGTAGTCGATCGCGCTGTCATCCGCGCGCCGCGCGCTGTGCGCGAGCAGCAATTCGGCGTCGGCATTGCGCAGCCCCGATGCACTCGCGCTGCATCCGCTCGCGACTGGTTTCATACCGACGCTGCGCGTGCCGCGCGCATTGAGCGCAGCTATCAGACTCGCTGCGACCAGCGTCTTGCCAACGCCGGTATCGGTGCCGGTGATGTAGACGCTGCGGCTCATTTCAAGTCGTAGGCAGCGCGTCGATGCGCTGCTTGGGATACTTGTTCAGCAGAATGGCGACGAGGCTCGATGCGGCGTAGCTCATGCCGGCGATCCAGATCGTCCACAGCTGCGTTGCGCGCGTGAGCGTAAAAGCGAATGCCGCGTCGAAGAAGCCTTTCGAGGCGCGTCAGATGACGCCGCCGCGGGCGTAACACATCAGAAACACGCGACACTGGGGGCATGATCGATCGAACCCGACGCGGAAGCGCCGGATCATACGCAAAGCCCGTTGCGCCGGCAAAGAACGCGGCAAGGGGCTAGAATGTCGCTCTGGAACCACAGGAGCGAAGATGTTCACCGCTGCACCGCTTCGCGCCGCCGACAAGGCGGAGCAGTACGCCGAGCTCTTCGAACAGGCGCGTGGCCTGCTGCATGGCGAGCACGACCGCATCGCCAATGCCGCAAATTTTTCCGCGCTGATCTACGGCGCGCTGCCCGATCTCAACTGGGCCGGATTCTATTTCTACGATGGCAGCGAACTCGTCGTCGGCCCGTTTCAGGGCAAGCCTGCGTGCGTACGCATCGCGCTCGATCAGGGCGTGTGCGGCGCGGCTGCTTCGACGCGCAAGACACAAGTCGTGCGCGACGTGCATGCGTTTCCCGGGCATATCGCCTGCGATGCGGCCTCGCGCTCGGAAATCGTCGTGCCGCTGATCGCGGACGGGAACCTCCTTGGCGTGTTCGATGTCGACAGCCCGATGCTCGCGCGCTTCGATGACGAGGATCGCGCGGGGATGGAACAATTGGTAAAAATGTACTTAGACTCGCTGCGCGGGTCCTGATGAGGCACCGATGTAATGACGACTGCAATTAAAATCAGAAACGTCGGGCCAAAGTCTGCCGCATGGCTGCGTCAGGTCGGCGTGCGCACGCAGGACGATCTCGCGCGGCTCGGTGCGGTCGAGGCCTTCATGAAGGTCAAGCGCGCGGGCTTCAAGCCGAGCTTGAATCTGCTCTATGCGCTGGAAGGCGCACTTGCCGATTGCCACTGGGCCGATCTGCCCGACGAACGCAAGACCGCGCTGCTGCTTGCAGCCGAATCGGCCGAGGCGGCCAATCCGATCAAGACGCGCTGGCAGAAACAGGCCGAGCGCAGCGAGCGCACGCCGGCCCGCGACTCATCCGCCGACGATGCCGCGCCGCATGGATTTCTCGACGACGCGGAAGGCGCCGGCAGTGTCGGCGCAGACGGCCCGGCAAACAGCTTCGACTGATTGCGGCGGCGCACCTCAGGTGCGTACTGCCGCCATCGCGCGCGCATCTTCGCGCCAGCGCGGGGTTGCACGAATCCTCGGCAGCGCATCTTCGACGCGATCGACGAGAGACCACATCTCGGCATGCTCGCGATTCATAAAACGCTGCGCGATGACCTGCTGCATGAACGCCTGCAGTGGCGCGTAGAAATCCAGAACATTGAGCAGCACGATCGGATTGAAATACAGCCCGAGGCGCTTGAGCGTGATCGCCTCGAACAGTTCCTCGAGCGTGCCGCAGCCGCCGGGCAGGGCGATCACGGCGTCTGATCCAGTGAGCAGGCGATGTTTGCGCTCGCGCATGTCCTCGACCACGTCCAGATTGATCACGCGCGGGTGCTGCCACTCGACCTCGGTCATGAAGCGCGGAATGATGCCGACGACTTCGCCGCCTTCGGCGAGCGCACCGTCGGCGAGCGCGCCCATGAGCCCGATCGCGCCGCCGCCGTAGACGATGGTGCAGTTTTCGCGCGCGAGCGTGCGTCCGAGCTCGTGCGCAGCGTCGATATATGCGCGGTCGCAGTGCGCGCTGGAAGCGGCGTAAACGCAGATACGCATGGGTGACCTTCAGAGCAGCAATGACAAACGCCTATTCTACTCGGCGCGAGCATGCGCCTTGCTACACTACGCGCCTCGTGATCCAGGGGAAGACATCATGCCGAATGCTGCGTTGCCGGAGCTTGCCACCGCCCGTGTCGCCGTGCTGGGCCTTGGTTACGTCGGGCTACCGCTCGCGCTCGCGTTCGGGCGTCAGCGCGCGACGCTCGGTTTCGATATAGATGCCAGGCGCATCGCCGGGCTCATCGCCGCGCACGATCACAGCGGCGAATCCAGCGACGCGGAAATCCGCGCAGCGAATCAATTGCGCTACAGCGCGAATGCGGACGATCTTGCCGGTTGCGATGTTTTTATCGTCACCGTGCCAACGCCGATCGATGGGTTCAAGCGCCCTGACCTGAGCCCGCTCGAGGCGGCGAGTCGCAGCATCGGAGCGAAGATCCGCCGCGGCGGCATCGCAATTTTCGAGTCCACCGTGTTTCCCGGCGCGACCGAGGAAATCTGCGTGCCGCTGATCGAGTCGGTGTCGGGGCTCACGCACAATGTGGATTTTTATACCGGCTACAGCCCCGAACGCATCAATCCGGGCGATCGCGAGCATCGCCTCGAGAATACGATCAAGGTTACTTCGGGTTCGACGCCGGAGGCGGCGGATTTCGTCGATGCGCTGTATCGCACGATCGTCGCGGCGGGGACGCATCGGGCGCCGAGCATCCGCGTAGCCGAGATGGCCAAGGTGATCGAAAACACGCAGCGCGATCTCAATATCGCGCTCGTGAACGAAGTCGCGCTGATCTGTCAGCGTCTCGGTCTCGATACGGGCGACGTGCTCACCGCCTCCGGAACGAAGTGGAACTTCCTGCCGTTCAAACCCGGCCTCGTCGGCGGTCATTGCATCGGTGTCGATCCGTATTATCTGACGCACAAGGCGCAGCAGGTCGGCTATTACCCCTATGTGATCCTCGCCGGGCGACGCATCAACGACGGTATGGGCGCGCATGTCGCGCAGCGCGTGATTCGCATGCTTGCGCGGCGTCGCGTGCTGGCGGCCGATGCCAAGGTGCTCGTGCTCGGCCTCGCGTTCAAGGCGAATTGTTCGGACCTGCGCAACACGCGCGTGGTCGATCTGGTCGGCGTGCTGCACGATCACGAGGCTAGCGTCGATGTCGTCGATCCGCGCGTCGATCCGGCCGCGGCGCGGCACGAGTACGGTCTGGAGGTGCGCACCGAAATCGCAACAGGCGTGCAATACGATGCGGTGATCCTTGCGGTCGCGCACGACGAATTCATCGCGCTTGGCGCCGCGGGGGCGCGCGCGCTGTGCAAGCCCGGCGGCGTGCTGTTCGACGTGCAGCAGGTGTTGCCCAAAGATGCCACCGATGGGCGGTTGTGAATAACGAGGTTCCGATGCGAGTCCTGGTCACCGGCGCAGCCGGCTTTATCGGCGCGGCCCTGAGCAAACGCCTGGTCGCGCGCGGTGATGAGGTGTGCGGCTTCGACAATATCAACGACTATTACGACGTACGCCTCAAGGAGGCGCGCCTGGCGCTGCTGACACCGCATGCGAACTTCCGTTTCGTCAAGGGCGGCCTGCAAGATCGCGATGCAGTCGATCGCGTGTTCGCCGACTTCAAACCGCAGCGCGTCGTCAACCTCGCCGCACAGGCCGGCGTGCGCTATTCGCGCGAGAATCCGCGCGCTTACGTCGACAGTAACCTTGTCGGGTTTATCAATATTCTAGCAGCTTGCCGTCACGGCGCTATTGAGCATCTGGTCTACGCCTCGTCGAGTTCGGTCTACGGCGCCAATCGCAAGCTGCCGTTCTCGGTGCGTGATGCGGTCGATCATCCGGTCAGTCTGTACGCCGCGACGAAGAAGGCCAACGAGTTGATGGCGCACACCTACAGCCATCTGTACGGCCTGCCGACGACCGGGCTGCGCTTCTTCACCGTGTACGGGCCATGGGGCCGGCCGGACATGTCGCCGATGCTGTTTGCGCGCAAGATCTTCGCCGGCGAGCCGATCGAGGTATTCAATCACGGCCGCCATTCGCGCGACTTCACCTACATCGACGATGTCGTCGAGGGCGTGCTGCGCACACTCGATCATGTACCCGTGGGTGATCCCTCGTTCGATGCCATGGCGCCAACGCCGGGTTCCTCGTCGGCCCCGTACCGCGTTTACAACATCGGCAATCATGTGCCGGTCGAGCTGGCGCGTTACATCGAAATTTTTGAGCAGTGTATCGGGCGCAAGGCCGAGAAAATCCTGTTGCCGCTGCAGCCGGGCGATGTGCCCGACACCTACGCCGATGTCGAGGAGCTGACGCGCGCAATCGATTATTCGCCATCAACGTCGATCGAAGCGGGCATTGCAAAATTCATTGATTGGTATCGCGATTACTATCGCGTCTGAGATTTTCCGTGCAAAACACGGTGATGCACATCACAGTTTCTGCGGAACTGAACAAAGGATTAACCAAAATCCAACGATTCGTTTGGTAGCGTCGCCCCCTCGTTGTCCCGAAACCAAGAATTCGAAGGGGTTGCTGCATGACGCTGAAACGATACGTCGCTCTGGCGACAGTGCTTTATGCCGGGATGGCCTCGTTTCCGCTATTTGCGCAATCGCTGATCACGATGACGCCTCGCGCCGCGTCGGAAAACTTCAAACCGGTGGAATTCGCGCAAACTGCAACGAGCGCTCCGGTCGCGCTGCAAGCCGCAGCAGCGCCCGCGTCCCAGCTTTCGGATCAGGCTGCCCCTGCCGACAAGACCGACCAGGCAATCTCCGATCTGGTGCTGTTCAAGGCTCCGCGCAAGCGTCTCGCCGATCTGGCACTCAAATTGCGCGATATCCGTTATGTACGCGGCGGCCACGAGCCTGCGACCGGCTTCGACTGCTCGGGTTTCGTGCACTACGTGTTTCGTCAGACCTTCGGCCTGATGCTGCCCTACGACGCGCCCGGCCAGTTTCACGACGGCAAGTACGTCGCGCGCAACCAGATGCAGACCGGCGACCTCGTGTTCTTCCACGAGGGCAAGCGCATCAGCCACGTCGGCATCTATCTCGACGACGGCCACTTCATCCATTCGCCGCGTCCAGGCAAGCGCGTGCGTGTCGACAGTCTCGACTCGACCTACTGGGCCAAGCGCTTTGCCGGGGCCAAGCGGCCCGACGTGCTGAGCTGATCTGCGCGTTGCATCGGCACCGCGAACCCGCCAATACTAGGCGCGGGATCCTTCGCGTTGATCTGCCTGCTTGCGTCCTGTGCTGCGCCCACACCGGCACTGCGCCCGGCGCGCGGCGCCGAGCAGCGCGTGGAGACGGAGCATTGGCTGCGCACCGAGCTCTACTTCGGTATCGGCCCGCTCGACGACGTCAGCGCCGCCGCACACCAACAGCGCTGGCGCGAATTCCTCGACCGTGAAATCACGCCGCGCTTTCCCGATGGACTCACCATCTACGACGTCCATGGTCAATGGCGTGCCAGCGGCCGCAGCGAGATCCAACACGAGCGCTCGAAGGAAGTAATGCTGATCTATCGCGACACCGCCCAACATCGCGCCGACATCGAGGCGATCCGCGCGGCGTGGAAAAAACTCTCCGGCGACGAGTCGGTACTGCGCGTAACCCAACCGGCCGAGGTGGCGTTCTGATGACGACGAGGACAGCGCGGCTGAGCATCACCGCCGGCGACATCAACGGCTTTATCGGCCTTGTCGTCGACAACCTCTCGGTGCTCGCGTTTCTCGCCGGCGCGCTGATCGGCATCTTTCATTTCCCGCCCGACGTGATCTTCGGCAAGATGTTTCCGGGCACGGCCTTCGGTGCACTCGTCGGCAATCTTGTCTACACACGCATGGCGCTGCGCTCGGGTCGCGCGGACGCGTGCGCGATGCCGCTCGGCATCGACGCGCCGACCACGATCGGCCTCGCCCTGCTCGTGCTCGGCCCCGCCTTCGTCACGTTCAAGCAGCAGGGCATGGACGAGGCCGCCGCGGCGAATGCCACCTGGCAGCTCGGCATGGCCGCGATGGTCGTGATGGGCGTGCTCAAGACGATCCTGTCGTTTTTCGGCAATGCAGTATTGCGCCATGTACCGCGCGCGGGTCTGCTGGGATCGATCGCCGGCATCGCGCTGGTACTGATGGGATTTTTCCCGCTCGTCGATATCCTGCGCGTGCCGATCGTCGGGCTCGCTTGCTTCGGCATCGTGCTGTACGCGCTCGTCGCGCATGCGCGCCTGCCGTTCGGTATGCCCGGCGTGCTGTTCTCGATTCTCGTCGGCGTCGCACTGTACTACTTGCTCGGGCCGCTCGATTTGCTTGGTCCGGGCTTCCAGGCGCCGGGCGCGCCGCAGTGGCGCTTCAATCTGCCGTGGCCGAATCTCGGCTTTGTCGACGGCATGAAGTACACGCTGCCCTATCTCGCGCTGATCCTGCCGTTCGGCCTGCTCATGGTCGTCGGCGGCATCAATGTGACCGAGAGCGCGCGCGCCGCGGGCGACGACTACAACGTGCGCGATATTCTGCTCACCGAGGCACTCGCGACGCTCATTGCCGGCGTCTGCGGCGGCGTTGCGCAGACCACGCCGTACATCGGCCAGCCCGCGTATCGCGCGATGGGCGGACGCACCGGGTATACATTTCTCACCGGCGTGTTTCTCGGCCTCGGCGGGGTGTTCGGCTATCTATCGAATCTGGTCGAGCTGATCCCGCTCGCCGTGCTCGCGCCGATCCTGATCTTCATCGCGATCCACATCACGATGCAGGCGTTCGAGGCGACGCCGCAGAAATATTTCGCCGCTGTCGTGATGGCGTTTTTCCCGGCGGTGGCGCGCATGCTTGCGATCAAGCTCGGCGATCCGGCGATCGTGCCGCCGGCGAATTTTGCGCAAGCATATGCGAACGCCGATCACGGCCTGCCCGAACTTGCCGTGATTGTCATCCTCGGCAATGGCTTCATCATCACCTCGATGGTCTGGGCAAGCTTCGTCGCCGCGCTGATCGACCACCGGCCGCGCCGCGCAATGATGATCGTTGTGCTCGGTGGCGTGCTGACACTGTTCGGCATCATTCACTCTGTCGATCCCAATGGCAGCATCTACCTGCCGTGGACGCTCGATGCCGCCGCGCGCAGCCTCGTGTGGCAATTCACCGCGGCCTATATGGTACTGGCGGCGACGCTTGGCCTGCTTTCGTTACAAAGTACACGGCGAACCAACCTTTAGTCCGCCATTTATCGGAGAAGTCATGCCATCAGAATAAAATGTTATGTTATCTCATAACATTTTATGTTAGCGTAATTCTCGTGATCGACGGCCCCGGCGCTCGCGCCGGAATCTTGACCTCACGAGGGGTGTGCATCATGACTACGTCTGCATTGCATTCTAGCTGGCAGTTTCGCGTTCCTGAATTGAACTGGCCGCGCGTATCGGCCTACTCCGGCAGTCTTACGTTTCATGTCGCGCTTGCGCTCGCGTTGTTGATACCGCCGGTAGCGATGGAGCTGCGTCACGCGATCGACAATGATCCGATCATCGTTACGTTGAAGCCGACCGCGCAGCCCGAGCCGATTGTGGAGCCGGCGCCGCCGACGCCACCGGTCAAACGCAAGATCGCCGCCGCGCCGCCGGTGCCGACCATCACGATTACCAAGCCGGAGTTCGTGCCCACTGCGCCGGCGAATACGATCGCGCCGCCAGCGGAGGCCGCGCTCGCAGCGCCGTCGAATGCCGTGCCGGGCGACGGCGTTGCGGATACGCCGCCGCGCTCGCTCGCTTACGGCAAACGCACTGCGATTGCGTATCCGCGTACCGCGTTGCAGCGCCGTGAGCAGGGCACGGTGGTATTGCATGTGCTCGTCGGCGTCGATGGTCTCGTGCAGCAGATCGACATAAGCAAGTCGAGTGGCTCACGTGAACTCGACAATGCCGCACGCGACGCGGTGCGACATTGGAGTTTTCAGCCGGGCACGCGCGCTGGCGTCGCGTACGCAGCGTGGGCGCTGGTGCCGATCACTTTTTCACTACCGTAGGCGGTCGATCAGGAGCGCCCCTCACCCGACCCTCTCCCCCGAGCTAAGTTTGTCGGAGGAGAGGGGAAGCTTTAGATCGATACGCTATCGAGCACCGCCTGCTGCTGCGACAGGCGATACAGGTTGTCGCTGACCTCGGTGAACGATTGATACTCGTGCAACACGCCGCCGTACACGTGCAGTGACAGCGCCGCCTGCGTCGCGGACAGATTGCGGCAGCGATGCACATAGGCCGGATCGGTGAACACCGCGGCATCGCCACAGCCGAGCAGCAGCGAGCGTTGCGGCTGCAATGCAGGCTCGGTCGGATCGCCGTCGGTGTAGAACTCGTCGACCTGCAGCGCGCCGTCCAGCACCAGTTCGATGCCCCACAGTCCCGCGTGATCGTGCAGCGGCGTGACATAGCCGGGCGGCCAGGCGATCAGCAGCATGGTGTAGCCGCCGTCGGGGGCCGCCGCGATCAGCTGGCGCCGATAGTGCGGCGTCTGCGTATGCGCGAAGAATGAGTCTGCGCGTGGACAACCTTCGCTCCATGCGAGCGCGGTGAGCTGATCGCGCAACGTATCGATTTCCTGCGCGCTCAAGTCGCCGCACAAACCCGCGCTGATATTGCGCAGGGTCTGACTCCAGTCCGCTGCGATTGCAATGTGTTGGTTCTGCATGAGGCACCACTAAATTCGTATTCTTGGTTGCCACGTATGGCATCACAGCGGCCGTTACGAAAGCGCTAATACGGCGTGCAGTTTTCCTAAAGCGTGCAGCATTTTTTTTTGGCCGCGTTGCCGCGATGCAGCAATGAATTCAGCCAATCGCGGCGCCGATCAGCGGGTCGCTCACGCCGTCTTTGCCGTTCTCGACGTGCCCGGCGAAGTGACGGCGGAATCCGTTGCCGCTGTCATCACTCACGCTCAAGTCGTACCAGTTGAAACTTGCGCCGAGATCAAAATGCCGCGCGATCGATTGCGCAGGCGCGAGCGTGTACGCCGTGTCAGAACCGCCGTAGACATCGACGACACGCAACTTGATCGGTGCGTTGCTCGGGTTGTTCAGGCGCAGCGTGACGAGATTGTTTGCGGCGTCGACGGCGATACGCGCATCGGGATCGGGCACACCCAGACCCGCACCGCGCGCGTGTCCGACGAACCGACGATAGAACCCGTTCGGTCCGTGCACCGCGAAATCGTATGCGCCCTGGGTCGCTGCGAGCATGAACGTCGCGCCCAGCGATTTGCCCGCCTCGACCGTGTACATCCACGGGCCGTCTGCGCGATCGCGCGCGCGCAGGTGAAACACCGCAGCAGCCGCGCCGCTGTTATCGAACTGCAGCGAGAGATTGCCGAACGCATCGATCAGCGCGCTCGCCTCGAGCGCATACGGTAGCGCGCGCGCGGGGCGCACGCCGCCTTCCTGCCGCGGCATCTGCGGCGTGTGCGGCGGTTGCGGCTGGTAGTCCGGATGGCGCTGCGCATCGCGCGGTGCGAATGCATCCGTTGCGGGCAGATGCGGCCACGCCGCGTTCGGATGCGCGAAGTCGAATGCGCTGGTCAGATCGCCGCAGACCGCGCGCCGCCACGGCGAGATATTCGCTTCGATCAGGTCGGGGTTCGTCGCAGCAAAACGCTGCTCGATAAAGCGGATGATCGAGGTGTGATCGAACAGCTGCGAGTTGACGTACCCGCCGCGGCTCCATGGCGAGATCACCAGCATCGGCACGCGTGCGCCGAGGCCGTAGGGGCCCGCGCGATAGGCTGCATTGCCGGCGAAGTATTCATGCGTCGTCGCGACGGTCGACGCGCCTTGCGCAGGCGAGGGCGGGGCGAACGGCGGCGGCACGTGATCGAAGAAACCATCGTTTTCGTCGAAGGTGAGCAGGAGCACCGTCTTGCTCCACACGTCCGGATTTGCCGTCAGCGCATCGAGAATCTGCGCGACATACCACGCGCCGTAATTCGCCGGCCAGTTCGGATGCTCGGTATAGGCTTCGGGCGCAACGATCCACGAGACCTGTGGCAGCGTACCGTTCGCGACATCGGCGGCAAACTGATCGAACAAACCGCCGCCCGTTTTGATATTCGTGCCGCGGCGTGCACCCTCGTACAGTGCATTGCCGGGTTGCGCATTCTGGTATTGATGAAAGTATAAAAGTGAATTGTCGCCGTAGTTGCCGATGTAGGCATCGCCGGTCCAACCCCAGTAGCCGCCCGCATCGAGACCGTCGCCGATATCCTGATACACCTTCCAGCCGACGCCGGCGCGTTGCAGCCGCTCCGGATACGTCGACCAGCCGTAGCCCGCTTCGGCGTTGTCGATCACGGGCCCGCCGCCGGCACCGTCGTTGCCGACATAACCGGTCCACATGTAGTAACGATTCGGATCGGTCGGACCGAGCAGCGAGCAGTGATAGGCATCGCAGATCGTAAACGCATCGGCGAGCGCGTAGTGGAACGGCACGTCCTCGCGCGTGAGATAGGCCATCGTGGTTGCGCCCTTGGCCGGCACCCACTGATCGTTCGCGCCAAGATTGCACGCGGCGTGCGAGGAATTCCAATCGTGCGGCAGATCCTCGAGGAACTGCATGCCCAGATCATTTGCGGTCGGACGGAACGGCAGCACATAGTTGCCACTGCCCTGCGCGACGCGCTGCCGCCAGATCGGTGCCCCGTCGCGCTGAAGTACCGCGCGGGGATCTGAAAAGCCGCGCACGCCGCGCAGCGCACCGAAGTAGTGATCGAACGAACGATTTTCCTGCATCAGGATCACGATATGTTCGACATCGTTGATCGTGCCCGTCGCGTTGTGCGCGGGAATGGCCAGCGCGCGGCGGATACTGTTCGGCAGCGCAGCGGCGAGCGCGCCGGCGCCGGCCAGGCGCAGAAAGTTGCGGCGATCGAGTGTCGTCATGGGAGCCTTTCGTTCGGCGATGGGAGAAATCGCGGACCTCGACGGGAGCCCCTGCGCGCCGGTCCATGGCGCGCAAGACTAGGCTGAGCAGAAGTCAGGAGTGGGGCAGGCGCGTTGCAGCTTGGTTAAGCGCGTATGGACGTTCGAAGAAATCGCAGCGTGGCGTGCGCGTATCTGAAATACTCAT
>VBNZ01000154.1:14111-14637 GCA_005877675.1 Gammaproteobacteria bacterium
TCACGCGCGCCATGCCCAAGCGCAATCCCGTTCGCGTTGCCGATTTGCGCGGTTACGGTCGCCTCGCGATTGAGGCGACGCTGGGCCTGACCGAGCTGGTCGAAAATCTGCACCACAATATTCTGCGCACACCGGGCGTCCTCGCGACGCCGACACAGGCGCCGACGAAAGGCATCACCGGCCTGGTCTACAAGACGATCCGGGGTGTGACGCGCCTTGTGGGCGGTGGTATCGATGTGGCACTCGCACAGGTCGTGCCCTGGTTTGGCGCAGCCAGCACGTCATCACCCGAACGCGAAGCGGTGCTCGCCGCATTGAACGGCGTACTCGGCGATCATCTTGCGGCGAGCGCGAATCCGCTCGCGATCACGATGCAGTTGCGCCGCGACGGCCGAGCGCTGTCGTTGCATCGCGACAATCTGATCGCGACGCTACCTGCGCCGAGCGGGAAAATCCTGCTGCTCGTGCACGGCCTGTGCATGAACGATCTCGAATGGCAACGCAACCTGCACGATCATGGCGCGGC
>VBNZ01000312.1 GCA_005877675.1 Gammaproteobacteria bacterium
CGCATTGAGCGTCTGCTTGGCATGGGTGGCATGGGCCAGGTGTGGCTGGTCGCACGCAGCGATGGTAAACACGCTGGACGTGCGGCCCTCAAGATGCTGCGCTTCACCGCGCTCGATCGCGCCGCGCAGCAGCGCTTTGCGCGCGAAGGCGAATTGCTTGCACGCCTGCAGCATCCGCATGTCGCGCGCTTGCTCGATGTCGGCGAAACGACCGAGAGTCAGCGTTATCTCGTGCTCGAATTCGTTGACGGCGAACGCATCGACGACTGGTGCGACAGCGCGCGCGCGAGCATCGAACAGCGCCTGCATCTGTTCCTGCAGGTATGCGAAGCGATCGCGTACGCACATGGCAATCTGATCGTGCATCGCGATCTGAAGCCGTCGAACATCCTGGTGCAGGCGGACGGCAATGCGAAAGTGCTCGACTTCGGCATGGCCAAGCTACTCGAAAGCGATGCACTGCCGTACGAGATGACCGAACTAACGCGCGCCGGTGGCGCGGCGTTTACGCCGGAGTATGCAGCGCCGGAGCAGTTCGAAGGTACGGCCGTGACCGTGGCGACCGATGTCTACTCACTCGGTGCAGTGCTGTATCTGCTGCTGACCGGGCACCGCCCATACGGCAACGACACCGCCACGCCCGCACAACTTGCACGTGCGGTGGCCGAAGACGAACCGCAGCGGGTGTCGGCGCGTGTCGGCGAAGCGACCGGCGACACAGCGCGCGTCGCAGCAGCCCGCGGGACGACGCCCGAACAACTGCGGCGCGCGTTGCGCGGCGATCTCGACACGATCCTTGCCAAGGCGCTCAAGAAAAATCCAGCGGAGCGCTATGCGACCGTGCAAGCGTTTGCGGACGATGTGCAGCGCTATCTGGATCACCGGCCGATCGCTGCGCGCGCGGACAGCATGACGTATAGGCTGCGCAAATACGCACGCCGACATCGGCTCGGAGTGAGCATCGGTGCTTTGCTGGCGTTGGCCGTCGTGGCAGGCATCGCCGGCATCATGTGGCAAGCCAATATCGCCCGGCGCGAGGCGCAGCACGCAAAAGGGGTCGAGGGATTTCTAGTCGGACTATTCGACGATACCCGCAACTCGCGCGCCGGCATCAAGGTGCGTCAAGCCAGCGCGTTAGACATTCTGCAAGGCGGCGCGCTGCGCCTGAAAACCGAACTGCGCGATCAACCCGATGTGCGCGATCGCATTTACGAAATACTCATCGAGATCTTCGATTCGAGTGGCGATGAGGAGCGAGCCATCGGCCTGGCGCACGAACGCGTCGCTGCCGCCGAGGCGGCCTACAGTTTGGATGACGTGCGCGTCACGCCGGCTTTGATCGAACTCGCGGCGGTGTCTATCAATGCCCACAAATTTGATGCGGCTGAGCCGCTGCTGGGGCGTGCTCAGGCCTTGCTCGATCGCGCGGGCGACAACGATTCGCTAGAGCGTGCGCGGCTGTGGATGTGGCAGGGAGTCCTGCCGGCGTATCGCGGCGATAAGGAGTGGTCCTTCGAAGGAGGTCCGCTAGCTCGCGNNNGCCGACAGGGATGAGTTTGGAATTGCCTTGTCGGTGTATACACAGCTTGCGGTCTACGCCGGAAAACTCGCCGAGGCGGAGCGCGCAGTGCTCGAAGCACACGACCTTGCGGTCAGGCGACAGGGCGTCGATAGCCTGCCCGTGGCCAAGACGAACTATCTCAAGATGGGGATAATGCTGAAGGAAAAGAAATTTCCGGAGGCAATTGAGAGCGCCCGGGCCGCATACGCCGGCTTCATAAAATTTGAAGGTGAATCACACCCCGAGCCCCTGCTTGCCCAAGGCGGTGAGATAGACGCGCTGACCCGCCTGGGCCGCATGGATGAAGCGCGCGCGCTGTTCGCCAAGGCCGATGCAGTGCGCCGAGAGAAGCTCGCCAAGAACGAGTACATCGAGGAATACTATGGCGAACTCCGCCAGAAGCTTGGCAACTGAGCGTCGAGGAACGATTTCTGCTCTACCTTCAGCACACGCGTGAAGGCCAACCCAACCTTGAAACACAGGTCGCAGCGATCCGACAAATCGGCGTCCACCACGCTTCGATTGCCTTGGTTTTTCAACACAAAAAACCAAAGCGGAAGTAGCTGGATGAAACCTGAGTAATCGAAACGAGACGCTCCGAACCATCAGGCTGGCCATCCTAGGCGCGTGGCTTGGGTACCCTGGGCGCACAGCTGATGGGTCGATATCAGCTGGCCCCCAGAGGAATCCCGGATTGCGTTGCAAACGATACTGAGCGCGGCGCGATAACGGTGCCGGCAGACGGCGTGGCGACTGTCTGCCACAACTCCCAGTTTGCAGCGGAGTCGCGCGCTGGCCATCAGCTTTTTCGCACCGGCGCAGCAACTTGATCAATTTGTCCGCTGATTTGCGTTTGTCCATTTGAAGGCGAGGCAACCCCTCGTCAGCGAAAGGCTTTCGACTCTTCAGGGAGATATGTCATGCGATACATATTTGGCATCAAATGCATTCTGGTCCTACTATTGGTTGCGCTGGGGACAAGTTCCGCGCATGCCTATACGGTGTCCTGTGTTAGCAACGCGGTGCAGCTCAACGCCGCTCTGCAGCACGCGCGGAACGCATCCGATACCACGGTAATTGAGTTGGTGCAGGGCACCTACGACCTTAGCGGAACCTTTCTGACAACCGCGTCAGCGAACGACGTCTTGGTTCAATTCAACGCTATCAAGCTGCTTGGCGGTTACGACAGCACCTGTACCAATCGCAGCTTGAATCCGGAAAACACCGTGTTCGACGGTGGCGGCCTGTTTGGCAAAATGTATATGCAGGGCAGTCTGACGATCGAGGGCATCCGCTTTCAGCATTTCAACGTCAGTACTGAGTTCCTTGTGATCATGGGGAATATCGACAACACCTCGACAACGATACGCAACAACCATTTTGCGGGAATTGGACTTCGGGTGTTCTATCTTTGCTCGGACGGGGGCAGCATCCTCGTAGACGGAAATCTGGTGTCGCGCTCTCCGACCAATGGTCTGTGGCTGACGTCCGCCTGCCGTAGCCTTATCAGCAGTACCCACACCACGGAACATGTGGATATGCACGTCACCGGCAATACCGTGGTGGATTCGTCGGAGCGCGGCGTCATCATGCAGTGGGGCGAGCCCACCCCACCGGGCGGCACGCCAAGCGTCCTTGCGTTGTATCTGAACAACAATATCGTATGGGGCAACCGCGGGTACGACGTGTACTTGCAGACCGGCGACCTCGATCACGACAACGACCCTGGCTCCGCGATTTTTTCAGACAACGTATATGGCTCGATCTTCGGCAGCGAGCTTCCCTACTACGGTTCGTCGAGCACGAATTCGATGCACATCGATCCACAATTCGTCAATCCTGCTGCGATGCCCGATGGTGATTTCCACCTGCAAAGCAGCTCGCCGGCGATCAACAGCGGTGATGCGTCGCCGATTGACATGACGGGCACCGATCTCGACGGCAATCCGCGCGTGATAGGCCCGGCGCCGGATCGCGGCGCCTATGAGTCAAACGTCAGCGACACGACGTCGACGACCCTGATCGTCACCAACACTCACGACAGTGGCGAAGGCTCCTTGCGCCAGGCGATCATCAATGCGAACGCCTCCGACGGAACGCGCTACATCGAGTTCAACATTGACAGTAGCGGTTGCCCGTTCGTGATCAATCTGGCGAACGATCTTCCGAATATCACTCTGCCCAGGCTGAGCATCAATGGATTCACGCAGCCGGGATCGAAGAAGAATACGCTGAGCAACGGAGACAACGCGATCCGTTGCATCGTGCTCAACGGCGAGAGCCGGCCTGGCAGCACGGGCTTGCTGTTTCACGGCGCGAGCAATGGGTTCTACTGGGTGCAGGGCCTGGCTTTCGAGGGCTTCAGGTCCGCCGCGTTGAATCTTTCCGCCGGCCAGAACAATCTGGTCTGGGGCAACCATATCTGCCCTTGACCTCGAATGCGATCGACATCTGGCTCTATGGCGCCAATACGACGTCGCAGATCGGTGGCATTGATCCGGGCAGCCGCAACATCATCGCTGGCGCCAACGGCAGCGATTCGAATTACGGCGGGCGCGGCATCGCGCTACCGAACTACGGCAGCGCGTCCTCAACCGGCAATTCGATCGTCGGCAACTTGATAGGGTTGGACTATCAGGAATCGATGAGCGGCGGCAATGGGGTCGGTGTGCAGATCGAAACCGCCGGCAACCGCGTACTCAACAACATCATCGGCAACAGCAACAACGGCATCCAGGTGCGTGGTGTCAGTGCATCCGGCAACCTGATCCAGAACAATCGAATCGGCCTGACCGAGCCGTTCTGCGCGCCAGCGCTTCCGCCGCTTGATGCCTGCATCTGGTTCGATGGAACCTCGACGCCGAACCAGGCAGGCATCTATTTCTGGCAGGGTGCGCACGACAACCGCGTGCGGGGTAACACGATTACCAACAACACGCTATTCGGTATCGAGTTGATCAACGCCGGTACCTATC
>VBNZ01000155.1:0-11761 GCA_005877675.1 Gammaproteobacteria bacterium
CGCTACCCCTTGTGTGGTGCGATGGCTGTAGCGATGCACAAATGCAGGATGCCGCAAAAAACGCCACCGGCCCGTCCGGTACGGTATATGTAGGCAACGTCACTGCACGCATCGTGCAGGCATATAACGTTTATACCGAAACCGACGACAGCCATTATCCGTACACCCACGTCAAGATCGCCGATCCCGTGTCTGGTACGTCACCCTATCAGGATGTCGGCAATTCGCTGATCGCCTTCTACTACAGCGCACCCGTCGGCTGGAGCAAAAGTTATGCCGCCGACCTCGACGGCAATGTAGCTGCGTCTTCCGCGCTATTGGCAGTCAAGGCACAGGCGGCCAAAAGTACTACCGTCAGAGTGACCAACCGCTCAGGAGCAAAACCGCAAGGACTCTACAGTCCTTATCCCAACTCCAATATCAACGTCTATGACATTATCAATCCGGGGGTTGGGCAAAATAATCTCACCGACTGGGCGAGCGGGTTGGCAGGCACGTTTATGAACGGATTCGGCCAAGATCTGGTGAATTTGGCGGCAACGTTCAAGCTGGCGGACCTTTCGCACGACTACAAGATCGAAATCCAGATCAACTTCAACGACGGCAGCCACATTACCTTGAAAGAAGATTTCAGCACTACCAACCCCAAGATCACTGTGGATCCAACGAGCGGTCGCGACTCGCACAACAACAACGTCCCTTCAATGACTGATCCTAACGCAGGGATATCAACATACGATTTCTCTGGCCCGGGAAACCCTACTGATTATTGGAATTGGAGGAGCCAGATGGCTCTTCTCGGATTTCAGATCAGCGACACCCCGTCGAGTGGCACGCACGGGTGGGCCTGCACAGTGACAGGATCAGGTCCAAGCGCAGTTTATAGCTGTCGACAATACTAGTCGCATCCACATTTCCCCTAAGAGAGCCCGTTTTAACGGGCTCTCTTATTTCAGCGGGTACGTTTTGTTTTCGTTGACCCTACGCGTAAAGCGACACAACGCTGCAACGCCCGTTGCAGATCGCCGAGCACGCCGGCGGCGGTGAGATCGATGCCGGCGCCGGGACCGGAGATGGTCAGCGGCGCGGCGCGATAGTAGGTGCTGTGCAGTACGAACTTGTTTTCGCACGGCGCGAGGTTGGCGAGCGCATGATCGAGCGGCACGCGCTCCGGTGCGAGGCGCGCCTTGCCGTCCGAGAAGCTCGCGCGATAAACCCAGCGTTCCTGGCGTGCCTGTGCGATCGCCGCGCGCGCACGCCAGGTTTCGTCGGCCTCAGACAGACGCTGCAAAAAGCGCGGCGCGTCCGCCTCGGCGAGCAATTCCGCATCGACCAGGGGCACGAGCTCGATATCGGCAAATTCGATGTCGTGCCCGAGCGCGCGCAGCAGGATCACGAGCTTGCGCGCGGCGTCCGCGCCGGACAGATCCGCCGCCGGATGCGGCTCGGCATAGCCTTGCGCTACCGCCGCACGCACCGCAGCCGACAGCGCTTCGCCCTGCTGCACGCGGCCGAGCACATACGACAGCGTGCCCGAGAGGACCGCCTCGACGCGCTCGACGCGATCGTTGGCAGCGGCGAGCTCGCGCGACGCCGCAAGCAGTGGCAGCTGCGCACCGACGGTCGTCGCATCGTACAAGCGTGCGCCAGACGCGGCCTGCGCTGTCACTATCGCATGCGCGAGCGTACGTGCGCCCGCCGAGGCGTGCTTGTTCGGCGTGACGATATCGATGCCGGTCGCAAGCCAATGTGGATAGTGCGCGGCGATGTCAGGGCTTGCGGTGCAGTCGAGAATGATCGCCGGCGGCGTCGGCAACTGTTCGATCGATTGCGCAAACGTGATGCCGGTGGATGGCGCCGCGCAAAGCGTCGCGACAGTCGCGGCCGCGTCGATGCCGGCCGGCGTGCTCCAGGTCTGCCGCGAATTTGCCGCGGCGACGACGTGCAGCTCGATGCCTTGCGCTGCAAGAGCAACCTGCTTCGCCGCAATCAGATCAAGCAAGGCGCGGGATGAAATGGAGCAAAATCCCGGCTGCTCGGCAACGCGGCGGTCGCGGTCGACATAATCTATCCAGTGGACGTCTAGGCGTTTAGACGTCTATATATAACCATGGGCATGCGCTCCGTGTCAAATCGAATCCGGCCTGATCATCGAAGACGGCGCCACGTCTGGACGCGGTCGCAGAGGCCCGCAATTGCGCCCGCGCCGGCTCTCCGCCAAGATGGACGCCACCGACCCGCCAGGCGCGCCATGCACACGATCGCCTTCATCCACGATCTTGCGATCATCATGCTGATGGCCGGTGTCGTGACGGTCGTGTTTCACCTGCTGCGCCAGCCGGTCGTGCTTGGCTATATCGCTGCGGGCGTGCTGATCGGGCCGCACACGCCGCCGTACTCACTCGTGACCGACGAGGAGACGATCCGCACGCTGGGCGAACTTGGCGTGGTGTTTCTGCTGTTCTCGCTCGGCCTCGAATTCAACGTCACGCGCCTGCGCTCGGTCGGCGCGACCGCGCTGATCGCGGCGCTGACCGGCATCGTAATGATGCTGTGGCTCGGCTACGAGGTCGGGCTCGCGTTCGGCTGGGGCACGATGGACGCGGTGTTCCTCGGCGCGATGCTGTCGATCTCGTCGACCACGATCACGATCAAGGCGCTCGACGACCTCGGCCTGCGCCGCGAGTCTTTCGCGCAAATGGTATTCGCGATCCTGATCGTCGAGGACGTGCTCGCGATCGGCATGATCGCGGTGCTGTCGAGCATCGCCAAGACCGGCATGGTCGACACCGGCGAAGTGCTGCGCGCGCTCGGTGCGCTTACGGTGTTCATCGTGGCCGCGCTCGTGGTCGGCATCATGACGGTGCCGCGCCTGCTCGATTTCGTCGCGCGCTTCAATCACAACGAGATGCTGCTGGTCGGCGTGCTCGGCCTCTTGTTCGGCTTCTGTCTGCTCGTCGCGCGCTTCGGCTACAGCATCGCGCTCGGCGCGTTCATCATCGGTGTGATCATCGCCGAGGCGCATGCGCTGCGGCGTATCGAGCATCTGATCGAGCCGATCCGCGACATGTTCAGTGCGGTGTTTTTTGTCACGATCGGCCTGATGCTCGATCCGCATGCGCTGATCGAATATGCCGGGCCGGTCGCGGCGATCACGACGATTGTGATCCTCGGCAAGGTGCTCGCACGCAGCTTCGGCGCGTTTGCCGCGGGCCAGCGCGGACGCACGTCGATGCGCATCGGCATGAGCCTTGCGCAAATAGGTGAATTCTCGTTCATCATCGCAACGCTCGGCTCGACGCTGAAAGTGACGAGCGAATTTCTCTATCCGATCGCGGTCGCGGTCTCCGCGATCACCACCCTGCTTACGCCATACCTCATGCGCGCGGCCGATCCGCTCGCGCGCGCGCTGCGTCACGCGACACCCGCGCGCGTGCGCCGCGTGATGCGCATGTACACGAGCTGGCTGCAGAGCCTGCGCTTCTCCGGCGATCGCGCGGTAATTGCCGCGATGGTGCGGCGGATCCTGCTGCAGGCCTTCGTCAACTTCTGCCTCGTCGCGGCAATTTTCGGCGCGGGCGCCTACGCGGCAAGTTCGCGGCGGTTCGGACTGGGCGCATGGATTCCCAACCGCGCCGTCGAGAACACTGCGATCTGGAGCGCCGCACTGCTGCTGTCGCTGCCGTTCCTGATCGCGGCTTACCGCAAGCTCAAGGCGCTGGCGATGATGCTGGCCGAAGCGGGCGTGCGCGGCACGGGGCGGCGCAGCGAGCGCGTACGCCGCGTGATTGCCGAAGTGCTGCCCGCGGTGTCGACCGCGGCGATGCTGCTGCTGGTCAGCGCCTTGTCCTCATCGATCCTGCCGCCGGCGGAGCTGCTCGTCGTCGTGCTCGGCATGGGCGCGCTGATTCTCGCCCTGCTCTGGCGCACCCTGGTCAAACTGCATTCGCGCCTGCAGATCGCGCTGCTCGAGACGATCCAGTCGGAGAAAGACGCGCATTAGCGAACTTACCGGACCGTATCTTCGACTCGTCATTCTCGCGACACGCGAAGCGTGAACAGCGCAGCTGGCTCGAAGGGCGAGCCCGCAGCGCAAGTCAAGCGCGATCCAGTGCCTTTGTATGCCTTTAGCATCGATAAGACGCTGGATTCCCGCCTAGAGCACGCGGGAATGACGAGCCAAAGCCACTGTTGTCCAACGCAGCACCGAGCTGTCAGTTTCCACAGCTGATTTGGAGATTTCGATTCCATTGCTGGACAGCGCGCCTCCATGCGCGCCGCCCGCAGCGCTTCCTGCTCGTTCCCGGGTTCCGTGTCCTTCGGGATGCCGTTTTCGCGTGCCCTGGGAGGTTCACGCGAGGCCTGGCACGTGCCTGTGCTAGGTAGGAAATCCTTCCTCCCGTGTTCCTTCTTCAGGATTTGCCCGCGGCGATTACAGCGGTTACGCGATGTATTTGGCGATTTTTCGTGAATTGCACCACATTTTTAACAAAACAAACCCAAGGGGCCGCGCTGAGATGTCCGCAGACGGAACCAAGATGAAATCACGATCAGAAAACTCGATCCCTTATCGGCGGCCGTCCTTGGCTGCACGGGATGGGCATGGCGATCGAATTGCATCCCGTATCAGCAGCCATCCATGGCCTGCACGGGATGACGGCATCCTGCCGTTATTTCGCGTTCGCGAGCGCGAGGGTCATGTCGAGCATGCGGTTGGAGAAACCCCACTCGTTGTCGTACCACGACAGCACTTTCACCAGCGTGCCGTCGATCACGCGCGTCTGCGTCGCGTCGTAGATCGACGACAGCGCGTTGTGATTGAAGTCGACCGAGACGAGCGGCTTGTGGTTGACGCCGAGGATGCCCTTGAGCTTGCCCTCACTGGCCTCTTTGACGACCGCGTCGATTTCCGCGTGCGTGGTCGCGCGCTTGGCGACGAAGACGAGATCGACCACCGAGACATTGATCGTCGGCACGCGCATGGCGAAGCCGTCGAGCTTGCCGTTGAGTTCTGGCAGCACCAGACCGACCGCTGCCGCCGCACCGGTCTTGGCCGGGATCTGGCTCATCGTCGCGCTGCGCGCGCGGCGCAGGTCTTTGTGGAATACGTCGGTCAGCACCTGATCGTTCGTGTAGGAGTGAATCGTGGTCATGAGGCCGTGCACGATGCCGATCTTCTCGTTGATCGCCCATGCGAGGGGCGCCAAGCAGTTGGTCGTGCACGAGGCGTTCGAGATCACTTCGTGCTTGGCGGAGAGCTTGTCGTGATTGACACCGTAGACGAAGGTGCCGTCGACGTCCTTCTCGCCCGGCGCCGAGATGATGACTTTCTTCGCGCCCGCGGCGATATGCGCGCCGGCCCTGGCCTTGGAGGTGAACAGGCCGGTGCACTCGAGCACCACGTCGACGCCGAGATCCTTCCACGGCAACTTGCCCGGATCGCGTTCGGCGCAGACCTTGATCTTGTCGCCCTTGATGACAAGGTTGCCGCCATCAACATGCACCGGGTACGGAAACGGGCCGTGCGCGGTGTCGTACTGCGTCAGATGCGCATTGGTTTCCGCATCGCCCAGGTCGTTGACCGCGACGATTTCTATTTCCTTGTTGCGGCCGGCTTCGTACAGCGCGCGCAGCACATTGCGGCCGATGCGGCCGTAGCCGTTGATGGCGACTTTGACGGACATGAGGCTTGAACTCCTGGGGACGGGGTGCGGAAAGACGCGTATTTTAGCTGCAAACGCGGCCGAGACCGTCATCCGCGCAAGGAACTTGCTCTTGTAGCTCGATTCATCGCGCCCCTACGAAGGCAAGCGCCGCGGCGTATGTCGAAAATGCGCTTGCCCGTTCGTCGAATAATCAGACGCCGCAATCGTGCGGACCAAGGAACCCGCACCATGAAACAGTATCTGCTCAGCGTGTGCTACGCGGCCGGCAGCAAACAGCCAACGCCGGCGGCCCTGCAAAAGATCATGCGCGACGTCGGCGCCGTACAGCAGGAAATGCAGGCGGCGGGCGCCTGGGTGTTCGGCGGCGGCCTGGACGTGCCCGGCACCGCGAAGGTCGTGCGACACAACGGCCGCAAGCCGGCAACGACCGACGGTCCCTTTATCGAAAGCAAGGAAGTGATCGGCGGCATCACGATCGTGCAGACGTCCGACCTCGACGCAGCGCTCGAGTGGGGTCGCAAACTGGCGCTGGCAACGACGACGGCGATTGAGGTGCGCGCTTTTTTCTGACGGACTTGGAGAATAACCACCCGGCGAACGCCGGGATCCATCTTGATCTTAATTTTGAAGGCGAAGAAAATTCGGTTCGTCCGCAGTTTGCCCTTCGAGCCATTCGCTTTGCGAATGTTCGCTTCGGCATCCGGCCTTCGCGGTCCAGCCGTTGCCGGGAAGGACGGCAAAGAAAAGCGGGTGCTCGCGCAAACGCTATTTCGGCAACTCCAGTGCCGCCGTCAGATCGCCCATCGGCTTCTCGCCGTTCTTACGCAGCGCCGCGTCGCGCTGTTCGATGCCGGGTAGCGGCGCGAGGCCGAAGCGGCGATTGATCAGACGCTGGATCGAACCGGTGTCGTACTGCGTGTGGTCGACATAACCGCGCCTGGCGAACGGCGAGACGATGATCGTCGGCACGCGTGTGCCCGGGCCCCAGCGGTCGCCCTTCGGCGGTGCGACGTGGTCCCACCAGCCGCCGTTCTCGTCGTAGGTGACGACGACGAGCATGTTCGGCCATTGCGGACTCTTTTCCAGATGCGCGATCACCGCGGCGATATGCGCATCGCCCGCGCTGATGTTCGCGTAGCCCGCGTGCTCGTTGAGCGTGCCCTGCGGCTTGTAGAACGTCACCGGCGGCAGTTTGCCCGCATCGATGTCCGCGATGAAGCGCTTGCCGCCGAGGCCGCCGTCACGCAGATGTTCTGCGCGCGCGTCGGTGCCCGGCGCGAAATTCTGGTAGTAGTTGAACGGCTGGTGGTGATACTGGAACGCGACCTTGTTCAAGGTCTCGCCCTGGTTCAATGCCACCTGCCACGCACCCGAATACCAGGCCCAGCCGATATGCGCGGCGCTGAGCTGATCGCCGATGGTCATTGCGACCTGCGGGCTCAGCGTGTTGCGCTTTTCCGGATCGGCCAAACGCAGATCGCCCTTCTCGGCCGGCTGATTGCCTGACGGCTGATATGGCGGCTGGATCGTGTTGACCGCATAGAAATCCGGCGTCAGCAGACCGTAGTGCGCGAATTTCGGCGGGCCGTCGAGCGCGGACTTCGGACTCTGCGGATCCAGACGCAGCGCGGTGCCCGCGTCGTTCACGTCCGAGATATTGTTGCGATAGGTTTCCGGGTCGGCGCGCGTCTTGAAGTCGAACGGCGCACAGGCGCAGACCAGGTATTGGTGATTCAAGAACGAACCGCCGAACGTGCCCTGGAAGAGGTTGTCGGCAAGAGTATACTTTTTCGCAACTTCCCACAGCGCCATCTTCGAGCCGTCGAAATGGCCCATCACTTCGCCGCCGACGTCGCTGTACGCGGCGAACAGATCGTTCTTGCCGCCGTTGATCTGCATCTGGTTCTGATAGAACGCGTGCACGAGATCGTGCAGTTTGTAGTCGAGCGTCACGCCGTAGCCGTTGGGATCGTCGAGCGCATAGGCGCGGTTCGGATGGCCGCGCGTCGCCTCGCTCGTGATCTGCTTCGGATCGGTCGACACGGTCAGGCCTTCGCCCGGCACCGGCGGCAGCTCCTTCATCACGCTGCCATCGCGATCGCGTTGCGCGGTCTGCGCCGCGGAGAGATTCTGTAGGCCATTTGCACCGGGAAAACTGCCATACAGATGATCGAAGCCGCGGTTCTCGGCGTAGATCACGACGAGCGTCTTGATCGCGTCGAGATTGCCCTTGGTGCCCGCAGCCACACCCTTCTGCGGCGCAGTCGTCGGCGCGGTCTGACAGGCGCTGAGCGCGACGGCGCAGGCGACTACAAATAACGGTTTGAGCTTCACCATCGATATGATCTCCTTATGTGTCGACCAGTCCGGCCGCTCGCCCTGAGGTACCGAAGGGCGAACTCGATAGGACTTCTGCGCTCGTGGTTCGATGCCTCACCACGGACGGTTTGATTTCATCTGTCTGCAATCATCTGCAACATCGCATGCGGCAGAATACGCGCATGCGCACTTCGCCGATTCTATTCGCTGCAATCCTGTCATTGTCGCTGGCGATCTGCGACAAGTACGTGACAGCCGCCAACGACGCCTGGGCGCAAGCCTACCAGCGAACCCAAGCCTTGCGCGAGGTTGGCCGGCGCATCTTCTCTGATCCGACATTTTCGGCGTCAGGCAAGCAGTCGTGCGCGAGCTGCCACGATCCCGCGCGGCGCTACAACCCGCCGAACACGCTCGCCGTGCAACCCGGCGGCGCGGACCTGCGCGAGCGCGGCCTGCGTTCGCCGCCGACGCTGACCTACATCAATCGCGTGCCGCCGTACGAGAACCATCACTACGATTCGGACGAGGAAGCCGATGGCTCGATCGACAATGGTCCGACCGGCGGCCTGGGCTGGGACGGCCGCATCGACACAGGCGCCGCGCAAGCCGAAATTCCGCTGACCGCGAAGTTCGAAATGGCGAACACACGCGCGGGCGTAGCCGCAGCGATTCGCAAGGCGCCCTATGCGCAGCGCGTGCGCGACGCGCTCGGCTCCGATGTGCTCGATGATGACGAGCGCGCATTCAAGGCGGTCGTACGCGCGCTCGGCGCGTTCGAGGAGGACTACACCGAGTTCAGTCCATACACGAGCAAGTACGACGCGTTCCTGACCGGCGGCGCGCAACTGAGCGAGCAGGAAAACCGCGGCCTCGCGCTATTCAACGACGAGAGCAAAGGCAACTGCGCACAATGTCATCGCAGCGCACGCGGCAAGGATGGCACGCCGCCGGTGTTTTCCGACTACGGCCTGATCGCGCTAGCCGTGCCGCGCAACGGCGCGATTCCCCGCAATCGCGATCCCGCCTTCTTCGATCTCGGCGCCTGCGGACCCGAGCGCAAGGACAAGGCCGCACAAGCCGAATACTGCGGCCTGTTCCGCACGCCGACACTGCGCAATGTGAGCTTGCGCAGTGCATTTTTTCACAATGGGAAATTTCACAGCCTGCGCGATGCGGTCCAGTTCTACGTCACCCGCGATATCACGCCCGCGCGCTGGTATGCGAAAGGTGCGCGCGAACAGGTGATTGCCTACGACGACCTGCCCGCGCGTTATCACCCCAATATCAACCGCGAGGCGCCGTTCGCGGGTCAAGCGCCCGGAGCGACGCCACGGCTATCGCAAAGCGAGATCGACGATGTCGTAGCCTTCATGCGCACGCTGACCGACGGTTATCTCAAGGACGATCCGTATCGGGCGGAGCGGAAGCGTGCGGCCAATCCCTAGCGCGAAGTCTTGGTGCTCTGCGCCGCGCTGCCGACCACCGGCTTGCCGTCGCGCAATTCGAAATAGAACTCGTAGTCGAGGCTGAAAGGTCGGCGCTCCTCCCAACGCGTGAAGGTCAGCGGCGTGAACTGCCAGCGCAGCGCCGCTTCGCGCACGGCCACATCGAACTCGGTCGGGCTCGCGGCGCTGTCGGTCGCTGGCGTGATGCGCACTTCGTCGACTTTGCCTTCGCGATCGACAATCACTTTGGCGGCAACCGCAACCTTAGGCAGATGCAAGGCGATGGCGGCTTGTGGATAGACCGGCGCCGGATTCTCGAGCAGCGTTGGGCTATTCGATATCTCGTCCTCCGTCTCCTCATACCGCGGCGCGCCGGGGGCGATCCTAGCTTGATAAGAAACCCGCGTTTGCGGCGCGGATTTGCTTATTTGCGCGCAACCGCCGAGTACGATGGCGATCATGGTGAAAGTGCAGAACGATGCCGGGCGCACAATCAGCTTTGATTGGCGGATTTTGCGGACGGCGGGTCGCAAGGATGATCCTTGTCGCAGTCGTGTACCGAGAAATCGATCGGAATCAACGCGTAGCCCTCGAAAGGCTTGCCGTCCTTCATGCCCGGGTTGTACTTCCACGACATCGCGGCAGCTTTGGATATCGCAGCGAAATTTTCGCGCAGTACAACCTGATCGAACACGCTGCCATCCGGCGCCGGTTTGACTTCGCCCAGCAGTTCCAGCTTCTCGATATCTGCGCTCTTGGCCTGGCCTTGCGTGTCGATCAACACCTTGAGTATCACCCTGGCGCCGACTCCCGCCTTGACGGCGTCGGGTGGATAAACGGGCGGCTTCATCCTGCGATAGCTGATGTTCTCGGAGGGCGCGATGTTCTCGATCTCGCCCAGATTGATTTTCGGCGCCCGTCGCGGAGTGTCGGACTTCGCCGATTTTGGGGCGGCGGCCTGAGCCGGATCTACCCGTGCAAGAATCAGGTCGATCTTGAGCCCCCGGAAGCTTCCAGCAGCATCTTGCTCGCCGATTTGGAACGCCGCAGGCTCATTGTTGTGCACCGAGAGTCGAGGCGCGCTTAGGATCATGTCATTGTGTTTGACGATGCCGGAAAAATCGATCGTGCCGTCCGCAAGCGGCGTCGCGATCCCGTCCATCACCCAGCTTTCGCCGCTCCGATTGGCGGAGATAACGAACGGCTTGCCCGCGCGATTCAGCACGCGAAACGATTTGTCGTCGATAAGGACTACCCCGTCCTTCGTTGTGTCGTAAGTCACACTCCAGCGGAGGTGCGGATCGACTTCGCGCTGTGGATTCGCCTCCTTGTCCTGACTGTCATCAATGGATTTGCCGTCGATACTCAGCTTGTACGATACGCTTACAAACGCATCCTCGACGCCGGCGATAGATGAAAAATTCGACCCCGTTGCCGGCGCTCCGCCCGGCTGCGCCGCCCAGCTCGCATAACCCGCACCCAGCGCCAGCGCCAGTACGACCGTGCTGGAAACCGTGCGCCTGCGTCGACTCAAAATCGGCAACTTCAACATGGAGATCCGTTCCTTCAAGGGATGGCTCGACGGCCAGTAGCAACCGGCCGGGAGGCGCAGCTCCTGCCGTGCCTCGCCAACCAGTTGCGCCTTCAACATCGTGTCGGCATAGCATCGGCGCGCTTCCGGAAAACGGGCGATCACGCGCGCATCGCAGGCCAGTTCCTGATCGGTGCGCAGCCGCGATGCGGCAAAGTGGAAAAGTGGATTGAACCACTGCAGGCAGCGCAGCAGTGCGATTAGCGCATTGACCTGCGCATCGCCGTGACCCAGGTGCGCGCGTTCGTGCGCGAGCACGAGTTCGCGTTCACGCGCGTCAAAGCGGGACTCGAAATCCGCCGGCAGCACGATGCGCGGAAACAACGCCCCCACCAGCGCGGGCGTGCCCACTGCGCCCTGCGCGCGCAGCGCACCGTCGCCATCCGCGACGAGCGAACCAAGCGTGCGCAAATAGCGGCGCTGCTGCCAGATCAGCGTACCAAGCAGAGTCAGCGCGCCAAGCAGCCACGCTGCGAGCAGCCACGGCTGCGGATCGAATCCCGAGGCACTCGGCGCTGCTGCCACAATCGTCGGCGCACCGACAGCGAAATCCGGCGCAACCTGCAATGCCGCGAGCAACGGCCGCGCCGGTGCAGGCAGCCATATAGCGAGCGCGGCGAACGGCACCAAAGCCCACAATAGATACGCTGCCTGCACGCCAAGCCAACGCCGCGCGGACAGGCGCAATGCGAGCATGAGGCAGATCGCAACGCTACCAGTCAGCGTGCCGCGCCAGAGCA
>VBNZ01000155.1:11781-13390 GCA_005877675.1 Gammaproteobacteria bacterium
TGAGTTCGGCGAGGTCTTTCTTGCTGAGCTTGCGGCGCTCGGAAAAGTGCGCGACCAGCGGCGCGACGCGGCCATCGAACAGACGGTCGAGCAGCGTCTTGCTCTCGCTGTGCACATAATCGGCGCGTTTTAGCCGCGGACTGTAGAGATAGCGCTTGCCGTCGCGCTCGGCGGTAACGACACCCTTCTTGAGCAGGCGGTTGAGCAGCGTCTTGATTGTCGGCTCCTGCCAGTCGGTCGTTTTCGCCAACGCGGCGACGACCTCCTCGGCGCTCTGCGGCGCCTTGCGCCAGAGCACGTCCATCACCACGCTTTCGGCATCGCTGATCGGCATAGCAGTTTCCATTTACGCGCGTAATTGCAAGACAGATTACGTCTGTAAATTGAAATGTCAATACGTGACCGGCGAGTTGTCGCTAAAATTCAGCACGTAGTCCTTGCCATGCGACGTTATGCCCTACACGCCCATCCTCGCCACCCTCGGCTATGTAGTTTCGCCCGACGCCAAGCGCGTGCTCATGATTCATCGCAACATGCGCGAGGGCGATCATCATCTCGGCAAGTACAACGGTCTGGGCGGCAAGCTCGAAGCCGATGAAGATGTCGTCGCGGGCATGCGCCGCGAGATTCACGAGGAAGCAGGCATCAGCTGCACGCAAATGCATCTGCGCGGCACGATCAGCTGGCCGGGTTTCGGCAAGCATGGCGAAGACTGGTTCGGTTTCGTCTTCATCGTCACGCGGTTCGAAGGCACGCCGCTCGAACACAACGCCGAGGGCACGCTCGAGTGGGTCGCCGTCGATAAACTGCTCGACCTGCCGCTGTGGGAAGGCGACCGGCACTTCCTGCCGCTGATCTTCGATGCCGATCCGCGCGCGTTTCACGGCGTGATGCCGTATCGCGACGGGCGCATGGTGAGCTGGAATTGCTCGCGCGTATAGCGTTTTTTCTCCCCTCCTCTGACAGCCTTATCGTCAGGGCGAGGACTGGGTGAGCGGACGCATTCCGAGACGCGCGTTTTTCTCCCTCTCCACTGACAGCCTTATCGGGAGAAGGCTGGGGTGAGGGGCGCTTTCCGAGACGCGTATTTCACGGCGCGCTGCCATGTCGCGAGACCCGAGATGCCATATCACGAGCAGCGAATACTGAGCTGGGACTATTCGCGCGTTTTTCTCCCTCTCCCCTGACAGCCTTATCGTCGGGGGAGAGGGCTGGGGTGAGGGGGCGTTTTTCCGAGAACCGTGGCGCCTCAAGAAACGCCCCTCATCCTACCGTACCCCTAGCGCAGCTTAGGGAGAAGGCCTTGTTCACTTCAATCGCTTCACCGCATCGACCACTTCGTCGACGGTGAAGCCAAAGTACTCGAACAGCTTCTCCGCCGGCGCCGACGCGCCGTAGCGGTCGATGCCGATCACCGCGCCATCGAGGCCGACATATTTGCGCCAGTACGCGGTGACGCCAGCCTCGACCGCGACGCGCTTGCGACACCACGACGGCAGCACGCCTTCGCGATAAGCCAGCGGCTGACGGTCGAACACTTCGGCGCAAGGCATCGACACGACACGCACGGCGATGTTCTGCTGCGCGAGCACGCGCATCGCTTCCATCG
>VBNZ01000155.1:13395-17952 GCA_005877675.1 Gammaproteobacteria bacterium
TTCGGAACCGGTCGCAATCAGAATTGCCTCGAACTTCGCGCTGCCTGGATCGCTCAGCACGTAGCCGCCGAAGTCGATCAGGCCGATCTGCTCGTCCGTACGCGGCTGGTGCGGCAGGTTCTGGCGCGAGAACACCAGGCACGACGGGCCCTCCTTGCGTTCGATCGCGGCTTTCCACGCAACCGCGCTCTCGACCGCATCGCACGGACGCCAGAGCTGGTTGTGCGGGATCAGGCGCAAGCTCGCGAGATGCTCGATCGGCTGATGCGTGGGCCCATCTTCACCGAGGCCGATCGAATCGTGCGTGTATACGTGGATCGCGTGCGCAGGAATCAGCGCGGACATGCGCACTGCGTTGCGCGCGTAGTCGGAGAACGTCAGGAACGTCGCGTCGTAGGGGATAAACCCCCCATACAGCGCAAGACCGTTGCTGATCGCGGTCATGCCGAATTCGCGCACGCCGTAATGCACGTAGTTGGCCTTGGCGTCGTTCGAGTTGACGTCTCTGGAGCCCTTCCAGATCGTGAGGTTCGACGGCGCGAGGTCAGCCGAGCCCCCGATCAGTTCGGGCAGCAGCGGACCGTACGCGTCGAGGCACATCTGCGAGGCCTTGCGCGAAGCGATGTTCAGCGCATCGCCTTGCAGCTTGCGTGCAAAGTCCTGCGCGGCCTTGGCGAAATCCGCCGGCAGCGCGCGTGCGATGCGGCGCTCGAACTCCGCCGCCAGCTCGGGATGCGCAGTTTTATACTTTGCGAAGATGTCGTTCCAGGCGGCCTCGCGCGCGGCGCCCTTGGCCTTCGCGTTCCAGCCGGCGTAAATCTCATCGGGCACGACGAACGGCGGATAATTCCAGCCGATGTGCGCGCGCGTCGCGGCGACTTCGTCCTTGCCGAGCGGCGCGCCGTGGGTCGATTCGGTGCCCTGCTTGTTCGGCGCACCGAAGCCGATGATGGTCTTGGCGATGATCAGCGTCGGCTTGTCCGCGCTCGCGCGCGCCTGCGTGAGCGCATTCGCGATTGCCGCAGGATCATGCCCGTCGATCTGACCGATTACATTCCAGCCATACGCCTCGAAGCGTTTGTGAGTATCGTCGGTGAACCAGCCGTGCACCTCGCCGTCGATGGAGATGCCGTTGTCGTCGTAGATCGCGATCAGTTTGCCGAGCTTGAGCGTGCCCGCGAGCGAAGCGACCTCATGCGAGATGCCTTCCATCAGGCAGCCGTCGCCCAGGAAGACATAAGTGTAATTGTCCACAATGTTCAGTTGTGGCCGATTGAAGCGCGCCGCCATCACGCGCTCGGCCAGCGCCATGCCGACAGCGTTTGCAAGGCCCTGTCCGAGCGGACCGGTCGTGGTCTCGATGCCGGGGAATTCGCATGCTTCCGGGTGGCCCGCAGTCTTCGCGTGCAGCTGGCGAAACTGCTTGAGCTGCTCCATCGGAAAATCATAGCCGGTGAGATGCAGCAACGAATACAGCAGCATCGAGCCGTGGCCGTTCGAGAGCATGAAGCGGTCGCGTCCGGGCCAGCGCGGGTTGGCCGGGTTGTGGGCGAGAAAGTCGTTCCACAGCACCTCGGCGATATCGGCCATACCCATCGGCATGCCCGGATGACCGGAATTGGCGGCTTGGACGGCGTCCATGGACTGGTTCAGCTCTGCTCGGGATTTCGGCCGGGAGCGGCCGCGGGGCGCGTATTGTCGCCGAACTCGCCCGGCTTGTCGCGCACGGGCCGCGGGAAAGCGGCGGCGCTGTCGACCGCGCCGCCTGTTCCGTCACTTTGCCGATGCCGCCATCCAGTGCGCACGCAATTCCTGATTGAACGCCTGCGAGCGTTCTTCGTGGAAGAAAATCCGCGCGCCTTCAAACTCCACCCGTTTGCGCGTACCCGGAATGGTCTGTTCGAGCCATTTCGACCATTGCACATCGAAGTAGACATCGTCCGTGCCCCAGGCAATCAGCGTCGGCGCCTTGAATTGCCGCAACTGCGGCTCGATCGCAAGGGTATGGCGATGATCAAACGCACCGACGAAGCGTTCGAATTCACGCAGGCGTTTGGGTGCGCTCGCCAGCGGTTGCAGATAGGCGTCGATCTCATCGTCGCTGATCGCCTGTGGATGTTCGTAGGCCGGCGCGAGCGCCGTACGATATACCGACTTGTCGGCGAGCATAGCTTTGAGCGTATCCGGCCAGCCGCCCGCGCCCACCATCGCGACGAATCCCTTGAACGCCGCCGGCGGCCAGTTGTCGTGACAATCGCAGTTGGTCAGCGTGAGCGTGCGCACGCGCGCCGGATACAGCGCAACGAAGATCTGGCAGATACCGCCGCCGCTGTCGTTGCCGACGAGATCGACCTGGTCGATCTTCAATGCATCGAGGAACTGCGCCAGCATGTGCGCATTTGCCGTCACCGACATATCCTGTCCCTCGGCCGCCTCCGTATGACCGTGCGCAAGCAGATCTAGTGCAATGCAATGCCGCGCATCGGCAAGCGCAGACAACTGGTGCCGCCAGACATAGCCGTTGAGCAGCACGCCGTGGACGAACAGCGCCACCGGACCGCTACCCTGCTCGACATAGCTGATGCGGCCCGCTGGCGTTGCGATACTGCGACGCACAGCGAAGTATTCGCGTGCGCTCATGGCTTCTGCTTCGCGGTGGCGTCGGCTTCACGCAGCTTCTGCGCACATTCCTCGCAGCACACCTCGACGGTGCGGCCGCCGACCTTCACCTTGATCGCATTCGCGTCGAGCGGATAATCGCAGGCCGCGCAAGTCTTCTCGGTCATGACACTTTCCTGATGAACGCCCGCCAATCGGGGCATGCATAGGAGACCATTCGCGATGAAATACCGCTGTCGAAATCTTTAGCGATTCGCTGCTGGTGGCCGGTAACAGATAACACAGGAAGGGGAAATATGACCGCCCCCGCAGCGCGGCGCCGGGCGCCGCGGAAGCAAGCGAGCTGCTTTTAATTCCGCTGTTACAGGCTACTAGTGACTCTTGCTGGTGGATTGCAATTTGAATTCTGTCGGCGAGCGGCCGTAGGCCTGCTTGAACGCCGCGGCGAAATGGCTGTGACTTGAGAACCCCAGTTCGAGTGCGAGCGCGGAGAGATCCGCGTACTGCAGGATCAAGTCGAGCGCGCGTGCGAGGCGCAGACGCAGCTGATAGCGATACAGCGGCACGCCTTCGACCTGCGCGAAGGCCTGCGTCAGATACACCGGCGAGGCGCCGATCTGCGCGCCGATGTCGGCCAGCGTCCAGCGCCGCGCGAGATCGCTCGCGAGCAGCACCTTCGAGCGATCGACCAGGCGCTGGCGCGCGCGCGTCGCGCCCGCGGCGCGCGAGGTGCGCGGACCGAGGCCGCGCGAAACGAGCGTCAGCAGCAGACCTTCGGCCTCCAGCGGTTCGATCGTTCCTTGCTCGAGATTGTGGCGCAGCACCGCCGCGAGCGCCTGCGCGCGCGGATCAATGCGCAGATGCTGGCTGCGAAAGCCGAGTTGCCCGCGCTGCTGCAGCAGCGCCGCCGGCGCGAGTTCGTGCAACAACGGCTCGGACAGTGCCAGCACGAAACTCGCATCGCCACCTTCCACGGGATGGCTCACCTGATAGCCCTCCCCGGCGTTGAAAAACAGTACGTGATTCGCGTCGGCGACCGACTGCTCGCCACCGACATGGCGCAGATACACGCCGCGATACGGAAACACCAGATGCGTGTGACTCGAGCATTCCTCCGCGCTGCGGTGGCGGCAGCTGCCGCGGCAGCACACGTTGCGCACCGCGACCGTGCCCGTGTCGAGTAGGCGCGTGACCTTGAGCTCGGGCGGCGGCGGCAAATGCTCGGTCATGAGGCACGCATTGACTACGCCGGCGCGAGTTCCGGACTGCGCTTGGCGACGACCACGGCAGTCGCCAGATCGCCAGTGACATTGAGCGCGGTGCGGCACATGTCGAGGAAGCGATCGACGCCCAGGATGATGCCGATCGCCTCCGGCGGCAGGTTGAGATAGCCCAGGATGACCGCAATCACCGGCAGCGACCCCGCCGGCACGCCGGCAACGCCCATGGCGCCGACGATGCACAGTCCGATTACCGCGAGCTGCTGCCCGAGCCCAAGATCGAGCCCGAAACACTGCGCGATGAACAACACGGTCAGGCCCTCGAACAAGGCGCTGCCGTGATGGTTCACGCTCGCGCCGATCGTGATGACGAAGCGCGCAACTTTCGACGGCAATTTCAGATTCTCCTCGGCGACTTTGAGCGTGGTCGGCAATGTAGCCGTCGACGACGAGGTCGAGAACGCTGTGATGATCGCCTCCTCGCTGCCTTTGAAAAACACCAGCGGACTCATGCCGCCCATGAACCGTACCCATAGCGGCAGCACCACGAACATATGCACTGCGATCGCGCCGATGACGCAACCTGCGTACTTGCCCAGACCTTCCAGAACGCCGAGCCCGTAACGCGCAATCATGGTGAACATCAACGCGGTCACAGCGTAGGGCGTGAGCTGTATGACGACTTCCATCAGCTTCATCAACAGCTCAAGCAGGCCCT
>VBNZ01000156.1:0-7555 GCA_005877675.1 Gammaproteobacteria bacterium
GATCGGGAATCAGCGCATTGCCGCCATGCAGCGCGACACCGCCGCCGCCGATCAATGGGATGCCTTGCGAAATCCAGTAGCTCGTATCGGCGCCCGCGAAAATCGGATTCTCGAAAATCGAATCGAAGCCGTTCGCGCGATTGTCGTAGGGCTTCTTGTCGCCGCTCGCATATGCCGCGGAGGCGCGCACGCGGACCCAGTCGAAATCCATCGAGGCTTCAGCGGCGGCGAAGCCCGCGCGGATCTGCTGCGAGTCGTTGACAAAGATGCCATGATCCTGGTGTCCAAACGCGCCGTATGCCGAGGCCGTGAGGTTGACTCGGCCGATATGCCCGTCGCCGTTGTAGCCGAGGTAGACCACGTCGTAATGGCGCAAGCGTTCGAGGCCGATCGCCGCGGGACGTTCGAGAAAGCCGTTCGAGTCGTAGAACTTCGTATCGCGATTGTGATTGAACAACACGATGCCCTGCGAGGTGAAGCCGGTGATCGGCAGATCCTGCCGGTACAGGTTGAACAGCAGGATGTCGTCGTGACGCGGTGAGCGCGTCACATCATTGAGACCGGAGTTCAGATCCTTCTCCAGCCGGCGGAAGTAGGCGAGGTTGTACTGCCAGCGGTTGTTGTCGCGGTTGCCGAAGAAGCGCACACCGGGCTGCGAATCCTGGAACAGAAAGCCACGGAAATCGGTCGAGAACGGCTGAATGCCGATGCGCACCTCGTCGAAGTCGAAGCGCTCGTCGACGGTGCGCAGGTCTTTCAGGTAAAACAATTCCTGTACGCCGAGAAAGCCGTCGTCGCGATTCTTGCCGAAGCGCGGATCGATCTGCAGCGCACGCGCCTGCTGCACGCGCACGCGGTTGTAATTGAGCGCGAGCGTGGCCTTGAACTCGTATTCGGGCGGCTTGAACGTCGTGTCGCCCTTGTAATAGTCGGCGCTCGCGATCAGCGTCGTCGCGAACACGTCCTGCTGGATGCGGCCCAGTGTGTCGTTCTGGCCTGGCGCGGAAGGCGATTGCGGCCCGACCGGTGTCGGCACGCTGCGCGGCTGCAGAATCGTGTCGGAGATGAAATTGAGTGCGAGGAAATGATCCTTGCCATCGATCGGCTTGTCGCCTTTCC
Source organism: Gammaproteobacteria bacterium (assembly GCA_005877675.1). Classification (GTDB taxonomy): domain Bacteria; phylum Pseudomonadota; class Gammaproteobacteria; order Xanthomonadales; family Rhodanobacteraceae; genus Rudaea. The sequence goes on from VBNZ01000156.1 coordinate 1,120, forward strand.
ATACGTTCTGGTTGTACGGGTCGTACCACGGAAACTTGTAGCCGAGCGATTCCATGATGCGCCAGCGATCGGGCACGGGCAGAAATTCGCCAACTTGGTCGACCGGTGCCGGCGCGACCCCATCGGGGTTGACGATCGGAAACTCCGGCAGCGGTTCGTACGGATGGCCCGGACGGCGGCGCGGCACCTTCGATGCGTACGGATCGTAGGTCGGACCCGGCAGTACGCCGATCAGTTCGAGCCAGTCCGTCGTCGCGCGCACGGCCTGCGCGTGAACTTGTCCCATTGTGGAAAATGCAGCAACGCCGGCTGCGAGGACCATGGCGCTGCACAGGGCGGTGCGATGGGTACGCATCTTATTTCCCTCCGCAGACGTTGGCGTCGTTGGTGTCGATGAACGGCGCCTGCGGACATTGCACATAGAGCAGGCGCGCGCCGAGCGGAGACAGCGTATCGTCGCGGATCGCCGCGGGTGCCTGGCCGAGTCCGTTGTTCAGCACAGCGGCACCGTTGGACAGGCCGAGGAAGGCGACAAGATCGCTTTGATCGGAGCCGTCGCCGGAGGCGCCGATGCCGCCGACCAGCGTCGCCCCACGGTAAATCGGCACGCTGCCCGGGAACAGAGTGATACCGTTGGGCAGGCGCGCGATGCCGGTGCAGCTTGCGCCTACATCGGCCAGCGGCTTCGGGTTCGCCACGGTGGGTGCGGGCGCGAGCGGCGTGCCATCGATCGTCAGCGCGAGGCCTTTCTGGTTGAGGATGTAGGCGACCGACAGTGCGATCTGGTTGTAGGCGAGGTCGAGCTGCAGTCCGGTCTTGAACGGACTCCACTGATCAAACGGCAGCGAGAAGGGGCCATTCGGCGCGCCCGGCACGCCGCTCGGATAAAGCGGTTGCGACAGCAGGCCGATCGCGCGCAGCGAATACGCGATCGCGCCGTCGCCGAACGCGGTCGGGTTGCCGAGGAAGTTGCGTGCCGCGGGCAGGTAGTTCGCCGGTACACTTTGCCCAATAGTGGACAAATCTACTTTTCCAGCAGCGACATTGACGCTCGCCTTGAGATACTTCGCCGCTGCTGCAGACTGGATATCGGCTGCGGCATAGGCGCCGGAGAAGAACGCCGCGGTGCGCGCCTTCTGCGTGGTCACGTCGATTGCGTCGACGAGTGAATCGCGTGTACGCGCCATGCCGAGCACGACGCCGTTGGTGTCGGAAATCACGACCGTCTCGCCCGCGTGCGAGCCGAGCGGCATGCGCACCTGCGCGCGCGTATGCAGCGCGACCTTGAGCGCTTCGGTGATGAGCGTACGTACTTCGGCAGCCTTGAGTGCACTGGCGCCATCGGTGCCGTCACGCGGCGGAAAGCGGTTGTTGTTGCCTGCGTCGACGACGACGAAGGCATCGAGGCCGGGGTAGTCGGTCGTGTCGGCGCGGATACCCGATGCGGGCTGACCGAAGGCTGTACCGGAGAGAATGATGGCGTCCGCATAGCCGGGCACCGCGATCACGTTGCCGCTCGCCGCTGTCAGCGCCGAAAACGGTGGTGCGGTCGTAGGATTCTTTGCCAGTTCGCTGAACTCGGTGTTGGCATACTGCAAGGTCAGGCCGCCGGCCGTGATGTGGTCGGCGCGGCGGTCGGTCGGCGCGGCAAAGCCGTAACTGCCGGCGACGGCGATGACTTCGTCGATGTCGCGATCGCGATCTTCCGCGTTCGCATCGAGCGTATAGAACGGTTTGGCACCGGACACACCGATCGCACCGACCGGCACCCCGGCCTTGTACAGTGGAATGCTGCCCGGATCGGGCGACTTGCCGAGCGGCAGGCGGTGCGAGCCCGGACCGGTGCCGCTGGTAAAGCGCGTATTGATGTCGGAGCAAGGCAGGTTGCCGAACTGCACGCCGAACAATGGGCCGGCCGGCGCAGTTGCGTCGCCGGGATTGAAATGCTCCTGTGCGATCTGACCTGCGGTGCGCGAGGTGAAGGCGTTACCTTCGGAGGAAAAGTACACAGCCGTACCGGCTTTGGAAATCGCGCCGAGTTCGGGCGGCACGTCGAGGCCTTCGAGGCCGCCGGTGACTGGGCGCTGGCCCTGAATCTTGATCGTGTCCGGTGCGCCGGCCATCTTGTACACGCCGAGCACATTGCCGACGCGGTCGAGCACGGCGATGACGGCCGGCTTGCCCTGCGCCGCGGCTTCATTCACCGCCTGCGCGATGATGGTCTGCACATCGGCCTGGGTTAGAAACGACGAGGCATTGGCGCAGAAGCCGTTGCAACCGGAATCCGGGGTGGATTGTGGTGGTGGTGGCGAGGTGCCGCTGGAACTGCCGGAGTTGCTGCCTCCGCTGCATGCGGCGAGCGTCGTTGCGGCGGCGACAATCAGCCAGCCCAGTCGTGCGTTCACCATCCCCATCGGCCCGTCTCCCCGAACGCGAATCGAATGCCATGCACCGCCGCGAGCGTGTCGCAGCCGTCCCTGCGTCGATGATAACCCATGCGCACGAAAAACTGTGCGCGGCGCAACAGTTGCTTCGGCTAGGTGCGCTTGCGCGATTTGGAACCGCGGCTGGCTTCGATGGCTTGGAGCACGGTGCCGAGTTCGCGCGCCGCATCGGTTTCGCTCAGTTGTTTTGCCGCAAGCAACGTGATGCGCGGCACCCATTCGGGAAATGCAGTCGCGATAGCGATGTGCTTGCCGCTCGCAGTATGTTGCTCGCGTATCCGCGCGAGGCGATCTTGTCCGATGCGATCCGTGCAGCGCACGAGCGCCGGCCACAGGCGGCTGTGCACCATGCTGAGCTTGTCCGCGACCAGTCTGCAGACGAGCAGTTCGGGCGAATCTTCAAGCGCACGCAGGACAGCGAAAATGTGCTTGCCGGCACGATGCGCCCACCAGCTGCCGCGGATGGGTTCGCCCGCGATTGCCTCGGTCAGGCGCGGCAACGGCCCTCGGGCGGAGACCAGCACCGCACCATGTCGATCGATGAAGGCAAGGGCCTGGTCCGGGTCAAGCATGGCTTCGGTGACGCCGTCGTCAGATATTGCGTGATCGGTCGCACGCTTGTCATGAAAAAATGTGTAGCCAGTTGGCTTTCTGGCGATCCTAGCCGGGTTACACTGGTAAGAACAGGGGCAACATCAATGCAAAGACAACAGTTCCAGCTGCTGTCTCGGTTCTTGCTTATGCCGGCGATTTGGTTCGCTGGAGCTTGCGCCGCGGCAGACGTTCCGACGCCGACGCCCAGCGCGCCCTCGGCGGCGGCTTTCGACGCCTTGTTTAAACGTCTCGACGTCGGCGATTTGATTGTACTCGATACACAGCAGCAAATCGGCGTGATCAATCAGCTCAGGATGCTGCTGCCCCCGGGCGATGCGCACCGGCAACGCCTGCTCGATACCCAACGCTGCTTTATCGAGTTTTCCAATTCATTGAAAGAAGGTTTCGCGTTTGCCGAAGCCGGTCTTGCCGACGCAACGCGCGCGAACGATACCGAAGCGATGGCGCGCTACCACTACTGCCGGGGCGGCTACCAGAAGAGCGTGGGCACGCCGACCAAGGCGATCGACGACTTCGAGAAAGGCATCGAGTTGTCGCGCAAGAACGAGGACAACGTATTGCTCGCGCAGGGTCTGGCTTCGCGCGGCGATAAGTTCTCCGTGCTCGGTCTGCACGGCAAGGCGCTCGCGGACCTGCTGCAGGCACAACGCATCTATCAGCAGAATCAGCTGCAGGAGGCAGCGAGTCAGATTTTCCAGAGCATCGGCATCGCCTATCGCCGTCTGGGATATCTGGACAAGGCGCGCGAGTATCTGGTGCAGAGTATGGAGCAGGAACAGCGCGCCGGCGATCGCGAGTCCTTGTACGGCAGCACGCTGCAACTCGGATTCACCGAGGAAGAATCAGGCAACTTCGGCAAGGCGCTGGCGCTGGATCAGCAGGCGCTTGAGCTCGCTACCAAGACCGGCGACAAAACCAGTATCGGTTCGGCGCAGATTGCGATCGCTGGCTCGCAGTCCGATTTGCAGCATTATCCCGATGCGCTCGCCGTGCTGGATAAGGCGGAGGCTAACTTCGCCGCCGCCGGCGACGCCGGATTCACCGGCATGATCGCCTACGAGCGTGGCCGCGCGTTCGCGGGACTTGGTCAGCTGATGCAGGCCAACGACATGTTTGAGCGCGCCGAAAAGGCGCCGGATTTCAACGAGAACCAGCGCTATCTCGAACTGCTGTTCGGCGCCAAGGCGAAGAATCTCGAAGCCGCCGGCCGCGCGCCTGCTGCACTGCGCGAATACAAGCGTTACCTCGCTGCGCGCGAGGAGGTCGCCAACCAGCGCCAGAACCAGCAGGCGCAGATGTTGCGCGAACAATTCGACACCGATCGCAGCCAGCTCGAAAATGCGCGTCTCAAGGCCGAGCAGGCGCGACTGACGGCCGAACAGGAATTGAAAGATCGTCAGGTCGAAACGTTGGAGCGCGTGCGCAGCTGGCAGGAAGTGGCGCTCGGCCTGCTCATCGCGCTGCTCGGCTTGCTCGGTTTCGCGACGATCCGCCAACTGGCACGTTCGCGCATCTGGAAGCGCATGGCCTCGATCGATCCGCTTACCGGTGCGGCCAATCGCCGCGGTGTCGATCACTTCGGCGTGAGCGCGGTGCGCAACGCGCGCACGCTGCACGAGCCGCTGTCGCTGCTGGCGGTCGATCTCGACCTGTTCAAGCGCGTTAACGATCGCTTTGGCCATGCCGCAGGCGATCGCGCGTTGCAGCAGATCGCCAGCGCATGCCAGCACGCACTGCGCGAGCACGATCTGTTCGGGCGCATCGGCGGCGAGGAGTTTCTCGCGGTACTGCCGGGCACGACGCTCGCGCATGCGGCAGAAGTCGCAGAGCGTCTGCGCAGTCGCGTCGAGACGCTGGCATTCGAGGACCTGCCGTCCGACCTGCACGCCACGATCAGCGTCGGTGTGGTCGAGTTGAGTGCCGACGACGGTAGCTTCGCTGATCTCGAAAAACGCGCCGACAACACGCTCTACCGAGCCAAGACGGGCGGCCGCAATCGCGTCGTCATTGCCGGCGAATGTTCATTCGATGCCGCCGCATCGGAGCCAAGCGCAACTGAACCGGAAGGCGCCGCACAGGCGACTTCGTAGCATCAAACGGTCTGCAGCCCGAACAGCCGTTGCGCATTGGCGCTGGTCGTCGCGGCAATGTCTTCCACGGCGACACCGCGCAATTCCGCGATGCAAGCACAGACCTGCGTCAGCAATACTGGCTCATTGCGTTCACCCTGATGTCCCTGTAGCGGCTGGTCGGGCGAATCGGTTTCAAGCAACAGGAATTCGAGCGGCATCGCCGTGGCAATGCCGCGCAGACGGCGCGCGCGCTCATATGTGACCGGCCCGCCGAGGCCGATGTGAAAGCCGAGCTTCCATAGCTGGCGTGCCTGTTCTTCACTGCCCGAGAAACTGTGCACGACGCCGCGCAGGCCGCCGATTTTGCGTAATGCCGCGATGACCTCGTCGAACGCGCGGCGCGCATGCAGTATCACCGGGAGCTCGAAATCGCGCGCGATTTCGAGCTGGTAATGAAAATACTGTCGCTGCATTTCGGCATCGAGGCCCTCGACAAAGAAGTCGAGCCCGCATTCGCCGACCGCGACCGGACGTTCGCGTGCTATCCACTCGCGCAGAGCATCGAGGTGTTGCGGACGGTGCTCGGCGAGATACATCGGGTGCAGGCCGTAGGCTGGATACAGGCCGGCTTGCGCACGGCACAGATCGCGCAGTTTCTCGAAGCCGGCATAAGCGATTGCCGGAACGATCTGCCGCGTTACGCCCGCGTCGCGCGCGCGCGCGAGCACGGCCGCGCGATCGCCATCAAACTGCGCGACATCGATATGCGAATGGCTGTCGATCAGGTCCATAAATGCAGCTCAGGCTCGGCGAATCCTCAACGCATTACAGCAACAGCCACTGCGCGAGGCCGAGAAACATCCCCATGCTGACCACGTCGGTCGCCGTGGTCAGAAAAATGCTCGAGGCCATTGCAGGATCGGCGCCGACCCGCTTAAGGCCGAGTGGCACCGCCGCACCCGCAACGCCGCTCGCAACGCTCGAAAAGGCCATCGCCGTGAGTGTGATCAGCGCCAGCTGCGGCGCCTTCGGATTGTGTTGCAGATGCGCGATCACATACATGCCAATCGCAGCGACGAGGCCGACCAGCAGGCCGTTGAGAAATCCGACCCAGGCCTCCTTCAGCATCAGGCCGTTGGCGCGTCCGGCGCGAATCTCGTTCAGGGTCATGCCGCGCAAAGTGACGGCGAGTGCCTGACAGCCGGTGTTGCTGCATTGTCCCGACAGCACCGGCAAAAACACGGCGAGCAGCACGATCTGGTTGATCGTGTTCTGGAAATAGCCGACCACCGCTGCGGCGATGAA
>VBNZ01000156.1:7648-8138 GCA_005877675.1 Gammaproteobacteria bacterium
CTGGCCGCGCACCTGGCCGATCAGGCGGCCGGTGGCATCGCATACCGGATATACGGGGAAGTGTCGCGTAACGACTTCGCGCATCGCATCGACCGTGCTTGTCTGCGGCATCAGGTAAAACGGTTCGCGCACCATCACATCGGCGAGCGACGCGCCTTGGCTTGCGTAAAGCAGTTCGCGGAAGGTCACGACGCCGACCAATTTGCGTTCCGCATCCGCCGCGAAAATGTAGGTGATGAGCTGCGTCTTGACGCGCTCGCGCATTGCGTCGATTACGACACGCGTTGGAGTCTCCGGCGCAAACACTGCCGCGGTCGATTCCATCAGGCGGCCGACGCTGCCCTCGGGATAATGCCAGTCTTTGAGCCATTGCTCGCCTTCGCCCGCGGTCGTCGCTGCCGCGATGCGTGCGCGTCGTTCGGCGGGAAAACACGTGAGGATGTCGATCGCGTGACCGGGGCCGAGTTCGATCAGCGTGCTCGCAATCTGC
>VBNZ01000156.1:8229-11038 GCA_005877675.1 Gammaproteobacteria bacterium
ATACTCAAGCGAATCTCCCCGCGAATATGCTAACGGAAAGCTGCGCAATCTGTACGCAAACTGACCGTGCGCGCATCACGCTGGCGGTTCGGCAATCATTCACTCGCGCCGCCGCAAACTTTTGCCTGTCAGTTCGATCCAATTGAATCATCCATCCGAAAAGGAAAAGACATGCGCACTCGTGGAATCATCATACTGATGCTGGTGGCCGTGTTTGGGCTCTCGGCGTGCGTCGCGCCGCCACCGCGCGAGCGCGTGGTATATCGCGATACGGCCTCGCATGGCTATGCTCAGGGCGATTATCGCGAGGATCCGCGCTACTACGAATCGCAATCCGGTTACGACCAGCGCGGCCACTGTTATACCTGCGGCACGATCCGCACTATCGATCAGATTGAAATCCGTCAGCAGACGACCGGCGGCGGCGCGATTCTCGGCGCGATCATCGGTGGTCTCGTCGGCAACCAGTTTGGTCGCGGCAGCGGCCGTGCCGCGACCACCGCGGTCGGCGCCGTCGGCGGCGCGGTGGTCGGCAACTCGGTCGAGCAGAACAATGCGCGCGCTGCTTCCGGCTACGCCTGGCGCTATTTTGTCGAGCTCGACGATGGCCGCACGGCGACGGTGACGCAGTACGACAACCAGGGTTATCGCGTCGGCGACCGTGTGCTCGTCAGAGGCGGACGCGGCAACGGACACCTCGAGCCGATTCGCTGAGCCGCCGGCGTCGCGCGACCTGCGCGACGCCTCGCGACGCTTAATCAGCCATAGAACGGGCGCTCTCGGACGCCCGTTTTTTTTGCGTTAAAAATTCCACAATGCGACATTTGTCGCGATGCTAGACTCGCCGCATGCGCGTTGCCGAACGCATCTATCGCTACAACGCCGGGCGCGATCCCCAACTCTTGCAGCGCAAGTACGCGCGGCTGGCGACCGATCCATTTGTGTTCCTGCGCGGTACTTGCCACCTGTTCTACGCCGACTGGCATGGTGGACGAAGGCTCGATACCGCGCCGCGCGCATGGATTTGCGGCGATCTGCATCTGGAAAATTTCGGTTCGTACAAAGGCGACAACCGCCTCGCGTATTTCGACCTTAACGACTTCGACGAAGCCGCTCTCGCGCCATGCACGTGGGAAATCGCTCGCGTGCTCGTGAGCTTGCATGTGGCCGCACGCTCGCTCGGCTTGGGCCTGCGCGAAGCGCGTGCGCTGTCGCGCTGCTTCCTCGATCACTACGCTGCCGCGCTGGCAAGCGACAAGCCGCGCTGGATAGAACGTTCGCTCGCTCGCGGCATGATCGGCGCGCTGCTATCCCAAGTCGAATTGCGTCGGCGGCGCGATTTTCTCGACCAGCGCACGCAGCGTGACGGCAAGCTTCGGCGCCTGCTTATCGACAGTGAAAAATTGATCGCGTTGCACAAAGACGAGCGCGAACAGCTGCTGGCGTGGTTCGAGAAATTCGCGGCGACGCAGCCCGATCCGAAGCTCTATCGTCCGCTCGATGCCGCAGTTCGCGTGGCGGGCACGGGCAGTCTCGGACTTACGCGGTACGCGATTCTGGTGCGCGGCGCAGGCTCGCCGCATGGCAATCTGATTCTCGACATGAAGATCGCTGTCGAATCCGCTGCCGCCAGTCGTCTCGCTCGTGCGCAGCCGACATGGCCGGACGAAGCGACACGTATCGTTACAGTGCAGCAGCGCGCACAGGCGATCGCGCCGGCGTTTCTGACACCGGTGCATTACGCGGGGCGCGATTTTGTGCTGAAGGAATTACAGCCGTCGCAGGACCGGCTCGATCTGCAATCGGTCGAAGGCGCGCTGAAGCCGCTGAGCGGCGCGATCAGTGCGATGGGCCAGCTGGTCGCGTGGTCCGCGTTGCGCGGCAGCGCACGCCAAGGCGCAGCGAATGCAGATGAATTGGTGGAGTTCGCGCGGGTGCGAACCTGGCTGCGTCCGCTGATCGAATACGCCGAGGATTATGCGCGGCAGGTCGGCGCCGACTGGCGCGAATTCCGCAGCGCGTGGCAGGATGAGCACAAGACAGCGCCGGCGCGGCGTGAGCGAGGCAAGCGATGATTGCTGCTGAAGTTGAAACTATCGTGCTGCGGCTCGGAGTAGCGATGCTTATCGGCGCCGTGATCGGCGCGGAACGACATCTGCGCGGCCAGCCCGCGGGTCTGCGCACGCATGCACTGGTCGCGCTCGCGGCGGCGCTTGCTGTGTTGATCTGCGTGCCGCTAAACGGCGATGTGTCGATTTATCCCGACGCGCAAAGCCGCGTGCTGCAGGGGATTCTGACCGGCATCGGCTTTCTCGGCGCGGGTGTGATTCTGCACGGCGCTCGCCGCGGCGCGATCTACGGACTCACGAGCGCCGCGGGCATATGGATCACCGCGGTGTTCGGTGCGTTGTGCGGCCATGGTCGCTTCGGTGTCGCGTTGATCGGATTCGCGCTCGTGCTGCTCGTGCTGTTTCTCGGTGGCCGCATCGAGGAGGCGATCGCTGCGCGATTTCATCGGCGCGGCGCCGCGGAAGGGCGCGGCAGCGAGCCACCGAGCTAATACTTGTCAGTCGATGTGATAGAAGCTGTGCTCGCCGATTCGCGCGACCGGATTGCCGCGCGCCCAGTCCGGCACCGGCGTATTCGACGCGAAGAAGTGATCGGCGCGCGGCACGACCGACGGGCGAAGCTGCGGCGGCAGCGACCAAAAGGCGAGAGCGATGTTTGCCACTGACCACGCGCGCTCGAAAGAATCCACTTCTTGCAAAATTGTACTTTTTGGCATTGTGGACAATGCGAACTGTCCCGG
>VBNZ01000156.1:11123-11619 GCA_005877675.1 Gammaproteobacteria bacterium
CAAGGGGCTCGCTGCGCGCTTCGAGGTAAAGGGTCCCGGCGAGGCACACGTGATCGGCGGTGGGTTGCGGCAGAATCGACGCGAGCCAGAGCAGAAACGCTAGTTTCATGGGTGGATCTCGTTGCAAGGAAAGTCTTGTTGGAATGAACGTCGCGATCTACGCGCCAGTGTCGATTCCGGATTTTCTTGCCCTGGCGGACAGTGAAGGTTGCGCCCGAGGCAATTCAAGGCTTCGAAACCATTTCGGTTCCGCGCTGCGGCGCACTCCCGTGGGCCGCAGCAAGAGCATGTCAGGGATGACGATGCACAAATTCAGTGGCAGGCATCCTAACCGAAATGCTGCCATCGCACAATCGATCATGCGAACCTGAACGGGCTTGTTCAGGTGAAATTAAGCAAAGGATACAATGCTAAATTAGGTATTTTGTTCTAATTGTGCATTATGGATTAATGGTCAAAGTTAAAAAATACCACAAATATACTTTGTCATATTTTG
>VBNZ01000315.1:0-478 GCA_005877675.1 Gammaproteobacteria bacterium
GAATTCAACTACGGCCCGGAATTCCTCAGTCAGGTCACCGGCACGCCGTTCAATCTCGACGGCGTCGCGCGCAAGCGATGCAAGGGGCCGAAGTTTCCATTCGTACTGTCCAACGTGTTCGGCGCGAAGGACGGCAAGCCGCTGTACGCGCCGTGGCGCATCATCACGCGCACGATCAAGACGCATGCACCGGACGGCGGCGTGCGCGAGGCGACGATTCGCATTGGCCTCATCGGTTTTACTCCGACTTGGATTCTTGACTGGGACAAGCGCACGCTCGAAGGCAAGGTCACGGTGATGGGCCCGGTTGAGGCGGCGCAGAAATACGTGCCGGAAGTGCGCGCCGCGGGCGCCGATATCGTAATCGCGCTCGTGCACGGCGGCATCGATGCCTCACCCTATTCGGCGCAGAAAACCGAGAATGCCGGCTGGCATCTTGCCGGCGTGCCCGGCATCGACGCGTTGCTGCTCGGCCATT
>VBNZ01000315.1:511-3015 GCA_005877675.1 Gammaproteobacteria bacterium
AGCTATGCGCACGTCAAAGAAGTGGACAATCAGCGCGGCCTGATCCGCGGTGTACCTGCAGTGATGGGCAACTACTACGGCAAGAGTCTGGGCGTGATCGATCTTGCGCTCGCGTACCAGGATGGTCACTGGCAGGTGCAGCGTGACGCGACCCATGCCGAAGTGCGTCAGATCAAGAATCCGGACGGCACGAGCGTCGCGGCGGATGAGGACATGGAACATCTCGTGCGCGACGAGGACGCCGGCACCATCGCCTACGTCAAAACGCCGATCGGGCGCAGCGATTATCCGGTCAACACCTATTTCGTCGCCGCGGGCGAAACCTCCGCGCTGCAACTGGTCAACATGGCGCAGCGCGACTATGTGGAAAAATACATAAAGTCCAATCTGCCGCAGTACGCGAGCCTGCCGGTCCTCTCGTCGATGTCGCCGCTCAAGGCCGGTTTCGGCGGCCCGAAGGACTACACCGATATCGCGCCGGGACCGCTCGCGATCAACAACGCGGCAGATTTATACCTGTATCCGAACACGCTGACTGCAGTGAAGCTCAGCGGCGCCGGCGTCAAGGCATGGCTGGAAAAATCCGCCGGCTGGTTCGATCGCATCGACCCCGGCAAGCGCGAACCGCAGGAACTGATCAACCTCCGGTTCCCGACCTACAATTTCGACGTGCTGCAGGGCGATCTGGCCTATGCAATCGACGTGACGAAACCCGATGGCCAGCGCATCGCCGATCTGCGTTATCACGGCAAGTTCATCGTCGTCACGAACAATTACCGCGCCAGCGGCGGCGGACGCTTCCCCGGGCTCGATGGCAGCAACGTTGTGATTTCCACCACCGACGCGAACCGCGACGTGCTGATCCAATACGTCAAGGCGCAGGGCGAACTTACGCGCGCGCGCCACGGCACCGATCGCAACTGGCATTTCGTCAAGGTGAAGACAGCGGGACCGGTCGTGTTTACATCTGCTGCGGGCAAGCTCGAGCTTGCCCAAGCCGCTGGGCTCGACAACGTCACGCTTGTCAAAGACAAGGGAGACGGATCGGCGATCTACGCGATCGACTTGTCGAAGTGATACTCATCATTCCCCGATGACCATTCCCTCCCTCGACGCAGTCGAGGAGAGGTTGGATGGTTGGTGCTTCTTTCAAAGATGCCGCTGCCCGTGTGCGCAGCGTCGTGCCGAGAACATCGCCGCGCATGATCAAGGCTCGTGCTTGTGATCGCCCGTGTACTTCGAGGAATGGTTGTCGTTGTAAGCGATATCCGGTCCGGCACGCAGGTTCACCGTATTCACCGCGAATGCGTCATAGGCGAACGCGCTCGCTGCGCTACCCAGCAGCAATGTTGCAAATGTATACCCCAGCAGCCGTTTCATACATCCTCTCCTGATGTTGAACGCTTTTCGATTCTCCGCTCTAGCGTGCAGACAGCAAGTAAAGATTTGTGCGCGGCGGCGGGCAATATTCAACCAGCACCGGCCTGCGGTTTATGCGAGCGGCATAGGGTCGGCACTGCGACGTGGTTCGCAGGTATTGCGGTGGTTGCGCACGAAATCAGAGCGCCACTGCGCACCCAACGCGGCACGTCGCGCCTGCATTGCTGCAGCATCAGCAAATCACGCCGGAACAGCACACAGCAGATGCGCAAGAACTGCGTGCTGGATAAAGCGAAGCGCCCATCCAGGGCGCTTTCGCGAACGAACCTGCTACCGCGTGACGGGCTTCGGCGTCGTCAGTGAACAGACCTTGGATGTAACGCCGACAAGTCGCTCTGAAACATGAGGTGTTGCGGGAACGCCTCGCCGAGCAGCTGCGAGATGTGATGCACATCGTCGCGCTTGGCATCGATGCGCAACAGGATCGTGCCGCGCGCGATCTCGTCCTCGAACGTGCGTTGAATACGATCGGGCACTGACGCGCCGATCATCGCCGAGGTCCACGCACCTATGAGCCCGCCACCAATCGTCGACCACAATAGCGGCGCCGCGGCAATGCCGATGCCGAGCGTGGGGATAGCCGTCGCGGCGATCCCCACGGCGAGGCCAGCGGCCGCACCCGCCGCAATGCCGCGACCGACCGCTGGCGTGAAGTCCTGCGCGACTTCGCGCATGCCATCGAATTCCTCGAGCGGAATATCGGGGCGCGCCACCACCGCGAGCCGGTCCTCGCGGATACCATCGTGCAGCAGCAGATCGACCGCGCGACGCGCGTCCGGCGCGGAGTCGAAGGCGTAAACCAAGTGTCTCATGGCGTCCTCCTAGGCGTGACGCGATAAAACATCGCTCGAGCACGACGGCATGCCGATGAGTCGAACGCGTTCCCTCGCAGTGCGGTGGCCGGGGCGTTCGGGAGACTCTGAAGGTTTATTCTCCTCCGGGGCAGCGAAGTGTCAACACATCGTGCAATATGCAATCGAGCCGTCGGGTTCGTTTCAGTATTTGGCAGAGCGGGCTGCTATATCCTGGCGGTCAGGTAGAATTCATGACGCAAGAACAAGTTG
>VBNZ01000098.1:0-497 GCA_005877675.1 Gammaproteobacteria bacterium
AAAATGAATAGACATGTCGATATGAACTCAGACAGGTGGGCACCGGTCTCAATTCAATCCGCTGAGAAGCGCCGCACAGAAACGGCGCCCAAGAACAACACGGGGCGCCGTGATCGATACGTAGACCGCCGGGGTGGCTGAAAGTTCCCCGGCGCGCGCTTACGCCGCCTGCCGCGACGCCTTCTTGCGGTCGTTCTCGGTCAGATGCTTCTTGCGCAGGCGCACGGCCTTGGGCGTGACCTCGACCAGTTCATCGTCGTCGATGAACTCGAGCGCCTGTTCGAGCGACATGCGGATCGGCGGCGTGAGCTGCACGTTTTCGTCCTTGCCGGCGGCGCGGATATTCGTGAGCTGCTTGGCGCGCAGCGCGTTGACGGTGAGGTCGTTGTACTTGGCGTGAATGCCGACGAGCTGGCCCTCGTAGATCTCCGCTCCTTCGTCGATCAGCAGGCGGCCGCGTTCCTGCAGCGACACCAGCGAATACGCAGGCGCCGAGC
>VBNZ01000098.1:505-8043 GCA_005877675.1 Gammaproteobacteria bacterium
CTGACGCTTGGCGATCGAGCCTTCGGCGCGCGCGGCGTAGTGATCGAACACATGGAACAGCAGACCGGTGCCGGCGGTGACGGTGCGGAATTCGGTCTGGAAACCGATCAGACCGCGCGCCGGAATGATGTATTCCAGGCGCACGCGGCCGCGTCCATCGGGCTCCATGTTTTTGAGCTGGCCCTTACGCGTACCGAGGCGCTCCATCACGCCGCCCTGGAATTGTTCTTCCATGTCGACGACGAGCTGCTCGTACGGCTCGTGTGTCTCGCCATCGACTTGTTTCAGAATCACTTCGGGGCGCGACACGGCAAGCTCGTAACCCTCGCGGCGCATCGTTTCGATCAACACCGACAGATGCAGTTCGCCGCGACCCGACACCTTGAACTTGTCCGGGTCTTCGGTTTCTTCAACTTTCAGTGCGACGTTATGCAGCACTTCGCGCATTAGGCGTTCGCGAATCTGACGGCTGGTCATGAACTTGCCTTCGCGGCCACAGAACGGCGAGTTGTTGACCTGAAAGGTCATGCTGATCGTGGGCTCGTCAACCGTCATCACCGGAAGCCCTTCAGCTGCGTCGACCGCGCACACCGTATCGGAAATGCTCAAGGACTCGATACCGGAAATCGCGATAATGTCGCCTGCTTCGGCCTCGGGCACTTCGCGGCGTTCCAGGCCCATGAAGCCCAGTACCTGCAGGACGCGCCCCTGGCGCTTCTTGCCTTCGCGATCGACGATCGCGACCGGCATGTTGGTGCGCACCTTGCCGCGCTGGATGCGGCCGATACCGATCAGACCAACATAGCTGTTGTAGTCGAGCTGCGACAGGCGCATCTGGAACGGGCCATCCGGATCGACCTGCGGCGCGTGCACGTGCTTCATGATCGCTTCGTACAGCGGCGTCATGTCGCCTTCGCGCGCCTCGGGATCCAGGCTCGCATAACCGTGCAGGGCGGACGCGTACACCACCGGGAAATCGAGCTGCTCGTTGGTCGCGCCGAGGCGATCGAACAGGTCGAAGGTCTGATCGAGCACCCAGCCCGGACGCGCGCCGGGGCGGTCGACCTTGTTGATGACGACGATGGGCTTGAAGCCCATCTGAAACGCTTTCTGCGTGACGAAGCGCGTCTGCGGCATCGGGCCGTCCATCGCGTCGACCAGCAGCAGCACCGAGTCGACCATCGACAGCACGCGCTCGACTTCGCCGCCGAAATCCGCATGTCCGGGCGTGTCGACGATATTGATGCGATTCTCGCGCCAGGTGATAGCCGTATTCTTGGCCAGGATCGTGATGCCACGTTCCTTTTCCTGATCGTTGGAGTCCATCACGCGTTCGGCGATCACGGTGCGTTCGCTGAACGTGCCGGACTGCCTGAGCAGGCAATCGACGAGGGTGGTCTTGCCATGGTCAACGTGGGCGACGATGGCGATATTGCGCAGGTTTTCTATGGACATGGCGAGTGGCCCGCCTTGCGGGCGAGCTGAATGAAAAGGTAAGCCGATAATTATACCCTGATTTTGCTGGAATTTCCGCAGCGCAGCAGAAGTGCATGGTTGGGCTCGGCTGACCCTTCGGCTAAGATGCGCGCCCCAACGGAGAAGACCATGAGCCAAGACCTGCAAGCCCATATCGCCACCTCGCGCGGCACGATTCATATCCGCCTGTTTCCCGAGCACACGCCGGTCACAGTCGCGAATTTCGTCAATCTCGCGCAGCACAAGTTCTACGATGGGCTGAGCTTCCATCGCGTCATTCCGGATTTCATGATTCAGGGCGGCTGTCCGGAGGGGTCGGGTCGCGGCGGTCCTGGTTATCGCTTCGGCGACGAGTTCGTCGCGCACTTGAAGCACAACAAGCCGGGCGTGCTGTCGATGGCGAATGCGGGACCGGGCACGAATGGGTCGCAGTTCTTCATCACGCACGTGGTCACGCCGTGGCTCGACGGCAAGCACACGGTGTTCGGGGAGATTATCGGCGCGGACGACCAGAAGGTCGTCGAGAGCATTCGCCAGGGCGACAAGATCGAGTCGGTCACGATCGTCGGTGACACCAGCGCCTTGTTCGCCGATCCAAAGATCGTGCCGCAGCTGGAACAATGGAACAAGGCGTTGGCAAGTCGCTGACGAGATACGCGCAAATTGAACGCTGAAGGCCACCTGCGGGTGGCCTTTTGTTTGCGACATAGTTTTATATCGCTCAGCAATTGCAGGGTTTTGTTCATGGGGATTTAGGGCGATTACCTGATCGCCTGGGTGCAGCGCGGCGCGTAACTTGGCGCGGCCGGTTCGCGCCGCGTCGGGCGATCGGCACTCCCCCTAAATCAAGCAGCAAAGGTGAACCATGAACAAGGCAAGTAACTATCGCGCGCCGCGCCGCGCTCCGATCGCCCTGGCAGTGGCAGCATTCGCTTTCTCGGCCTGGGTCTATGCGCAAAATCCGGCACAAAACTCTGCGCCCGTAAAGGCGGCGCAAAATCCGCAGGCGCCGGTCGCCATGGCGAATGCGGGCGGCTCGGACAAAGTCGACGCTTCGGCGTCCGATCCGAAACTGCTGAAGACACCGCTCGGCGCAATCAAGGCAGCCGCGCTAGCGCCGACCGAACTGCTCACTTCGACGTTCTTCACTCCGGCGAACAAGGATCTGTTGATCGATTTCTCCGGCGAATGCGCGGTGTACACGCATACGAGCGTCTCGGGTGGAGCCTCGGGTACGCCCAGCGATGAGGCCGCTGCAGGCGTGCGCGTCTGGATCGAGCTCGACGGCCAGCCGGTGCCCGTCTCGACCAAAGCCAATCCGCCGGACGACGGTCAGGTTGGCCTGTGCAGCCGCACCGAGAATCTGACCACGACGCTGAGCGATGCGGAATACGTCGATCTGTTCCAGTATTCCAAGGCGGCGCACGCCTTCAATTGGGCAGTGCTCAATGTCGAGGCGGGTATGCACACGGTACGCGTGCTGGCGCAGATCAATGCGCGCACGACCAGTGGCGGCGACGGCGAAGCCGCCGCTCTGATCGGCAAGCGCTCGGTCAATATCGAAGAAGTGACGCCGCATGAATCGGCCGGAGCGGGCGGCGGTTAAGCACGAGCGAGCTTCGCTCTAACGCTCCGAACGCGAGCGCGATATTCGTCGCGCTCGCTTTTTTGTATGCGCGTATCGTGCCGTCATTCTTGTTTTGCCGAACGCGCATTCAGCATCCAGTTGCACAACGCGTGATTGAATTGTCGACCGATCAACCAGGCATGCCACCTGCGTTGGTCGTCGCAGCACGCGGCGACTTGTGCGGTGCAATTTCAATCGATGCAAGATGTAAAGGCCACCGCCGTGGCCGGGCAATACACATTGGTTGTCGTCAATCACGGCGACATCATCAAGGCGCGCTACCGTGGCCGCGCGCTCGCGCATGCATTGGGTTTCAGTCCCGCCGTCACGACCTTGCTCGTCAGCGCGATTTCCGAACTGACAGGCAACATCGTGCGTTATGCCGACGCCGGCACGCTACGACTGCGCGCGGTGCGTAAGCGCAGCCGTATCGGGCTCGCGATCAGCGCGCGTGATCGCGGGCCAGGTATCGCCGAGGTCGAGCGCGCGCTGGTGGGCGGCTACTCCACTTCGGGTCGCCTGGGGCTCGGACTCTGCAGCGTCAACGCAATCATGGACGAAATGCGCGTGACGAGCCGCGCGGGACGCGGTACCGCGATTACCGCGGTGAAGTGGCAGGAATGAGCGTGCTGACGCATGGATAAGCCGGTCGCCGATCTGCGCATGCTTTATCGTGAAGCCTTGGCCGATTTTCTCGCGCGCGTGGACGAGAGCGGCTTGCAGCGCGCGTATGAATTGGGTTGTGAGGCCGTTGCCGCCGGTACGGGCTTGCTCGAACTCGTGGCGCTGCATCGTGAGGAGGCAGATGACTTACTGAATGCGCGACGTGGCGCGAGTATGTCGACACTTCACGGGCGCTCACTGCATTTTTTGAGCGAGAGTCTCGCGCCGTTCGCGCTGCTGCATTTGCAGGGCATGCAGGCCAACGCGGCATTGCGACAAATGCATGAGCTGATGGAGCAGGAGACCGGGCGCATCGCGCAAGCGCTGCACGATCAGGCGGCATCAGCGCTTTCAATGATCTACCTCGATGTCGCAGAAGTTGCACGAGAGGCGTCGAGTGTCAGCCTTGGGGTGCGGCTCGGCCGCATCGTCAAAGAACTCGATCGTCTGCGCCAACACCTGCGCCATTTTTCGCATGAACTGCGGCCGCCGCTGCTCGATCAGTATGGCCTTGTGCCCGCAATGCGCTCTCTCGCCGACGGATTCGCCAGGCGCGCTGGTTTGATGATTACGCTTGCCGGTGATGCCGAAGTGTCGGTGCCTGATCCGATGGCGACCGTAGCCTACCGCGTTATGCACGAAGCGCTGACCAATGTGGTGCGCCACGCTCGCGCGCGTACTGTGGAGCTCAATGTGCGCGTGCGCGGCAAGCATCTGCGTTGCACGGTCCGCGACGACGGCATCGGCTTCGATCGCACGCGGCGTCGCACAAACATCAGCGCGGGCCTGGGCCTGATTGGCATGCGCGAACGCGTGAACGCCATCAACGGCAGCCTGCGTATCTCATCGGCGCCGGGGCGTGGCACCGTCGTGCGTGTTGCGCTGCCGCGTTTGCTTCCATCAGCACAGGTGCAGCACGGATGACCCTGCTGCTTGCCGACGATCATGCGATGTTCCGGGAGAGTCTGCGCGTATTGCTTGAGCGCGAGGGCTTCGCGATTGCCGTAGAGGCGACCAATGGTCTCGAAGCGGTGCGGTTGGCAAGGGAGCACCATCCCACGATTGCCGTGCTCGATATCGGCATGCCGTTTTTGAACGGCATCGATGCCGCGCGTCAGATGCACAAACGCGTTCCAGACTGCGCGGTGATCGTTCTGACCATGTTCGAGGACGACATGCACGTGCTCGCCGCCCTGCGTGCCGGAGTGCGCGGCTATGTGTTGAAGGCGCAGGCCGCGAGCGACCTCGTCGCAGCGATCCGCGAAGTCGAGCGCGGCGCGGTGTATTTGAGTCCCGGCATCTCGCACACGCTGGTCGAACACTGGCTCAAGCACACCGATGCCGGGGGCGATCCGCTGACCGAGCGCGAGCGGCAGGTGCTGCAGCTGGTCGCCGAGGGCAAGAGCCTGCGCGAGATCGCCGGCATCCTGAGCATCAGTGCGAAGACCGCCGATTCGCATCGCACGCGCATGATGAACAAGCTCGATCTGCACAATACCGCGGCGCTTGTACGCTATGCAGTGCGCAGCGGGCTGGTACAGGCATGATCGGGGAGGAGTCGCACAACAAAAAAGCCGCCTTGCGAGGCGGCCTTTTTGCCGGCGTCAGCAGCGATTACAAGTAGCCAAGCTGCTTTGCGCAGAACAATAGGATAACCGCTCCGACGATCGACATCAGGATGCCCGCCGGATGAAACGGCGCGCCAGCGGCCGGCCTGCTGATCAGGCTGCCGATCAGGCCGCCGACGATCGAGCCGCCGATACCGAGCAGTACGGTCATGATGAAACCAAGGTGGATCGCGCCGGGATAGAAGAAGCGCGCGAGGAGACCCACGATGAAACCGACGATGACGGACCAGATGATATGCAGCATGCCAACCTCCGTTGATAGCAATGATGCGAAAGTCCGCCCAGGACGAACGGACGTGCCGCGCGAGTCTAGCAAAAACCGCATGCGCAATTTCGGAATCCATGCGTTTACAGGCTGCCGCAAGCCCGCACGCATGACGTAGTGCAATGCAGCAAACATGCTAGAATTGCGCTCGTTTTCCACCCTGGTCTGCACCAAACTCAAGGAGCTTTCGATGCCGTTGCTTGCTGAGCGCATGAGTCGAGCCAAGCCGAGTGCCATCATGATCGTGGCGGACAAGGCGAAAAAGCTCAAAGCTGCCGGCCGCGACATCATCAGCTTCTCGATCGGCGTGCCGAATTTCCTGCCGGGCGCGCACGTGTATGCGGCCGCGAAGGAAGCGCTCGATCACGACAGCGGCCAGTACGGTTCCAACCGCGGCAGCGACGCGCTGCTCGATGCGATCGCCCATCATTTTGCCGAGAGCGGCCTGCCCGGATACGAGCGCAAAAACATCGTTGTCGGCATCGGCGCCAAGCACGCGCTGTACAACCTCGCCGAGGCGCTGCTCGATCCTGGCGATGAGATCGTGTTTCCGACGCCGTATTGGACGAGCTATTACGACATCGCCGAAATCGTCGGCGCGAAAATCACCGCACTGCCGTGTCCGCCGGCGCAGAACTACAAGCTTATGCCCGATCAGCTCGATCGCGCGCTCGCGTCCAAACCGAAGGTGTTCCTGTTCGGTAGTCCGTCGAATCCGACCGGCATGGTCTATACGCGCGAGGAAATCGCCGCGCTCGCCGACGTGCTGGTCAAGCATCCGGACACGTGGATCATCTGCGACGACATCTACAACCGCCTGGTGTTCGACGGCGTTGGCTACCACAACGTGCTGCAGTTCCGGCCGGAACTGCGCGAGCGCACGATCGTGGTCGATTCAATTTCGAAAACTTACGGCATGCCGGGCTGGCGCGTAGGTTTCATCGCCGCGCCGGAAAAGATCGCGCAGGCGCTGGTCACGCTCAACTCCAACCACATTACCAATCTTCCCGAAGTGGTCACCGCGGCGGCCGTTGCGGCGTTGACCGGGCCGCAGGATCTCACCACGCAGAAGCGCGACGAGTTCGCGCACAAGCGCGACGAGGTGCTGGCGACGCTCAATGCAATTCCCGGTGTGCGCTGCCCGCGTCCGCAGGGCGCGTTCTACGCGTTCCCGGATATTTCCGTCGCATTCGGCAAGAAGCACGGCACGACGGCGATCAATAACGACGTCGATCTTTGCAATGCGCTGCTCGACACGAAGGGCGTCGCCTGCGTGCCGGGTTCAGCGTTCGGCGAGCCGCATGCGCTGCGCATTTCATACACCTGCAAGGCCGCGGAGTTGACCGAAGGCTTGAAGCGCATCAAGGGATTTTTTGCCGAGTTGACCTGAGCGTAGAGCGCGATCCATTCGTTTACGTTCTGCGTACGCAAGACGGGTTCGATGAGCCGGACCCCTGAGTTCAAAATATCGTTCTGCAATCGGAGATGCCCATGAAATCCCCCGTCCGTGTCGTAGTCACCGGCGCCGCCGGCCAGATCGGTTATGCCTTGCTGTTCCGCATCGCCTCGGGCGACATGCTCGGCAAGGATCAACCGGTGATCTTGCATCTGCTCGAAATCACGCCCGCGCTGCCGGCGTTGCAGGGCGTGGTGATGGAACTCAATGACTGCGCGTTCCCGCTGCTCGCCGGCGTGGTGGCGACCGATGATCTTGCCGTTGCGTTCAAGGATGTCGACTACGCGCTGCTCGTCGGTGCGCGTCCGCGCGGCCCGGGCATGGAGCGCAAGGATCTGCTCGAAGCAAACGGCACGATCTTCGCGCCGCAGGGCAAGGCGCTCAACGAGCACGCCAAGCGCACGGTCCGCGTGCTCGTCGTCG
>VBNZ01000099.1 GCA_005877675.1 Gammaproteobacteria bacterium
CCGGCCCCGCCGTGCTCGATCCGCCCTCGCTAGAAGACTGGCCGAAACTGACCTACTCGCCAACCGGCGCGCGTCGCTTCGAACTCGACACGCTCACGCGCGCGCAGATCGCAACGTTCAAACCCGGCGAGGTGCTGCTGCTCAACGGCAAGCTGCTGACCGGCCGCGACGCCGCGCACAAGCGCATCGTCGACATGCTCAATAGGGGCGAACAGCTGCCGGTCGATTTCAACGGGCGCTTTATCTATTACGTCGGCCCGGTCGATCCGGTGCGCGACGAAGTCGTCGGACCCGCAGGTCCTACCACCGCGACGCGCATGGACAAGTTCACCGAACAGGTGCTTGCGCAAACAGGCCTGCTCGGCATGGTCGGCAAGGCCGAGCGTGGACCCGCAGCGATCGAGGCGATCAAGAAGCACAAGTCGGTATATCTGATGGCGGTCGGTGGCGCGGCCTATCTCGTTTCGAAGGCGATCCGCGCTTCACGCGTTGTCGGCTTTGCTGACCTCGGCATGGAGGCGATCTACGAATTCGAAGTCAAGGACATGCCGGTCACCGTCGCGGTGGATTCGAACGGCACCTCAGTGCATGAAACCGGCCCGCGCGAGTGGCAGGCGAGGATTGGCAAGATTCCAGTGGTCGTGGCGTAATTTTTGTCGTCATTCCCGCGCACGCGGGAATCCATTTTGACTTTCGCTCGCCAACGGCACAATGGCACTGGACTACGCCGCTCCTGCGGCATGCCCTTCGAGCCATTCGCTTTGCGGAGGCTCGCTTCGGCACTGACTCACCATTCCCGCTTTCGCGGGAATGACGAGCTTCCTCGAACCAACTCTTGCAGCTACTGCTCGCGCAACGCCGTCGTCACCGGCATGCGTGCCGCACGCAGGGCCGGATAGAGCCCGCCGATAAAGCCGATCGCGAGCGCCCATTTGATGCCGGTCCACAGCACCGCAGGTGAAACGTTGAACTGAAACGTGAGCTGCGCGGTCGTACCAGCGGCGAGCGTCGAGGCGGAGTAGCCGTTGAAAACGAGCCACGCGAGCAGGCCGCCGAGCGCACCGCCGAGCAGCGCGAGCAGCATCGTTTCGAGCATGATCGCGACCACGACCGGCACCCCGCGAAAACCGATCGCACGCAAGGTCGCAATCTCGCGTGCGCGTGTCGCCACCGCCGCGAACATCGTGTTGAGCGCGCCGAACACCGCACCGATCGCCATGATCGTGCCGACCACGATGCCGATCGCGGTGATCGCCTTCGACGTGCCTTCGGACTGCTTGCTGAAATAGTTCACGGTCGTGTCGACGTCGACCTGCAGGCGCGGATCGGACGTGAGCGCCGCCTTGAACGGCTCGAACGCATCGGCCGAAGTCAGGCGCACGAACACCGAGCTCGAGCTGTTCGCGCCGTTCGGACGATAGGTCGGGCCGACTACGTCGGCGTCGCCCCATAGTTCGGAATCCATCGCATCCTTCGACTCGAAGATGCCGACGATTTTCCAGGTCTGATTGCCGAGCTTGATGTCGTGGTCGACATCCAGACCGGCGAATTGCCGCTGCGCGCCCTTGCCCGCGACGAGTTCGCGCAGGCCCGGCGTGAATTTGCGTCCGGCGATGATCTTCGCGTTGCTGCGCAGCTGCCACGCTTCGTCGCCGATGCCGCGTATCTGCACGCTGCCGAAGTCCTCTTCGGGATTGCCGCCCTTGATCGGCAGATTCGCCGCAGCGACGAGCTCGGGCGAGGCGATCGGCTTGCCTTGCGCGTCCTTCGCGATGCCCGGTGCCTGCGCGATCACGACCGCATTGTCGTGACTGAGCACCGAGGAAATTTCCGAAGCCGACGCGCCGCGCAGCACGATCGCGGTGTCGGTGCTGCCGCTACGGCGCAGCGTTTCGCTGTAGCCGTTCGCCATCGCTAACAGCGCGACGAGTACGGCGACGACCCCGGCGATGCCGATCACGATCACCGCGCTCGAGCCGAGGCGTTGCGTCAGCGTACTGATACCGACCGCTGTCACCGATGCGGCCTGCTTGCCGCGTTGCGTGACGAGCATCCACAGCGCGAGCACGGCGAGCAGCACCGGCAATGCGAACCACGGCAGGCTCAGGAACACAAACACGCCGATGATCACGACGATAAGGGTAAGAAGACCAAGCAAAAATTTCATTTCATCTATCTCCTTATCGACCGGCTAGCGCATCGACGATGTTGAGGCGCATCGCGCGCAGCGCCGGCAGCGCGCCGACGACTATTCCAATTGCCACCGCAAACCCGATGCCCAGCGCCCAGACCCCTGCGCCCACACTCGTGCGCGTAATCATGCCGCCACTCATCGTGGGCAGCACCAGGCCGAGCAAGCTGACGAGCGCGAGACCGATCACACCGCCGAGCACCAGCAGCATCACCGACTCGGCCAGTACCATCGCGAGCACGCTGTGGCTCGAAAACCCGATCGTTTTGAGCACCGCGAGTTCCGACGTACGCTCGCGTACCGCCTGCATCATCGTGTTGCCGGTCAGGAGGATCAGCGTGAAGAACACCGCGCCCATGATCGAGGTGACGATGAGACCGACATCGGCCATCTGCTTGATCCAGTTCGCCGTCGCCGCAGCTTCGGTCTGCGTCTTGGTCTCGTGATCGGAATTCGCCGACAGCGCATCGATCGTCTTGGCGACGCGGTCGGAATCGTTCACGTCGTTCACGCGGCTGATGTACCAGCCGACATTGCCGCGGTTGTATGGCGTGGTCTCGTCGAAGTTCTTCCAGTGCAGCACGATCATCTGGCTCTGGAACTGCTTGGAGTCCTTCGACTTCATCACGCCGACGAGATCGAAGTTCCAGTTCTTGTTGCCTTCCTTGTTCGGAAAGATCTGCGACTGCAGCGGGATCTTGTCGCCGATCTTCCAGCCGTATTTCTTGACGATGATCTCGCCTGCGAGGACGCCGTTGAGATCGGCGTCGAACGCCTTGCGCTCGGCCGGATCGACCTGAACTTCGGGGTAGACGTCGAGATAGTTGTCGCTCACCGCGAACGTGAATATCTGATTGTGCGGGTCCTGATAAGCGCCGCCGAACCAGTTCGCATGCGCGACGTCCTTCACGCCAGGCACCTGGGCGATCTGCGCCTGCAGGCTTTTCGGCAGGGGCTGGATAAACGATAGCTTCGCGCCGGTCTGCAGGCGCTCGGCGCCGTTCGCCGACTTGCCCGCCTCGGCGAACGAAACACGCACCGCGTCGAGCAGTCCGAACAACAGGAACGCCGCGATGATGGACACGAGTGTCAATATCGTGCGCGTCTTGCGCCGAAACAGCGCGGCCCAGATCAGATGAAGATATTTCATAACAGCCTCTCGATGTTTTTGAAAAGCGGATGTGCGCGATTGTCGCTGCTTGTCATTCCCGCGCGCTTCTGGCGGGAATCCAGCGACTTCCATTCTCACGCGCCTTCCGCAATTTCCGAATACAAATCACGCCAATACGGATTGCTCTTCTCGATCAATCTGATTTTCCACTTCCGCTCCCACTTCTTGAGCTGCTTTTCCCGAAGAATCGCGGCGTTCATATCGGTGTGAAGTTCGAAGTACACCAACAAATGCGTTTGCTGTTCCTTGCTGAACCCATCGACCACATCGTTCCTGTGCTGCCAGATTCTCTGCGGCAAATCGCTCGTTACGCCGATGTACAACGTGCCAATACGTTCGCTTGCGAGAATGTAGACCGCCGGTTGTTTTTCATTCATTGCAAAGAAAGCAAAGGCGCTGGATTCCCGCCAGGAGCATGCGGGAATGACTGAACATCAGGCGTGCGCTGCCTGTTCCACCAGCGTTCCCTTGTCGAGATGCAGCGTGTGGCTCGCATACTCGGCGGCCTTCGGATCGTGCGTGACCATCACGATGGTCTTGCCGTGCTGGCGGTTGAGCATCTGCAGCAGGCCGAGCACGTCCTCGGCGGACTGGCGATCCAGATCGCCGGTCGGCTCGTCGCACACCAGTAGCGTCGGATCGGACACGATTGCGCGTGCGATCGACACGCGCTGCTGCTGACCGCCGGAAAGCTCGGTCGGCTTGTGCGTGGCGCGGTCGGCGAGGCCGACGAGCTGCAGTGCGATCGCCGCGTTCTTCTTGCGCTGCGCCGCGCTGAGCTTGGTCAGCAGCAACGGCAGCTCGACGTTCTTCTGCGCCGACAGCATCGGCAGGAGATTGTAGAACTGGAATACGAAGCCGACATTCGACGCGCGCCACTTGGCGAGATCGCCCTGGCCGAGCTTGTCGATGCGCTTGCCGCCGACGCTGATGCTGCCGTCGGTGGGCGAATCGAGCCCGCCGATCAGGTTGAGCAGCGTCGTCTTGCCCGAACCAGACGGCCCCATCAGCGCGAGGAAATCGCCCTTCGCGATCTCGAGATCGACGTGGTGCAGCACTTCGACACGCTGCTTGCCGCGCTCGTATACTTTGCTCACATTGCTTATTTCTACCAAATTGCTCATTTTTGCTCCTCGTTACCGTGTCGCCTTCTCGTCGAAGAAGGCAAGGATCACTGCACTGCTTTCAAAGTCACTTTCGCGCCGTCGGCCAGTTCCGCCGACGGCTGTTTGACCACGCGCGTGCCGGCGGCAATGCCTTCGACCATGCGCATATCGTTGCGGCTTTGCCCCGGCGTCACGATCTTGGCGCGTGCGCGATCGTTGTCGATCGCGTAGACCACGCTCTTGCCCTCGCGCTGCACGATGCTCGTCGCCGGCAGCAGCACGCCCTTCGGCGAGGCCGCAGCGCCTTTCGGCGCATCTTCGAGAAACGACACGCGCACACCCATGTCGGGCAGCACGCGCGGGTCTTTCTGTTCGATCGCGACGCGCACCTTCACCGTCGCCTTGCCGCGATCGGCGGTCGGAATGATCGCAATCACGTGCGCCGGAATGTTCCAGTCCGGATACGCATCGAGCGTCGCCTGCGCATGCTGGTTCGGCGTCACGCGATTGATATAGGACTCGGTCACATCGACTTCGATTTCGAGCGAGTCCATATCGACGATGGTGCCGATACCGGTGCGCGTGAACCCGCCGCCCGCCGACAGCGGCGACACGATTTCGCCGACCTGCGCGGAGCGCGCCGTGATCACGCCGGAGAACGGCGCGCGTACCGTGCAGTAGTCGACTTGCACCTGCGCTGCGCGCACTTGCGCCTGCGCGAGGTCGATCTGCCGGCTTTGTGCGGCGACCTGTGCCGATTGCGTATCCACCTGCGTGCGCGACTGCTCGGCCGATTGCGTGGAGACGAGCTTGCGCGCGGCGAGATCCTGCGCGCGCACGAGATCGCGGCGCGACTGTCCGAGCTGCGCCTGCGCCTGACCGAGATTTGCCTGCGCCGCATGCAGTCCGGCCTGCGCCTGTGCGAGCTGGGCGCGTTGCGCGGTGTCGTCGAGGCGCGCGAGCACTTGTCCTGCTTCGACATGCACGCCTTCCTCGATCAGCAACTCGCTCACCGTGCCGGTGATCTGCGCCGATACCGTGGCGAGACGCCGCGCGGTGACATAGCCCGTCGCCTGCAGCACGGCCGCATCGGCACCGCCCGCGCGCGGCGCGGAGGCCGTCGCCGCTTCGACTTCAAATGCCTTGCTCGACAGCGCGTACCACGCGCCGGCGCCTGCCAGCGCGAGAACGAGCACCGCGGCGGCGGCGATCCACGGCCAGCGCGATGCCGTATCTTGATCCTCGCGATCGCCCTTATCGATGCGCAACTCATTGAGCAGATCGGATTTTTCCATGGTTCCCATGTGCGTTTTACTACCCCGAACAAGTGTGCCACAGAGTGGTGGATATCTTTACGACGATCCAGAGCCAATGTTCACGACACGGATATGACAGATGTCAGCTTGCGCTGCGCACGATGGACGCGGCGGCGGGTAGAATCGTCGCTATGGACGGATTTGCAGGAGCAAATTCGGACAGCGGAGCCGGCCCGAACGGTGAGGGCTCAGGATGGGCCGAACATTTCGAGCGCGCGAGCGCTTGATTCGACGTAGCCGAGCCGGGCAGGTATCAGACTTAGGTGCGCTCTGATAAGTCCGCGATGGACTTATCAAAGCTTGCATAGATATAGAGACAGGAGTTGCGTGTGGAATTCGTAATCCCCTCCCCGCCCATCGCGAACGCTGCGATCGCCGGTACCGATGCGCGCTTCCCGGTGCATCGCATTTATTGCATCGGCCGCAACTATGCCGATCATGCGAAGGAAATGGGCGCGCCGGTCGAACGCGGCACGCCGATGTTCTTCTGCAAACCGGCCGACGCGCTCGTCGCCGACGGCGCCACCATGTCGTATCCGTCAGCGACCAAGGAGCTGCATCACGAAGTCGAAATGGTCGTTGCGCTGCATTCCGGCGGCAGCGATATCGCAGAACACGACGCGCGCTCGCACATCTTCGCTTATGGCGTCGGTCTCGATCTGACGCGCCGCGACCTGCAGGCCGCGGCGAAGGCGAAGGGACATCCATGGGATGTCGCGAAAGCGTTCGATAGCTCCGCGCCGCTATCCGTTCTGCGCCCTGCGAGTGATATCGGCCATCCCGAACATGCGCAGCTTACTCTCGACGTGAACGGCGCGCGCCGTCAGCAGACCGATATCGCCGAAATGATCTTCAGCGTGCCGCAGATCATCGCGGAGTTGTCGAAGTTGTTCGAACTCAAGCCCGGCGATCTGATCTACACCGGCACGCCCGCGGGCGTGGCCGCGCTGCAACGCGGCGATAGCTGGGATGCACGGCTCGAAGGCGTAGCGGAGCTTAGCGGGCATATCGCCTGACGCATCCGCGCTCACGGCGTGCCGCGGCGCGCCGGTACGGAACACTGGTGTAGATTATCCGGGCCAACGGGGCATGGCACGGAAGATCTCACTGACCAGAAGAGGTGACCCATGAGCTTAGCGAGCGAGTTCAAAGCCTTTGTATTGCGTGGCAACGTGCTGGATCTGGCCGTCGGTGTCGTGATCGGCGCGGCCTTCGGCAAAATCGTCACGGCCCTCGTCGACAACGTGATCATGCCCCCGATCGGGCTCATGATCGGCGGCGTCGATTTTTCTGCGTGGAAGTGGATCCTCAAGGCCGCCGGCGCCGACGGCAAGGGCGAAGTTGCGATCCAGATCGGCGTGTTCCTCAACACCATCATCCAGTTCCTCATTGTTGCCGCGGCGATTTTTCTCGTCGTGAAGATCGTCAACAGCATGATGAAGAAAGCCGATGCGGCGCCCGCACCGCCGCCGGAGCCAACCACGACCGAGAAACTCCTGACCGAGATTCGCGACGCGCTGAAGAAATAAGCGCACCGTCACTCGAACG
>VBNZ01000313.1:0-1730 GCA_005877675.1 Gammaproteobacteria bacterium
CCACGCACAGCTCACATTGCGCCGTGTATTCGCTGCGTATCTCTATCTCATTGGGCCGGTGCAAGCGTCTTCTCAGGAACTCGAAGCGTTGCTGGAACAAGAGACGCAGGATGGCAGCCGTATTTTTACCGCAGAGCAATACTGTCCGAGCGTCAACCGCGCGTCACTCATCGGTGGCCTCGCCGCGGGCATCGATGTGCCCATGCCAGTCGCCGACCAACTCATCGCGTTCTTCACCACTGATACCACTGCCCGTGGGCGGACAACCAGAGCCGATCTCTGGTCTGCCCCTCTGTTCAATCTCGGTACGGACCGGCTGGTGATTGCGCTCCATAGTTTTCAGAATGGCAACACGCGTTGGCTTGTCGACATGTGGCTGCGCCGATTGGGCTTTCCACTCGAAAACCGGGGCGACACATTTGAAGTATTTGCGCGCGACACTTTGCGCTCAGATCTGGCCGAATCGCCCCTGGTCGACGTCGCCGAAATCCATCCGCATGCGTTGCTCTTCAACGGCGAGCAAATCGACTGCGTGATGCGAATTGGAAAGCATGTGCTGTTGCTCGAGCTGAAATGCTTTCTGCTCCCGATCACACCGGTTGATGAGCTGAACTATGCGCAGAAGCTCAGCGACGCAAAGTCGCAGGTAAAGCGCAAGCTAGAGCATGTCCTCTCCAAACCAGCTGCTTTTCGAAAACGCGCTGCGAAATGCGGCTTTGAGTTGCCTGAGGACGCACGTCTTGATGCTGCAGTGGTTTTGAACCACGCGGTCGGCGCAGGACAAGTCGACGACGATGTTCCCACTGTCGATCTGCTGATGCTCTCGCATTTTTTTGAAGGCAAGTTGCGGCGATTTGGTTCGATCGGCCCGCGTGGCGTGCAAAGCAAGCATCACCTCACTTTGTGGCGATCACCCCAAGAAGCTGGCGCTGCGCTCGGTGCGTATCTACGCGACCCGCCACAGGTGCGCCTGATCAAGGAGGCGGTTGCCGAGCGGGTGTTAAAGGTTCCCATGCCTACACTTCCGGATCAGACGCTCTACACCATCCATCACATGATCGATTCTGACACACTGCTGGCTGCCGCTTCGCGTGAAGCGCTTTCCGATGGCGAGGAACTACCAGTGCAAGGCAACTAGCGCTGATTGCTTTCAACATGGGAACTTGGCGTATCGCTTGTTGCGCAGTGCCGGACTCCAGCTAGTCCCTCGATTCGTCGGAAAGCTGGTGATGTGCGTGTCGAGGAACAGTTCATGGCACGCTTTCGATCTCGACGACGAACCGCGGGTTGAACCAGTCCATATCTTCGGGCGGAATGTTGTGCAGGTATCCCCGCGGATTGCAGACGACACGGCAATTCCCGACTCGGTAGTCGAACGGGTCGTGCTGGTGTCCGTGGACCCACAACGCGGGAACATCGAAGAAGTGTGAAGGCAATTCACTGGCGTACGCCGTCGACATCCAGTCGCCAGCGTAGTAGTCCAATACCGAGTTGTGATGCGGTGCGTGATGCGTGATCACGACGGTAGGACCGTCGAAGGGCTCTGCGAGCTTGGCCTCCAGCCACGCCCGCTGCTGTTGATGAAATTCGCGTGTGTCCTCCGGCATGAGCATTCGGCGTGTCGCACCAAGCTCGCCGTCGTGTATCTCTGTCTGGACTTTTGAGTAGTCGGACATCTTGCTCCGACACTCCTGCATGGCTCTCTGCGGATCCGAAACCATCCCCTTCGA
>VBNZ01000313.1:1795-2303 GCA_005877675.1 Gammaproteobacteria bacterium
TGCAGTCGAGGAAGTGCACGCGATGATTCGTCGCCCGCTTCATCGCGGCGATTT
Source organism: Gammaproteobacteria bacterium (assembly GCA_005877675.1). GTDB lineage: Bacteria > Pseudomonadota > Gammaproteobacteria > Xanthomonadales > Rhodanobacteraceae > Rudaea. The sequence continues at coordinate 1,850 of VBNZ01000313.1, forward strand.
CGGATTGCACGCATTGTCCGTAGAACTCGTGATTGCCGGCGACGAACAGCACATCACTGGCGCGGCCGAACGTGGATGCACGTGCCGCCCAGCGCACCGCTTCGACGCCGGGCACGGCAATATCACCCGCTAGGATGGCGATGTCGTACTCGATATCGGTCGGCACTTCGAAGGTACCGAATTCGAGGTGGATGTCGGAGAGTACGAGAAGTTTCATCGCAGACTGCGCATTCACACTATTGTCGAGCCAACAACGCCTGCACCTGGCTGGGAGTGAATTGCTGCTCGTCGTGAGACCCGAGATTGAGGCAAAACTGCATATCCGGCCGGCTCTCAAAAAGTTCACGCACAAACATCATCACGCAGCGCTCGCCTGTAGGTGACCAGAGAAACAGGCGCTCCGGTGAGGTGAAGAAAGGAATGACTCCCACACCATCGGCGCGAACCTGCGTAA
>VBNZ01000313.1:2426-4176 GCA_005877675.1 Gammaproteobacteria bacterium
TCGCATGTCAGTGCACCGATTGCGCGCGGGTCATCGCGTCGAGCAGCGCAGCAGTCGACGGCGTGCGCATCAGGTAGTCGTCATCGAGGCGCGTCACTTCTTGGGCAAACATCGCTGCGAGCGTGCTGATCGGCAATTCGGTTGGTCGTGGTGTCGCTCGCAGAATCCATTTTTCGCAGACCGCACGGCGAGAGAAACTGCCCACCGCATCGGCGAACACGCCGCCCAAGCGGCTCGCCAGAATGCCACCCCGATGATGCGTGCTGGCAACGGATCGAATCGCCAGTTGGACTAGATGCATCACCTGCGTGATGCTGAAGGTATTCAGCGCTTTCCGAAAACTGGCAACGCCGGTTTGTGCCCATCGCGGGTTGTAGCCGGATTTCGCAAGTGACCAGCTTGCGTATTGAACGACCTCGGCCAAGGCAAGGTCTTCCCAAACGCGAAATAGCACTTCCAGAGCGTCTTCCGATGGCTCGATGCTACTCAACAGCGCATTCGCCATCGCGCTTCGGTCGCGGCAGTCCCGCAGTGACCAACAGATGCGCCACGCCAACGTCTGCAGCCCAATCTCTGTCCAGTCCTTGGCAGTGAGCCAGTCTTCTGCATTCGCCAGCGACAACTCCGGTTGGATGGCACCCAGCGCCTGCAGGGAGAAGAGAATCCGCTGTGAGAAGTTTTCATGAGGCGACAGCGGTTCCTTGAGCCGGTCGAGCGGCAAAAGCCGAGTGAGAGAGCTATCCGCTCCTGCACGGACAGCAGCGGCGAAGTACAAGGTTGCCGTCAGGTCACTCGGACTCATCGTCCACCCTTTGGAGACAAGAATGGTCTTAAACGAATTTAGCCAAGACTACGATGGCCGCGGCTATTTGTCACTCATAGGGCGTGGCCTGATAGTGGTGCGGCTCTTAGCGTGCAGGTCTTTCAGCGCTATTACGAGCGATGCGGGAAGACCCACGAGTATTGTTTGGCCGCAGGCTGGCACAACTCCGTCGCGAGAACGGCTGGTCGCAGGAAAAGCTCTCGTTGGAGAGCGGCATTGCCCGAAGCTATTTGGGAGGCGTCGAGCGAGGGCAGAGGAACATCGCGCTGGTCAACATCTGCAGACTCGCGGAGACGCTGCGGATCCCCATGGCTGAGCTGTTCAATTTTTCACAGCGTCCCGAGCAAAAAGCAAAAAGATGATGATCATTCGTCGGGATATTTCCGGCGGCTAGGAGTTGGCCATTTCGAGAGCATCGGTTTCATGGTTCGCTTAATTCTGTCTCTGGCTCTCTAGCCCTGTCGTGCGCGCTTATATCGGCAATTTGCCAGCCCAGGTCGTCCCATCATCGTTCGGCCCATGCTCAAGAAGGATAGCTTCTTGACATCGGTCAATGAACATAGTTTCTTTTGGGACACTACACTAGCTATCTAATTGCAACTGTTTTATTTCTTCAAAAGGAGATGCCCTATCGACCGGCAAAGCTTCAGCCAATGGTTGGTAGGTTGCCGGTATGACATCTTTATATCGCCAAAAATGCATATACAAGTCTTCATGATTTTTGAGGCCCGCGGTAATTTGTCTCCCGCATTTCACACTATAGATGAGCTCATAGAGAAACGCCGGTAGTCCAAACTTACGCATCCGTTTTACACGAAGCCTCTCCAGCAATATCGCAGAGGGAATGTGGCCTGCTTGCCTCGCTCGCTTCAACATTCGTATCGCGATCGGGCGATGCTGGAGAATGTCGACTCGCGCGATCATGAA
>VBNZ01000313.1:4183-5132 GCA_005877675.1 Gammaproteobacteria bacterium
CGCGAAATACCGCATCCCTTGTCTGATGTCACGGGCAAGCCACTTTCCTTCGATAAGAGCCTCCCCCGTGGAAGTTAGGATTTCTGGATCATTACTGCGCATTCCGATGCGCAAGAGCGAATCATAGTCAATGCTTAGCCCCTGCTTTCCTCTAGCGATCAGCGGAAATCTGTGTGTAAGCATGGCCGCCATTATCGCCGCTCGCGGATCGCTGTAAGCGGCATCCATGTTTTCTTTGAGCATTTCCGCTACTACCGACATCACGGGCAAGGGTTAAGCGACGGCATTGGTACAATAGGAAGTGTCCCCATCGGGGATGTCGGGACAGGTGGGAAATTCGGCGGCGGAACGGTTTCAAAGCCTTCGAGAATCTTTTCTAAGGCTTGGGCCTCTTCTGCGGCAACAATCTCCTCGGATACCGCCGCCCCTCCTTCCGCAAGTCCCGTAGTTATCGTGGCGGTTTCTCCGCCTGTATGGAGAAGCATCACCACTGCAGCAATATCAGCTGGCGCTGCAGATAACGTGAGGATGCCGACACCAAGTGCGGCGGGTGCAAAAATCAATACACAAATTCCATCCTCGGCGGAGGCGGTAAATAGTCCCAGGGGTTGTCGCCATAGCAACCGACGGGCGTGCATTGTTGCATCCGTCCGCTCGGGTCCCTTTTGTTAGTCGGTGAGCCGTGCACGTAGGCGTACGAATTCGCGCCGCCGCCTAATCCAATTGGATCTTCTGAGATGAACCGCTTCATGGACGGGGAGTAATACCTCGCCCGGTAGTAATACAACCCCGTCCCATCATTCTCCCGCCCCGTGTACTGGTACGGATTGTTGCTTGATCCTGTTGAGGTGACTTCGCCGTAGGGCTCGTACGCATACGTCTGCTGTATCGCACGCGACGTATCCGTCAGCGCCAGTGTGCTGCCAAGTACATCGGTCAAGAAGTAACG
>VBNZ01000100.1:0-13134 GCA_005877675.1 Gammaproteobacteria bacterium
GCCGGCGTCGGCATCGTGCTGTATCCGTTGTCCGCGTTCCGCGCGATGAACAAGGCCGCAGAAAACGTCTACACCGCGATCCGCCGCGACGGCCACCAGAAGAACGTGCTCGACACGATGCAGACGCGCGAAGAACTCTACGATCGCATCGGCTATCACGAGTACGAAGCCAAACTCGACGGGCTCTTTGCTAAGAAGTAGCGCATAACCCTATTGTCATTCCGGGGCCGCGCAGGGGACCTGGATCCCATTTTGATTAGTTCAGAGCAAAATGGATTCCCGCTTGACCAGCTCCGCTTTGAAGAACGCCTCGCGGGAATGACGGAAAAAAATTGATTGGAGAGCTCGATGTCCGATAACCAAACCGCAACCACCTTCAAACCCAAAAAATCCGTCGCCCTGTCCGGTGTCGCCGCGGGCAATACCGCGTTGTGTACGGTCGGCCGCACCGGCAACGATCTGCACTACCGCGGGTACGACATACTCGATTTCGCTACGACCAGCGAGTTCGAGGAAATCGCGCATCTGCTGGTGTATAGCAAGCTACCCAATCGCGCGGAGCTCGCCGCCTACAAGGTGAAACTCAAGGCGCTGCGCGGCATTCCGGCGTTGGTCAAGGCCGTGCTGGAACAGATTCCGGCGTCGGCGCATCCGATGGATGTGATGCGCACCGGCGTCTCGGCGCTCGGCTGCGCGCTTCCCGAAAAGGACGATCACAACGCTCCCGGCGCGCGCGATATCGCCGATCGACTGATGGCTTCGCTCGGCTCGATTCTGCTGTACTGGTATCACTACGCGGTCAACGGCAAGCGCATCGAGGTCGAGACCGACGATGATTCGATCGGCGGCCATTTCCTGCATCTGCTGCATGGCGAGAAGCCAAGCGCGCTGTGGGTGCGCGCGATGCACACCTCGCTGATTCTCTACGCCGAGCATGAATTCAACGCTTCGACATTTGCCGCGCGCGTGATCGCGGGCACCGGCAGCGATTTCTACTCGGCCATCGCGGGTGCGATCGGCGCGCTGCGCGGTCCCAAGCATGGTGGCGCGAACGAGGTCGCATTTGAGATCCAGAAACGCTACGACTCGCCCGATGAGGCGGAAGCTGACATCCGCAAACGAGTCGAGAACAAGGAGGTTGTGATCGGCTTCGGCCATCCGGTCTATACCATCGGCGATCCGCGCAATCAGGTGATCAAGGAAGTCGCGCGCGAACTTTCGGCTATGCAGAAGAACACGAAGATGTTCGACATCGCCGCGCGTCTCGAATCGACGATGTGGGAAGTCAAGAAGATGTTTCCGAATCTCGACTGGTTCAGCGCGGTGAGCTACCACATGATGGGCGTGCCGACGGCAATGTTCACGCCGCTGTTCGTGATTTCGCGCACCTCAGGTTGGAGCGCACATGTGATCGAACAGCGCATCGACGGCAAGATCATCCGTCCGAGTGCGAACTACACCGGGCCTGAAAATCTCAAGTTCACGCCGATCGATCAGCGCGGATAGCCGTGTGATCCAACGGTGCTGCATCGGCGCGCGGCTCACGTCGCGCGCGCAGCAGTTGCGAGGCGAGCCATGCAAGCGCGACACATAGACTTGCAAGCACGCAGTTCGTCGCGAGGTGCGAATGCTTTTGGAAATCCAGATAGCCATCGCCGAGTAACGCGATGAAGGGCACGCCGATCGACGCGCATGCACACATCGAAAAAAAAGCGCGCGCCGCTGGAGCAGCCCGCAGATGGCAGGCGGCGGCGAGGATCAGCCATGGCAGCGATAGCAGAAAATAGGCCATGCTCTTGCTCGTGCCCAAGATCGACGAAAGAGTCGGCTGCGACGCGGGCAGCTTGCCAAAGTCTTCGCCTTCTACGAGACCAAGATATTCGGGTATCCACGGCAGCAGCATTGCGAAACCGTGGGATGCGGCGCGCGATCAAGGCAAGGCGTGCGCGCGTGTCCGACAGCGTCAGGATGCCGGGGCAGGTCTTCTCGATGGGCCTGGCGTGAAAGATCCCGCCGGGATTGGCGTATGAGGCGCATTGCTCCGTCAATCCCAATTGCCTGGCGACCGCCGCCGGTTCGTCGACGTTCAGCAGCAAGGCGCTGAGCACGACGTCGGCGCGATTGGCTGTCGCAACCGCGTTGAGCGTTTCGGCCGATTGCAGGCGATTCATCATCGCGGCCGTCAGTCCGAACGCGCTGCCAACGACGAACAGGAAAGCTACGAGGCGCGTGTTTTTCCAACCGGCTGCGAGGGCGCCCGCGCCGAGCAGAGCGGGCAGTACGACATGCTGGAATTTGCTTGTCGCGAGGATACAGGCGCCCATTAGAGCGACAAGATATGCGCCACGGCCGCCTTGCTGCATCAAAGCAAGGCAGGCGCCCGTAAGACAAAGATACAGGCCGAACAAAGCGGCAGGCTCGGCGTAAAACGTGTTGAAGTAGATGGCGTTGCCGGGATCGAAAACGATGAATCCAAGCCCGGCGAGATTGGCCAGCGCTGCGATCGGCGATCCGGCCCTGAGCCAGGCGAGAGCAGCCCACAAGCCTGCGGCACACCAGATCAACACGCGCAAGACGCCGAGCTTGCGGATGGAGTGTACCGAGGGAGCGCCGTAGTACTCGGCCAGGTGCCAACCTAAGCTCAGAGGCGCGGTGAGCAACAGATCCGAGGTCCAATTGCAGACGTCGTGCGGCAGGTCTTGAAAAGAGTACAGGCGCAGCGGTGCCTTGGGGTTGTTCTGGTCCGCCTGCACGCCGGGCCGGTACGGCGCGACGCCGATGCAGATGCTGTAACGAATCTGATCGTAGTTGTTCGCCAGCCCGAGCAGCGGTGCGTGCAGCACGAAGCTCAGGCCGCGCGCCAGAGCGAAAACAAATAGAGCAATCGCTACCACGCGCAGAGGCGCCAATTTTTTGCTAGTCATCGCGCTGCTTGGATGGGTGTGGCGTGATGCTGTTGCTTAAGTACACAGTCCGCATCGGGATCAACGCGTCGGCGTTAGCTCTTCGAACCGTTGATTCCCGATCGCATATGCGCGCCAGTCGCGGTAGTCGAAGTGCCACCACTCGTATTCGTACACGCTGAAGCCTTCGGCCTCCATGTAGCGCCGTAACAGATCGCGCCGCGAGCGTTGTTCGGCGCTGCCGCCGGCATAAGTCGGATATGCGCGCTCGCTCATCTCGTCGTACAGGCTTGGCATCTCGACCGCGTTGCCGGTCTTGAGATCGTACAAAGTCAGATCGACCGCGCAGCCGCGATTGTGGCGCGAGCCGGTGGCGGGATCGGCGACGAACTTGTGCTGCTCGGGCGGCGTGGCATCCCAGAAAATCTTGGTCACGTACCATGGTCGATACGCGTCATCACGACTGCTTCCGCCGCGGGGCGCTGCATGAACGCGCGTGCCTGGCTGTACAACGGCGTGCCGAGAAAATTGCGCGTCGTCGCATAGCGGATATCGAGCTTGATGGTCGGATCAAGCGCGACGAGTTCCACGAGGTCGGGCTTGCGAAAATCTCCCCGCTCGACAGGCGGTTTCGCGGCAAGTGCGAGCGGCAAAAGCTCCGCGACGGGCCGCACCGGTTGAATATGGAAGACCTGTGCATCCGATGTCGTGTCGCGCGTCGGCGTCGTGGCAGCACATGCTGCAAGTCCGCAAGCAAGGAGCAGTGCGCAGGGCAGTCGAGGTAAAAACATTACGGCTTTTCCTTGTTCGGATCTTCGGGCGCCGCATCGCAGCGCGGCAACACTTCGCGAAATTCGGGATACGTCTTCCACTTGGGCACCGGCGCTGCGACGCCCGCGCGTGGCGTGTATTCGGACTGCTCGACAATCTGCATCTTGTGAATATAGCGCGGGCAATTCGGGAAAATCGCCTCAGCCTGCACGCGCACTATCAGCTGCGCACTGTGGTATTGCGCAAGCAGCGGGTCGTCCGTGCTCACGCTTGCGCGCCCGTTCACTCGCAGGCGTTTGGGCGATTCGAAGTCGATGAACAGCAATCCGACCTGCGGATTGACGAGCATGTTGCCGAGACTCTTGAACATGCCGTTGCCGTCATAGCTCGGGAACACGAGCACATCCGGCGCGACCACGCGCACGAAACCCGGCGCGCCGCCCTTGTACGAGCAATCGGGCCACCCCTGCGCGTCGGCAGTCGCGAGGAAGAATAGCTGCCGCGATTCAATGAACGCGCGATCTTCGTCGCTGAACCGGTCGTGCGCGAGCCGTTCGACCAGGCGGTCGGCGAGGCGCCGTGTGTCGAACCAATCCTGCAACCGGCGCGATCCGTCGTGATACATCGGAACGGGCATGGGCGCCTCCGCTATAACGGGACGCGCTCAGTGTAGCCTAGCTGGCACGGTTAGACTTTCTGCGGAAGAATCGCTATTCAATACGCAGGCGAATCGAAAGGAGCGAGTTGTGTACTTCCTGCGACGAATCTGTCTACTCACGCTCGCGTGCGCGCTTGCTTCATGCGGAGCGCTGCCGTCCCGGCAGCAGGACGACTACATCGCGCGCATCGAGTTGCTCGCATTGCTGCAAACCTTCAATGCCGACCTGCTCAGCCACGACAGTGCGACGCTGACGCTGGAGCGCTGGTGTGCGGATCATCGTCTTGCCGCATCCGCGCGCATCGTTGCGCGGCGCATGCGCGATGCCGCGAAGCCGATTCCCGACGAATTGCGCGTGCGGCTCAATATCGCGGCGGACGAACCGATCCACTATCGCCGCGTGCAGCTCGTCTGCGGTGAACGAGTGCTGTCCGAAGCCGACAACTGGTATGCGCCGGACCGCCTCACGCCTGAGATGAACCGCCAGCTCGATACGACCGACGAACCATTTGGCAAGGTCGTCAAGGCGCTCGGATTTCAGCGCCGCACGATTGCCGTCGAGCTGCTGTGGTCGCCGCTGCCGTCGGACTGGGATACGCCTGGGCCTGGCCACGCGCGCGCATACGCGGATGAGTCGCTGCGCATTCCGCATGCTGTATTGCGGCATCAAGCGATTTTGTACACCGCGCAGCAGCAGCCGTTCAGCGGCGTCGTCGAGACCTACACCAACGCCATTTTCGACTTCGGATCCTATGCGCGCACGCTCGATCGATAAGCGCCTGCAGCGGCGCCGCATTGACGCCGCTGCAGTACGCGTCTTAGCAGATCACTTCGCGCGCTTGCAGGTTTCCTCGTCGGTCTTGACCCATTTCTTGTCGTCGCCCTGCATCTCGCCGCTGTGCACGAACTCGTTCGCCGCTTTGCGCGTGAACGTATCGCGCGCACCGAATTGCTTGCCGTCGCCGTTGCCGGTGCCTTCAAAAATCAGCGTGTCGCCACTCCAGCCGGCGCTGGTCTGATTGCAGTAGCCACCGAAGCCGTCCGCGCAAAACTGTACGAAATTCTTCTTGCCGGCGTCGTAACCCCAATAGACGCCGACGTGGTAGGGCGCCGGGTTCGCGGCGGTTTTGGTTTCGTCGTACGTCACGTGCTGCCAGCGTCCGCCGATCGCCTTCGCTGCGTGCACGGTCGCAACACTCGCGTGCTCCGGACCCGTTGCACTTGCGAAGGCCTTGCCGTTGCAGTTCCAGTTGCCCAGGAAGAAATCGAGTTGTGCGGATTCCGCCGGCACAGCCGGTGCCGCCATGTTGTCCGCGAAAGCAGCAGTCGACGCCAAAGCCAGAACTGCCAGCGTCCCCGCAATGCTGTATTTCATGACTGTCTCCTCGATGCGTGGTGAGAAACGCACTGCCGCGATCGCACGACGAAGTGCGTGGTGGGCTTGCGATCAGTTAGACGAGGATCGCGCGCCTACCTTACGCTCAAATAGCATTGCTGCGCATACGGTGGAGAATGGTGCAGGAAGCCACGGATACGGGCGCCTATCAGAGAGCCGCCGCGAGTCTCGTCCCCTGTGCGATCGCGCGTTTCGCATCGAGCTCGGCGGCGACGTCGGCCCCGCCGATCAGATGTACGTCGATACCGGCGGCCTTGAGGCCGTCGAACAAATCGCGGCGCGGTTCCTGGCCGGCGCAGATGACGACATGGTCCACTTGGATAACTTGGGCCTTGCCGTCGATCGTGACGTGCAGTCCGGCGTCGTCGATGCGCTCATAGCTGACGCCGCCAAGTATTTGCACTTTTTTCATCTTGAGCGCGGCGCGATGCACCCAGCCGGTGGTCTTGTTGAGGCGTTTGCCGGGTATGCCGGGGGTGCGCTGCAGCAGCCAGACTTCGCGCGGCGAGGTCTCGGGTGCGTTCTTGGCGAGGCCGCCGCGATGCGCATACGACATGTCCACGCCCCATTCATGCGACCAGCGCGCGATGTCGGTGCTCGGCGAGGGCGGGTCCTGCGTCAGGAATTCTGCAACGTCGAAACCGATGCCGCCGGCGCCGATGATCGCGACGCGCTGGCCGACCGGCCGGCCACGCAGGATCACGTCGACATAACTCAGCACCTTCGGATGATCCGCGCCGGGAATGTTCAGCGTGCGCGGCGTGATGCCGGTCGCGAGGATCACACCGTCGTAGCCGCGCAAGCTGTCGACCGAGGCGCGTGTGTTGAGGCGCAACTCGACGCCGGTGTCCTCGATGCGATGGCCGAAGTAGCGCAGCGATTCGTGGAATTCCTCCTTGCCCGGAATCCGCTTCGCCATATTGAACTGGCCGCCGATTTCACTCGCGGCGTCGATCAGCGTCACGGCGTGCCCGCGTTCGGCCAGCGTCGTCGCCGCGGCAAGTCCCGCAGGGCCCGCGCCGACCACGGCGAATTTCCTGCGCGTCGGTGCCGGCGCGATAGTCAATTCGGTTTCGCTGCACGCGCGTGGATTGAGCAGGCACGAGGCCTTCGCGTTCTCGAACACATGATCGAGGCACGCCTGATTGCAGGCGATGCAGGTGTTGATGCGCGAGCTTCGATTCGCCGCCGCTTTGTTGACCCAGTCGGGATCGGCGAGCAGCGGGCGCGCCATCGAGACCATGTCAGCAGCGCCGTCGGCCAGAATGCGCTCGGCGACTTCGGGCATATTGATGCGGTTAGTCGTAATCAGCGGAATGGCGACTTCGCCCTTGAGCTTCTTCGTCACCCAGGCGAACGCACCGCGCGGGACGCTCGTGACGATGGTCGGCACGCGCGCCTCGTGCCAGCCGATGCCGGTGTTGATGATCGTCGCACCCGCTATTTCGATCGCCTTGGCGAGCTGCACGATTTCCTCCCAACTTTGGGCATCGTCAACAAGGTCGAGCATCGACAGGCGATAGATAATGATGAAGTCGCGACCGACCGCCTGGCGCGTGCGGCGCACGATTTCGAGCGGGAAGCGCTGGCGCTTCTCTGCAGCGCCGCCCCAACCGTCGTTGCGTTGATTCGTGCGCGCGGTGATGAATTGGTTGATCAGATAACCTTCGCTACCCATGATCTCGACGCCGTCGTAGCCGGCATCCTGCGCGAGCCTGGCGCAGTTGACGAAGTCGCGGATCGTGCGTTCGACGCCCCGCGACGAAAGCGGACGCGGCGTGAACGGCGTGATCGGCGATTTGATCTTCGATGGCGCGACCGACAGCGGCTGATAGCCGTAGCGTCCCGCATGCAGGATCTGCATGCAGATGCGCCCGCCGTCGGCATGCACTGCGCGCGTGACCTTGCGATGGCGCGCGACATGCCATGGCATCGACAGGCGCCCGCCGAACGGCTTGAGCCAGCCTTCGATATTCGGCGCAAGGCCGCCGGTCACCATCAAACCCACGCCGCCGCGAGCGCGCTCGGCGAAATATGCGGCGAGTTTGTCGTAGTCGCGTGCATGGTCCTCCAGCCCCGTGTGCATCGAGCCCATCAGCACGCGGTTCGGCAGCGTCACATGGCCGAGGTCGAGTGGGGCCAGAAGATGCGGATAGGGGGAATGGGCGGCGGGGTCGGCCATGGCGTCGAACGATCGTTTGAATCGGCGCACAATGCCGGGATTCGGACCATGGCGCAAGCTTTTAAGCCGTCATTCCCGTGAAAGCGGGAATCCAGTGCCATGCTTCGAATACGGATGCGCGAATCGCCGGGCTTCGCTGGAACCAGCTTCGCTATTGAGGGCCCCCCGCGGGAGCGACGGATCACGGCGGATGGACTTGCAAGCCGGCATCGTCGATCCTATCTAGTTCTTGTCGACTATCGATGCACATCCAAGGAATTCCATGACCCTGCTCGCACTCGCCGAACAGCGCCTGCTCGTCCCCGGCGGACTCGCCGCCGGGGATCTCGATCGCGTGTTCGCGCGGCTCGTCGGCCCGTCGATCGACGCAGCCGATCTGTATTTCCAGCATTCGCGCAGCGAGTCCTGGGTGCTCGAAGACGGCATCGTCAAGGAAGGCAATCACTCGATCGAGCAGGGCGTCGGCGTGCGCGCGATGAGCGGCGAGAAGACCGGCTTTGCCTATTCCGACGAGATCGTGCTGCCGGAGCTGCTGACCGCGGCGCAGAGTGCGCGCGCGATCGCACAGTCCGGCGCCGACCGCAACACACATGCACTGGACGCGCGCGATACGCGACAACTGTATGCGCCGATCGACCCCATCGACAGCCTTGCCAACGAAGAAAAGATCGCGCTGCTGCGTGAAGTGGACAAGCTCGCGCGCGCCGCCGACCCGCGCGTGGCGCAGGTGATCGTGAGCCTGTCGGCGACGCTCGACACCGTGCTCGTCGCGGCGATGGACGGCACGCTCGCGGCCGATGTGCGCCCGCTTGTGCGCATGGATGTACGCGTGATCGCGGAGCAGAATGGACGGCGTGAATCGGGCAGCGCCGGCGGCGGCGGACGCTACGGCTATCGTGAACTGATCGCAAACGAGCGCGCGCAGGCATTCGCGCGCGAGGCGGTGCGGCAGGCGCTGGTCAATCTCGAATCGGTGCCGGCGCCCGCAGGCAGCATGACGGTCGTGCTCGGGCCGGGCTGGCCGGGCGTGCTGCTGCACGAAGCGATCGGGCACGGCTTCGAGGGCGATTTCATCCGCAAGGGCACGAGCGCGTTTGCGGGCCGCCTTGGCGATCGCGTCGCTGCGCCGGGCGTCACGGTGGTCGACGACGGCACGCTCGCAAATCGCCGCGGCTCGCTCAGTGTCGACGACGAGGGCACGCCGAGTTCCTGCACCGTGCTGGTCGAGGACGGCATCCTCAAGGGCTATATGCAAGACAAGTTCAACGCGCAGCTGATGGGCGCGCGTTCGAGCGGCAACGGCCGGCGCGAATCGTTCGCGCATCTGCCGATGCCGCGCATGACCAACACTTACATGCGTGCTGGCTCGCACGATCCGCAGGAAATCATCGCCTCGGTCGAGAAGGGGCTGTACGCGGTGAATTTTGGCGGTGGCCAGGTCGATATCACCAATGGCAAGTTCGTGTTCTCGGCAAGCGAGGCGTATCTGATCGAGAACGGCAAGATCACGCGTCCGGTCAAAGGCGCAACACTGATCGGCGCCGGTCCTGAAGTGCTCACGCGCGTATCGATGATCGGCAACGATCTCAAGCTCGACGAAGGCGTCGGCGTCTGCGGCAAGGAAGGCCAGAGCGTGCCGGTCGGCGTCGGTCAGCCGACGCTGCGCATCGATGCGATGACGGTGGGTGGGACCGCGGCGTGAACCTCACTGGCCCCGCAGTATGAAACCCATTGGCTCCGCAGTATGAAGCCCATGGGCTCCGCCGAGTGAAACCTACTGGCTCGTCATTCCCGCGAAAGCGGGAATCCAGTGCCTTTGCTTCTGTCTATCATTCTTGTGAAAAACGCAATCCGACTGGCGTTCGAGCAGGTGTGGATAGAAAAAATTGGATTTCCGTTAGTGCGGTGACGGCATTTTTTTTGGTCGCTCCAGCCGCGCTTGCTGCGACCAATGCAGGACTGGTAGCAACCAAAAGCTGCGATTCACTCGCTACGCGTGTAGATGCTATCCCTAGCGCTGGCAGCGCACCGGTTTTCCTGCGCAGCTACGACCACGAACGCGGCTCGGGCGAACCCGAAGAACCCGCGCTGCGCACCGCTGCGTTCACTTACGACAATGCACTCGCGGCAATCGCACTACTCGCGTGCGACAAGCGCGCGGAAGCGGAACGCATCGGCGAAGCACTGCGTCTCGCTGCGATGAAAGATACACGATTGCGCAACACCTATCGCGCCGGCGTCGTGACAGACAAGCCGCTGCCGAACGGCTGGTGGGACGCCGAGCAGAATCGTTGGGTCGAGGACGCCTATCAGGACGGCACGGCGACCGGCAATGCCGCGTGGGCGGCGCTGGCGCTGCTGGCTTTGTACGAGTCGACGCACGACACGCGCTGGCGCGACGCGGCGGCGAAGCTCGCGCAATGGGTCGTCGACAACACACGCGATACGCGCAGCGCAGGCGGCTTTAGCGGCGGCGTGATCGGTTTCGATGCGAATCCGCAGAAGCTCACGTGGAAATCGACCGAACACAATATCGATCTCATCGCGCTGTTCGACGGCCTCGCGCGCGCCGGCGTGCAGGGTGCTTGGAAAGAACAGGCGGATCACGCGCGGCGTTTCGTGCAATTGCAATGGGATGCGGCCAGCGCTCACTTCTGGGTCGGTACGCTGCCCGATGGCGTGACACCCAATCGCAGTACTTCCGGGCTCGATGCGCAGCTCTGGGCGCAATTGCTGCCCGATACGTCGCGCGAATGGCGGCATGCTCTGGCTTATGTCGAGCACGAACACACGGTGCCGGGCGGCTTCGATTTCAACACCGACCGCGACGGACTCTGCTCGTCTATCGCATGCTTGGTCGCGAGGCGGATGCGCAGAAGCTGCTCGCGACGATCGGCGGGCAGCTTGGCGCCGAAGGTTATGTCTACGCCACACGCGAGCCGCGCATTACGACCGGCCTTGCGATTGGCACGGATAGCGGCAGCGCCGACTTCTACTACTACCGCCGCCCGCATCTCGCAGCGACCGCATGGGCGCTGCTCGCGGCGCTCAAACGCAATCCCTTCGAGAGAAGATCGTTGCCGTAGGGGCGCGATTTATCGCGCCAGCGAAACAACGTGAGCGCGCGGAATCGCGCGCCTACACCCCGTGCAGCTCTCGCACCACGCGAAACAGCTCGCGATACGCGTGCAGCGGTTTGTTTTGTTCACGCTCGACCCGCGCCTGCCGCGCGAGCTGACGCAGGTGCTGGCGGTCGGCATCGGGAAATTCGGCCAGCAAGGCGTTGAGCGCCTCGTCGCCCCCGTCGATCAGGCGATCACGCCACTGTTCAAGCCGGTGCAGCACGGCGGTTTCGCGGCGCGCGCGATCCTTGTCGTGCTCGAGCGTGGCGCGGATCGCGTCGAGTTCGGCATCGTCGAGCTTGCGCATCTGCTTGGCCAGGAACTGCGTCTGGCGCTTGCGCGCGATCTGCTGTGTGACCGCGCGCGTGCGTGCGACTTCGCCGCGCAATTCGTCGGACAGTGGTATCTGCGCGAGCTGCGCATCGGACAGCTCGGCGAGCGTCGCCGCAAGCTTGAGCACATCCAGCGCGTCGCGGCGCAACTGGCTGCGGCTGACGTAGTCGTTTTCGCTGCCGTCGTCGGTTTCATGATCGATCATTGAAATAGAATATCGGATTCCCCATCAAGATGAGTGACGTGAACGAATTCATCGCAAAAACCGACGACAGCAGTGCACAGCTCGAACGCCTTACCAGCCTGGCCGAGGATGTAATCCGCCGCTGCCGCGCTACGGGCGCAAGCGAAGCCGAAGTCGGCGCGTCGATCGACAGCGGCCTCAGTGTCAACGTGCGTCTGGGCGAGGTCGAGACGGTAGAGCACACGCGCGACCGCGCGTTCGGCGTCACCGTATATTTCGGCAAGCGCAAAGGCTCGGCCAGCACGGCGGACCTGCAACCCGATTCGATCGCCAAGACGATCGAACAGGCCTGCGCGATAGCAAAGTATACGGAGGAGGATCCGTGCAACGGGCTTGCCGATCCGGCACGCCTCGCAACGACTTTCCCCGATCTCGATCTGTGGCATCCGTGGGCGCTCGACGCGCAGGCGGCGATCGCGCTCGGCCGGGAAGTCGAGGACGCCGGCCGCGCGCATGCGGGCATCAGCAACTCCGAAGGCGCAAATGTGTCGAGTGGGCAGTCGCTGTCGGTGTTCGCAACCTCCGCCGGTTTCGTCGGCGCGGAGCGCGGCACGCGGCATACGCTGTCGTGCGCGCTGATCGCCGACGACGACAATGGCATGCAGCGCGATTATTGGTACGAGACGGCGCGTGCGGCGCAGGATCTGCCGAACGCCGCCGGCATCGGCGCGAAGGCGGCTGAGCGCACGCTGGCGCGGCGCAACGCGCGCACGCTCGGCACGCGCACCTGCGCGGTGCTGTTTGCGCCCGAAGTCGCGCGCGGCTTGATCGGTCACCTCGTTTCGGCGGTCAGTGGCGGCGCGCTTTACCGCAAGGCGAGTTTTCTCGTCGATCATGCCGGGAAAAGTATACTTCCGCAGTTCGTCGATATCCTCGAGCGCCCGCAGCTCAAGCGCGGCCACGCTTCGGGCAATTTCGACTCCGAGGGGGTCGCTACGCGCGAGAGCGCGCTGGTTCGCGCGGGCGTGCTCGAAAGATATGTTCTCGGCAGCTATTCCGCGCGCAAGCTCGGTCTTGAATCGACCGGCAACGCCGGCGGCATCCACAATCTCATGGTGAAAACCGGTAGCGACGATTTCACCGCGATGTTGAAGAAACTCGGCACCGGCCTGCTCGTCACCGACGTGATGGGGCAGGGCGTGTCGATCATCACCGGCGATTACTCGCGCGGCGCGAATGGTTTCTGGGTCGAGAACGGCGCGATCGCGTATCCGGTCGAGGAGATCACGATCGCCTCGAATCTGCGCGACATGTTCGCCGGCATCGCCGCGATCGGCGCTGACGTAGATCCGCGTTCGCATGTTCTCACGGGCTCGATCCTTGTGGAACGCATGACGGTAGCTGGCGGCTAAGGCTGTTCGACCAGGATGAGGCGCTCGCCTGGACATGGCGCCCACCCCGGCAGCAGCGGTTCCGGCGGCGCGGCGGGGTCGTGTATGTCGATGGTGCGCAGTCCGAGGCGCGTGACGACATCCCCGAGTTGATCCGCACGCAATGCCCAGCGAAACGCTTCGCCGCGCCAGCT
>VBNZ01000100.1:13159-16365 GCA_005877675.1 Gammaproteobacteria bacterium
TCCGGCTCCATCACGCTGAACGCGAGTCGCAGCGGTCCGCGCGCCCAGATCAGTAGCGTGCGAAGCAGTTGCATGCAGCGTCGCGGTGGCAGGTACATGAGCAAGCCTTCCGCAACCACCAGAGTCGGCGCCTCGGCATGCAGCGGCGCGCGTCGCAGCACGCGGGCAAAATCGTCGCTGGCAAAATCGATCGGCAATGCGTGCAGGCATTGTCGCGGCGGCCGCAAGCGATTCAGCGCCGCTCGTTTGAGCACTTGCGTTGCCGGATGGTCGAGTTCGGCAACGGTCGTGCCGCCGAGTCGTACGAACGCCGCGCCGAGCCCATCACAACCGGCGCCGAGCACGAGCATCTGGTGAAAGCCGTCGCGATACGCCAGTTCACTCCAACGCCATAGCGTCTGCTTGCGCAACAGGTAATGCCGCTGGATGCCGGGCAGCAGTGCGCGCTCGATTCGATTCAGGATGCGGCGCGTCAAGTGCCAGCGCAGTGCGCACGCGAGGCTGCGCCAGGCCCAGCCGGCCTCTTCCAGACATTCCGTTGCAAGCGCCAGAGTCTCGTCGGGCAGGTGTGCTGCGATGCCTTCCAGCCGCTGCAGGCGCAGGCTGGCTGCGATCAACAGCGCGGTTGAGCTCGGCCCTCGCATCAGACCGCCTCGAACAAGGAGCGATAGTGCCGATACCAGTCGCTCTGCAACAACAGGTCGGGATCGTGGCGCCGCTTGGCCGCCAGGAACGCCGCGAATTGCGGGTAGGCGACTTCGAGCTGTGCGCGCGTGGCATGGCGATGATAGGTTAGATAGAAACTGCCGTTATGACGCAGCGCGAGATCGATCAGGGCGCAAAACACCGCGGCTGAACGGGTCTTGCCGGCCTCGTCGTGCGGGGTATGCAGGTTGAAGATCACGCAAGCGAATGCCTCGCGCGCCCATGCGAGAAACGTCTCGCAATCGGCCTCGACCAGGCGCACCGTGCCGTACACGATGTCGGCGCGGTGGCGCCGCAGCACCTCGCCGGCCTCTTCAAGAAAACTCGCGAGGCGCGGCCGCGGCACGTACAACTCGGTGATGACCTCGCTGCCGCGATGGCCAAGCAACGGGTCGAGCTTGGCGTGATAGTCGTCGAGGTAGTAGCCAGCCTGGTGGTCATCGGAGCGGTAGACCTGCCCGTGACTGCGCTGGTAGAACGCAGCGAATTCCGCAAATGCGCGCGATTTGTCCACGTGCGCCAAGTGCAGCAGACGATGCCAGTCCGCGCCTGAGAGGTGAATGGGATCGGCAGTCAGCGGCGTGGCCGGGTCGACTTCGCGGTAGCACGAGAGAATTCCGTGCCGCAGGAATCCCGGTGCGGCTGCATCGATCTCGAACTGAAAATCGCCATACAGGCAGCCTTCGTCGCGCCTCTGTTGCAGGCGCGCGCACAATGCCTCCGCGGTCGTCAGCTCGACTTCGCGGCGCAGCTTGCGCCGGCGCGCGAGCCGCAGCGTGACGTCGGCGACGATGCCGAATAAGCCGTAGCCGCCGATCGCGAGACCAAACAACTCGGTATTGGAATCGCGCGAGCAGACATGCGCTTCGCCATCCGCCGCGATCAACGTGAACGCCTCGATATCGGCGACGAAGGGCGGCAATGCCAGGCCGCGCCCGTGCACGTTTGCAGACAGGCAGCCGCCAAGCGAAAACCGGTCGGCGCCGGTCTGCTTCTGGCGTATGCCCCAGTCGGCTGGGGCATTGCGCGTCGAACCGTCAAGCCACGTCATCAATGCGGGCCAATGCAGCCCGGCCTGCGCGCGCAGCTGGCCACGTACGGGGTCGAATTCGAGCACTCGCGTCATGGCGCTCATGTCGATCTGCAAACCCGCATCGAGAAATTGCTGCCCGCCCATGGCGTGGCGACCGCCACAAACCGCCACGCCGAGCCGTTCACGGCGCGCGTGCGCAAGCGCTGAGCGGATGCCGGCGATGTTGCGCGGAGTGCACAACGCAGTGGGCCGCGCGGAGTTGAGGGCAGAGTGCAAATCGTTGACGTAGCCGTATGCGTTCACGCGGTCGCAGCCACATGCAGAAAAGTGGACGCATGATTGGCTGTGCTATCGCATTTGGCAATACTAAATAAAAAAGTAGCGTAATATGCTACTCACTGTTGCAAGCAGGGCCGTGGCGATGACAGAGGTCGGGGCGGTGATGAAAGCCTTGAAGGCGGCGCTGAAAGCGCGCGGCGTGCACTATGCCGAGCTTGCGCGCGCCCTTGATTTGTCGGAAGCGAGCGTGAAGCGCTGCTTCTCGCGGCAGACCCTGACGTTGGAGCGGGTGGAAAAGATCTGCGCCGTGCTCGAAATCGACCTGCTCGAGCTGGTGAAGCTGAGCCGGCGCGAACAAGAGACGCAGCGCTTCTTGCGCCTCGATCAGGAGCGGCTTCTTGCCACGGATGCGCAGTTGCTCAGCCTGTTCCACCTCGTCGCCAATGGCTGGACTTATGCCGAAATTCGCACCGATTTCGATATTTCCGAACGAGCCCTGTCGCGGCAGCTCGCGCGGCTGGACCGCGGCGGCCTTATCGAACTGGGTCCGCGCAATCGCTTGCGCCTGCGCGCGCCGGCACGCTTCGAATGGCGCGCGAATGGGCCGGTTAAGCGTCGGCATGCCGCCGCGGCAATCGGCGAATTCATGACCAGCCCGTTCAGCGGACGCGACGAGTTGCTGCGACTCGACGTGAGGGAGCTTTCCGATGCTTCGCTCGCGCAGCTGCGGCGCAGAGTCGAACGTGTCGCATCGGAATTTCAGCAATTTGCCGAGATGGACTCCACCTTGCCGGCGCAGCGCAGACGCAGCGTCGGCATGGTATTCGCGTTGAAGCCGTGGGTGTTTTCCATACTCGGCGCGCTGCGACGGCGTACCTGATATGCGCCGATACCGACCAGCGGAGGCCCCGCGCTAGGGGCGCAGGGTGACCGGTAGCGCTTGTGCAGGACCTGACTTCCGGCAACACTAGAGCCGATTCAAGCAAGCTTTCCACCACCAACCAGGGAGTCCAAGATGAGCGTTCCACCGAATGACGTCGTCACCCCGCCGCCTGCGCCGTCGGGCACGCCGAGTGCCGAAGAAAAACAATGGGCGCTGTTTGCGCATCTGTCCGCGCTGGCGGGTTTCATCATCCCGTTCGGCTCGATCATCGGGCCGCTGATCATCTGGTTGATCAAGAAAGACACG
>VBNZ01000100.1:16431-25075 GCA_005877675.1 Gammaproteobacteria bacterium
GATCGGCTTCCTGCTGATCTGGGTCGTCGCCATCGCCGATCTCGTGCTGATCATCCTCGCTGCGATCAAGGCGAACGAGGGCGTGGCCTACCGCTATCCGTTTACATTGCGCCTCGTCAAGTAAGCGCTATCGATGCATAAAAACCGCCCGCAGCTCGCGGGCGGTTTTTTTTGCTCAGGAAGTACGCTCGGCGACGAAGCGGGCAAGATCCGCCAGCGGGGTGAACGGCGCACCGAGTGGCGTGATCAGTGCGATCGCCTGAGCGGTGAGATCGGCCAGATGCGCCTTTGTGCCTTCCATACCGAGTATCGCCGGATACGTCGGCTTGTCCGCGGCGACGTCCTTGCCTGCGGTTTTACCGATCGTCGCACTGTCGCCTTCGACATCGAGGATGTCGTCGCGAATCTGGAACGCCAGGCCGATGCAGTGACCGTAGCGTTCGAGCGCGGCGAGCCGCTGCGCATCGCTGCAGCCCGCGGCGAGCGCGCCGAGGCGCACCGACGCGCGGATCAACGCGCCGGTTTTGTACACGTGCATGCGCTCGAGTTCGGCGGGCGTAAGGCGCTGGCCCACTGCGGCGAGATCGAAGGCCTGGCCGCCGGCCATGCCGTGCGCGCCGCAGGCCGCGGCGAGCGTGCGCAGCATTGCAACATGCAGTGCCGGCTCGGCCGCCAGCAGCGCATCGCCGGCGAGTACTTCGAATGCCAGTGCCTGCAGCGCGTCGCCGGCGAGTATCGCCATCGCCTCGCCGAACGCAACGTGACAGGTCGGCCGACCGCGGCGCAGCGCGTCGTCGTCCATCGCCGGCAGATCGTCGTGCACGAGCGAATAGGCGTGGATGATTTCAACCGCGGCTGCGGCGGAGTCGAGACGCTGTGGGTCCGCGCCGCAGGCTGTACCGGCAGTGTATACGAGCACTGGACGCAGGCGCTTGCCGCCGCCGAGCACGGCGTAGCGCATCGCGCGGCTCAGTGCCGACGGCGGATCGTCCTCGGCGGGCAGCACGCGCTCGAGCGTCGCGCCGGCGCGCGCGTTCCAGGTGCTCAGCGCAAGCGGTGTTGCGGCATTCGTCGCAAGGGGGATTTCAGCAGATGACACGCGGCGTCTCGAAACGGATTCAGGGCGTCTGCGGGTCGAAATCTTCCGCGTTGTCGGGCGAGGCCGGATCGTAGAGCAGCTTTACGCGCAGCTGCGCCTGTTCGAGCGCAGTCTGACAATGCCGGTACAGGGCGATGCCGCGCTCATAGGATTGCAGCGAATCGTCAAGGCTCATGTCGCCCTGCTCCATACGTGCGACGAGTTTTTCGAGCTCGTCGAGCGAGGATTCGAATTGGGCGACTTGATTGTCGTCCTTGTCTGAACGTGCGGCGCTTTGCGTCATGCGCGCACGCTAACCGAAGTGTGCCGCAAATTCAATGCTGATGCGGCATCCAGACGATGCGCACATCGATTGCGTCACACCACGCCGCACCCGTGTCGCTCAGAAACAGATCACCGACCGCGAGCAGTGCGTCCCCCTGCCACACCAGCGGCAGCTGTGCGCGCTGCCAGGGCGGCACGCCGGCTTCCTGCAGCAGCAGGCGCAGTTCGCGCGTGTGCGCCGCGCCGGCCGGTTTGAGCCGCTCGCCGCCTTTGCGATACGCGACGCGCAGCGGCGGCTCGACTCGCCGTGCGGGCTGCAGGGTCAGCATGCTCAGATCCGGCAGCGTCAGCGTGCTCGTGCCATCCCATTCGTGCTGCCAGTGCTCCGGCACTGACGGCATGGGATGCAGCGCATACAGCAGGTCGCGATAACGGCGCAGTTGCGTGCGTGCGAACGCAATGCACGGCGTGCGGTCCGCACCGGCCTGGCGCAGCTGGCGTTCGAGTTCGTGCACATGGAAATGCGCAGGCTCGTCCAGCGCGAGTTCGCGCAGCCACAGACGCAGTACCGGATCGCGCAGCGCATCGGGCAGATCCAGCCACTTTTGCCAATCCAGCGTCGCGGGGTCCAGACCCTGCAGGCGCGCGAGCGCTTTGCGCGCCTCATCGGCGATGAAATCGGATGCGGCGCGCGACCAGGCCGCCGCGTGCGCGAGCGCGGCGTCCGTATCGGGCCAGCGTTGTGCGAGTCGCGGCAGAATCTCCTGGCGCAGAAAATTGCGCCGCAGCTGCGTATCTCATGCAGATGCGCGCGTGTCAGGTCGAGCAACGGGCGCCACAACTGCCCCATGCCGAATTCACGCAGTACGCGCATGCCGCCGAGGCCTTCGGGGCCGGCGCCGCGCAGCAGTTTCAGCAGCACCGTTTCGGCCTGATCGTCACGATGTTGCGCGAGTGCGAGCACTTCGCCCGGACGCAAGTTCTGCGCGAACGCCGCCATGCGTGCGCGGCGCGCGGCGTCTTCCAGTCCGGTGCCGCTATCGTGATCGATGGCAACGCGCACAGTTTCTATTGGAATATCGAGCCGTGCGGCGAACGCGCGGCAATGCTCGGCCCAGTGCGCGCTGTCGGGATGCAACCCGTGATCGACGTGCAAGGCGCGCAGGTCCCGCGCACGCGCGTGCATTGACGCGGCGAGCGCGTGCAGCAGCACGCTCGAATCCATGCCGCCACTCAACGCAACCACGAGCCCGCCCTCAGGCAGAATGGCGAGCGCGGCATCGAGATGCTTGGCGAGGCGGTCAGACATGCCGCCATCACGCCAGAGACCCGATGAATTTGCAAATGCGCACGCGCTTTCGCGTACGCCCGAAGGCCGGGAGTTGCTTATCGTTCTCGCCGCCGTCACCATGCGCCCCGCATGAATACCAGCCCACGCACTCTCGACGAATGGCTCGACTACCAGCAGCGCGTGCACGCGCTCGGCGTCGACCTCGGTCTTGCGCGTGTCGGCGAGGTGTGGCGGCGCATGGGCGCGCCGCGCATCGCGCCGACCGTGATTACTGTCGGCGGCACTAACGGCAAGGGTTCGACCGTAGCATTTCTCGACGCGATGCTGGTGGCGGCCGGCAAGCGTGTCGGCTGCTACACCTCTCCGCATCTACTGCGTTACAACGAGCGTGTGCGCATCGCCGGCCGCGATGCGGACGATGCGGCCCTGATCGATGCGTTCGAGCGCATCGAGGCTGCCCGCCTGGCCGAGCCACAGCCGATTCCGCTGACCTATTTCGAATTCGGCACGCTTTCCGCATTGTGGATTTTTGCGCATAGCGAGCTCGACGCCGCGGTGCTCGAGGTGGGCCTCGGCGGGCGGCTCGACGCGGTCAATCTCATCGATGCGGACGCGGCGATCGTGACCACGGTCGATCTCGACCATCAGGATTGGCTCGGCCACGATCGCGCTGCGATCGCGCGCGAGAAGGCCGGCATCTTCCGCAGCGGGAGACCGGCGATCATCGGCGACGCAGCGGCGCCGGCGGCGCTGCTTGAGTCAGCCCAGGCGATCGACGCGCGTGCGCTTGTGGCGGATCGCGACTATCGCATCGAATCGCACGCCGACAACTGGACTTGGCGCTGTGACGAGGTCACGTTGCAGCTCCCCGAGCCGGAGCTGGCCGCGCCGGTGCAGCGCGCCAATGCCGCCGCGGCGATTGCGGCTTTGTATACTTTGCGCGAGCGCCTCGGTTTCATTCCCGCTGCGCTGGCAGCCGGTGTGCGCGACGCGCGCGTGGCGGCGCGCCTGCAGCGCCTGACCAAGGCAGGTGCGGCGGAACTGGTGGTCGATGTCGCACACAATCCGCAGGCAGCATTGGTGCTCGCGCAGTGGCTCGCCGCACATCCGCCGCACGGGCGCAATCTCGCCGTGTTCGGCGCGCTCAACGACAAGGATGTAGCGGGTATCGTCGCGCCGCTCGCGCCGCGAGTCACGCAATGGTTTGCGGGCGGGCTCGAGGCGGAAACCGCACGCGGATTGTCGGCCGATGATCTGGTCGCGCGCATGCGTACGGCAAGTGTCGACGCCGCGATCGAAGCACAGTCGGACATTGCCGACGCGCTCGATGCAGCGTTGAGAAACGCGCGCCCCGACGATCGCATCCTCGCTTTCGGCTCGTTCTTCGTCGCCGCCGCGGCACTGCAGTGGGCCGGGCGCAATGGCTATTCCTGAATCGTGCGCAACACACGCGGCGCGGCGCACGGCGCACCCGCTATAATCGGCGCGCTATCCAAAGAGGCCAGCTATGGATTCCGCGTTGAAGCAACGTCTCGTAGGTGCCGCCGTGCTGATCGCGCTCGCGGTGATTTTTGTGCCGATGTTTTTCTCGTCGACGCCGCCGAAGCAGGAAAACACGACGATTGGGTTGAATATTCCGCCCGCGCCGGAGCGCAATTTCGAGACGCGCAATCTCGCGGTCGATGCGCCGGGCAAGGCGACGCCGGCACCGGCGATCCCGAAAACGGACGTCGCGCCGGCCGACAAGGTAACGACCGTCACCACCGCAGCGCCCGCCTCGAACGAGGCGGCGGACAAACCCGCCTCACCCGCGGCCGAGAACAAACCCGTCGCAACGGACACCAAGCCAATCGCCACACCGCTGGTCTTGTCGAAACCCGCTCCGGCACCGCCGCCGGCGCCCGCGGCACAGGCGGATGGTCATTTCCTCATCGGCCTCGGCGTCTACACCGACGATGCGCATGCGAAGGCGCTGGTCGAGAAAGTCAAAAAGCTCGGCTACCCCGCATTCGCGGAATCGACCGAATATCAGGGCAAGCCCGCAATGCGCGTGCGCGTCGGGCCATATGCCGATCGCGCCGCCGCCGAAGGCGTGCGCCTGAAGATCAAGCAGGCCGAGGACAAGGTGCCAAGCAGTGTCGTCGACGTCGGTGACAAGCCCGCGTCGGCAACCGATGCGACGCCTGCCGCGACGCCCGCGCAGGCGCCCGTGGCGAACCGCGCCGGCGGATTCGCCGTGCAGGTCGGTGCGTTCAAGTCCGAAGAGGAGGCGAACAAGCTGCGCGACCGCATGCGCAGCGGCGGCGTCGCGAGCTTCGTCGAGAAGGGCGCGGTCGGCGACACGACCTGGTGGAAGGTGCGCGCCGGCCCGTATGCCGACAAGCCTGGCGCCGATGCCGCGCTCGCGAGCATCAAGCAGAAATTCCAGATCAATGGCATGGTGACGGCGCAGCCATGACGCTTTTCGGCACGGCCTTCCGATGAACTGGGCCGACTACTGCATCCTGGCGATGCTGGCCCTGTCGGTGCTGATGGGCCTGTGGCGCGGATTGATCGGCGAAGTGCTCGCACTCGCGTGCTGGATCGTCGCGGTGTGGGTGGCGTGGCTGTTCGGGCCGCAAGTGGCGGCGCAGTTCACCCGCGTCGATGTGCCTTCGGCGCGCCTGCTGATCGGCTATGCGCTGTGCTTCATCGCCGTATTGATTGCCGGCGCGATCGTGAGCTTTCTGATGCGCAAGCTGATTCGCGGTAGTGGCCTGTCGGGCACCGATCGCCTGCTCGGTATGGTATTCGGCCTCGCACGCGGCGTCGCGCTAGTAATTCTGGTCGTGCTGCTGCTCGGGTTTACACCGTTTCCGCGCGATCCGTGGTGGCACCAGTCGCAGTTGTTGCCGAGCTTCCAGCAGGGAGCGCAATGGGCGGCGGCGCACATGCCAGCCGAAGTCACAAAATACC
Organism: Gammaproteobacteria bacterium; assembly: GCA_005877675.1. Classification (GTDB taxonomy): domain Bacteria; phylum Pseudomonadota; class Gammaproteobacteria; order Xanthomonadales; family Rhodanobacteraceae; genus Rudaea. The sequence continues at coordinate 22,041 of VBNZ01000100.1, forward strand.
TCGATCTGCACGGGTTGCTCGCGCAGCCTGCTGCGCCGGCGTCGCCGACGAAGCAGAAGCCGAATATTTGACGCCAGTTAACACGGGCAAGAGCGAATAAGGGACAATAGACAGCCGCGCCATTCCGGCGCAACCCGAAATGCGCCATAACGGCGAAGCTGGTCGATCCATCTTGATTTTCAAGACATCAAGTCAACATCAAGAACTGGACTCCTGCCTGCGCGGCGAACGTTTGGTCCGAACGCATCTTGATCCGCCTTAATCCGCGGCAAATTCACTTCAAAGAGTCAGCAGCATGTGCGGAATCATCGGCATCGTCGGCAAATCCGAAGTGGCTTCGGCCCTGTATGACGGCCTCACCGTGCTGCAGCACCGCGGCCAGGACGCGGCCGGCATCGCCACCGTCGACAACGACAAGCTGCGGCTGCACAAGGCGGGCGGTCTCGTCAGCGACGTGTTCCAGCGCGACGACATGCTCAAGCTGCGCGGCCACATGGGCATCGGCCATTGCCGTTATCCGACCGCGGGCTCGGAGAGCACGACCGAGGCGCAGCCGTTCTACGTGAACTCGCCATACGGCATCGCGCTCGGCCACAACGGCAACCTGATCAACACCAGTCAGCTGCGCAAGCAGATGTACGAAGAGGACCGGCGCCACATCAATACCGAATCCGACTCAGAAGTGCTGCTCAACATCTTTGCGCACGAGTTGCAGACGCAGGAACGCCATGCGCTGACGCCCGATCAGATTTTCAAGGCCGTCGCCGGCGTGCATGAGCGCGCGCGTGGCGGCTATGCCGTGGTCGCACTCGTGCTCGGCTACGGCGTGGTGGCGTTCCGCGATCCGCACGGCATCCGCCCGCTCGTGCTCGGCGAGCGCGACACCGAGCAGGGCCGCGAATACATGGTCGCATCGGAATCGGTCGCGCTCGATATTCTTGGTTTCAAACTGCTGCGCGATGTCGCGCCGGGCGAGGCGGTGTTGCTGTCCGAGGACGGCAACTTGTTCAGCCGCCAGTGCGCCGACGCACATCTGCATGCGCCGTGCATTTTTGAATTTGTATACTTGGCGCGCCCCGATTCGATGATCGAGGACGTGTCGGTGTACAAGGCGCGCCTGCGCATGGGAGAGCGCCTGGCCGAGAAGATTATGCGTCTGCGGCCCGAGCATCACATCGATGCGGTGATTCCGATACCCGACACCTCGCGTACCGCTGCGAGTTCGCTCGCGCAGGTACTCGGCGTGCCGATGCGCGAGGGCTTCGTGAAGAATCGCTACATCGGCCGGACTTTCATCATGCCGGGGCAGAGCGAGCGCGTGAAATCAGTGCGGCGCAAGCTCAATCCGATCCACCTCGAATTCCGCAAGAAAAACGTACTGCTGGTCGACGATTCGATCGTGCGCGGTACGACCTCCAAACAGATCGTGCAGATGGCGCGCGATGCCGGCGCGCGCCAGGTGTACTTCGCCTCGGCCGCGCCGCCGGTGCGCTATCCGAATGTCTACGGCATCGACATGCCCGCGGCAGCGGAGCTCGTCGCTCACGGACGCACCGTAGAGGAAGTGCAGCAGTTCATCGGCGCAGACTGGCTGGTCTACCAGGATCTCGACGATCTGATCCTCGCGGTCGCCGACGGCAACGAGGACTTGAAGCACTTCGATACCTCCTGCTTCTCGGGCGAATACGTCACGGGTGTCGACACCGACTATCTACGCGAGCTCGAGTTCGCACGCGCCGATGAGACCAAGGCGCAGCGGCGCGCCGCGAGCTGAAGCTAAGCCACCGCCTGTTTGCACATGAGAGCAACGGACGCAAATCAGAGTGCTTCAGATATCTTCGCGCTCTCCCAGGCCGTCATAGCTGCTACCACGATCGACGCCAAGCTCGCACTGAGCGATGCGGCGGCGCGCGCGATCAGCGCGGCGGCCGAATTCGCAACCGACAGCAGTGATCCGCCGCGCGCGATAACGCAGCCGGGGCGTCCCGTCCGCCCGCATCTGGTCGAACCACGCCAGTTGCCGCAGCGCGGTCTCGGCAGCGACGAAGGCCGTGCCGCGCTCGTGCACGCGGTCGCGCATATCGAATTCAACGCAATCGATCTGGCCTGGGATGCGGTATATCGCTTCCGCGGCATGCCGCTCGATTACTACCGCGACTGGGCCGGCGTGGCCGCGGATGAGACGCAACACTTTTGCATGCTGCAGGCGCGCCTTGCTGAACTCGGCCACGCTTACGGCGACTTCGATGCACATAACGGTCTGTGGGAAATGGCGGTAAAGACGGCAAATTCCTGCCGGGAGCGCATGGCCTTGGTGCCGCGCGTTCTAGAAGCACGTGGACTCGACGTGACGCCGGCGATGATTGCGCGATTGCGTCAGGTCGGTGACAACGCGACTGCCGACATACTCGACGTCATCTTGTGCGAAGAGGTTGCGCATGTGGCTGCGGGCTCGCGCTGGTTCGCCTGGTGCTGCGCGCGTGACGGCGTCGATGCCGAGGCGACGTTTGCGCAGCTGATCGCCGTACACGCAGGTACGCTCAAACCGCCATTCAACGAAAGCGCACGCCGCGCGGCCGGTTTCAGCGCAGCGGAGCTCGCGCGCCTGATCGCGCGAACGGCCGCATGATCCGGCGCGTCGCTTTTGCCATCGCGCTCGTTGCGATCTGGCTTGGCGTGTTCGGTTGGGCGGCGGGCCTGCGCTGGAACACGCCGCTGGCGCCGCGCGCCCATCTTGCGCTCGCGGGATACGATTTTCATGCCCGCTTCGGCAGCGCCGAGCGGATGGGCGAGCGGCTTCAAGTCAAGACACTCGGCGACGACGGGACCGGGTTGCAGACCGCGATGCTCGCGCGTATCGCCGCAACGGATGTTCCCATCCTGCGCTGTCGGATCGCGAATTTTCCACGCACGCTCGAACTTGCAGTGGTGTTTCGTCGCGCAGACGCGCCTGACGATGTGCAGACCATATCGCTGCCGTCGCCTGGAAGCGGCGAGACGGTGGTGGACTTGTCGTCGTTCGCCGAGTGGCGCGG
>VBNZ01000314.1 GCA_005877675.1 Gammaproteobacteria bacterium
TATGGCAACGGCGTGCCGATGAGCCTGCGCGCCGCGCGCGAGATCGAGAAGACGCACGGCTGGAAAGTGCGCGTGGTCGATCTGCGCTGGCTGGTGCCGCTCAACGAGGCGTACATCGCAGCGCAGGCAAAAACTGCCAAGCGCATCCTGATCGTCGACGAAGGCCGTCACAGTGCAGGCGTGGGCGAGGGCGTGATCACCGCGATCGCCGAAGCAGGCTTCGGTGCGACACCGTTCAAACGCGTGGTCGGCGCCGACACCTATACGCCGCTTGCCGGCGCGGCCTTCCTCGTGCTGCCGGGCGAGGCGGATATCGTCGCGGCGGCCGCTCTGATCAAGTAACTGGGTCGCGCGCCGCGCGACGATCACTCCTCTCCCCCCAAGTCTGCGTGTTGGAGAGCAAAGGATGAGGGGTAGGCATTGCGCCTGAACGCTTCGCCCCCCTAAGAAGGGGCTCCCCCTCACCCAGCCCTCTGCCCCGACATGCGCCGGGGGAGAAGGCAATAGATGAAGCGGTCGTACCACGACGCCACCTACAAACCCGTCACGGTTTCCCGCTACACTTTGCCCCGATGGCCGACCAACTCACGATCGTCTTCGCCGATGTCAGTGGCAGCACCAAGCTGTTCGAGACGCGTGGCAATCTTGAAGCGCGCCGCCTGGTCGCGGGCGTGCTCAGCGCGCTTGCCGAGGTGACCAAGCAGCACGGCGGGCGCGTGATCAAGACGATCGGCGACGAGATCATGTGCACCTTTCCCGGACCGATGCAGGGCATGCTCGGTTCGATCGACATGCAGAAGCGTATCGCGCAGACGCCGGAATTTTCGCGCGAGAACCTCGCAATACGCATCGGCCTGCATCATGGCGAGACTCTGATCGAGGACAACGACGTCTACGGCGATGCGGTCAATACCGCCGCGCGTATGGCATCGCTGGCCAAGCGCGAGCAGATCATCACCACCGCGACGACGGTACAGATGCTCACCAATGTCGGCATGCTGCGCACGCGCTCGATGGGGCAGGCACGCGTTGCGGGCAAGCAGAAGCCGCTCGACATCGTCGATGTGCAGTGGCACGAGGACACCTCCAACGTGACCATGGTGCAGCGTGCGATCACCATCGATGCGGCGCAGGAATCGCGCATCCGCTTGCACTTGCGTTACCGCGGACAGGCGATCGATCTGGACGAGCTCGCGCCGCCGTTCACGCTCGGCCGCGACGCTGCGTCGAGCCTGGTCGTCGAGGCGGAATGGGTGTCGCGCTACCACGCGCTGATCGAATATAAGCGCGGTTACTTTGTCGTGTCCGACCGCTCCACCAACGGCTCCTACGTCAAGTTCGGCGACGACGAAGAACTACGCCTGCACCGCGACGAGGTGCGCTTGCGTCGCAGCGGCATCATCAGCCTCGGGCAGACGGTTGCGCAGAATCCGGACCACCTGCTGTACTTTCACTGCAGCGAGTAGCGGCGCAGCGACGAGTAGGTCTGGCCTGCAATCAGTTCCCGTTCGCCTTGAGGTATCGAAGGGTGAGCGGCATGATGGATCGTCGTTCATGGTTCGATACGCGAAGCGTAGCTTGGGCTGAGCTGGTCGAAGGCTCACCACGAACGGAAAAGAAAATTTCAAATCAGGCCACTACCGAATCGAGCCCCTACACGACAATCGGTTCTGGCTCCAGCAGCACACCAAACCGCTCGACAACGGCGTGCTGAATTCGCTGCGCCAGCGCCCAGATCTGCGCACCGGTGGCGTTGCCATAATTGATCAGCACCAGCGCATGCTGATTAGAAACACCTGCATCTTTTTCTCGTAATCCTTTGAAATTGCAGGACTCTATCAGCCAGGCCGCTGATAGTTTTGCGAGCATGTCCGAAACCTGCCAGCGCGGCAGATCGGGATGCTTCGCGCCCAGCGCATCGGCTTTTGTGCTCTCGACGACGGGATTCTTGAAAAAGCTGCCCGCATTGCCGACCACGACGGGATCGGGCAGCTTGCGCATACGCAGGCGCACGACCGCGCGTGCGACTGCGCGTGCGTCCGGTGTCGCGACCTGCATCGCCGCAAGTTCCTCGCGCACGCCGGCGTAGTCGATGCGCAGCGCATGCGTGCGCGGCAGCAGAAAATTCACCTGAGTGATGACATAGCGTCCCGGCTCGCGCTTGAACAGCGAATCGCGATAGGCGAACGCGCATTGGTCACGGCTCAGATGCTCGATGCTGCGTGTGCGGCGATCGTATACCTCGACCGCGTTGATGAACTCCTTCACCTCGACGCCGTAAGCGCCGATGTTCTGGATCGGCGCGGCGCCGACGCAACCCGGAATCAAGGCGAGGTTTTCGAGCCCGGCGAAACCCTGTGCGAGCGCCCAGTGCACGAAGTCGTTCCAGTTTTCGCCGGCGGCGCAGCGCACGATCGCGTTATCGCCGCGGTCTTCGGCGATATCGACCCCGCGTGTCGCCATCGCCACGACCGTGCCCGGCCAGTCGTGAGTGAACAGCATATTGCTGCCGCCGCCGAGCACGAGGATGTCATCCCGTGCAAGTTCGTCGCGTGCGAACAACTGCGGCAGCGCGTCGCTGCGCGCAACTTCGATCAGCCGTGCCGCGCGCGCGGGCACGCGAAAGGTCGTACGCTCGCGCAGCGAAGCGTTGAGCGTCAGCGTACAGCCCGGAATATCGAATGCCGAGGGGTCGTTCATGCGCAATTCGTTCCCCTCTCCCTCAAGCACTTTTCGCTTGGGGGAGAGAGCAGGGCGAGGAGCCGCTTCCGCATTTGCGATAGCACGCCGTTGTTCATGCAATGGCACCGGCGCCGCTCCTTTCCTCTCCTCCAAGCGCTCTCTGCTTGGGGGAGAGAGCAGGGAGAGGAGGTGCTTCCATATTTGCGATCGCACCGGCCTCGTTCATGCGATGACACCGGCGCCGCTCTTTCCCTCTCCAAGCGCTCTCTGCTTGGGGGAGAGACCAGGGTAAGGGGCGCCTCCGCATTTGCGATAGCACGCCGTTGTTCATGCTTTCGCATTTGCGATAGCACCAGCGGCGTTCATGCGATGGCAACCGCACCGTGCATGCATGGCACCGGCATCCCTCTTTTCCCTCTCCTCCAAGCGCTC
>VBNZ01000101.1 GCA_005877675.1 Gammaproteobacteria bacterium
CCAGGCGTATCACCGGCTCGCGGCTGGTCTTTTGATTGCACGCCTGCACCGTCGCGTTGACCGTGAGCGGATACACGTCCGGGGTGATCGCGGCCTTTTCGATCAGGCTGCCTAGAATGCGCGCTTCGACCGTGCTCAGCGTGGGAATCGCCGAGGGGATCGAGTCAGAAATCGAGGCATCGGTCATGTCAGTACAGGGCGAAGCGGCAACTGCCGCAATGATGATCAGTCTACCGCGAGCGTGACGGTCCTGATCCGACCCGAAGCGGACGCAGGCAAGTCTTGAGCTTGGCCCTGCTCGAACCGACGCTGAATCTCGCTTCAGACAGACGGCGCTCGAAGCTTGTTTACGGATGCTGCAGCCAACGCGGCGGCAATGGCCAGCAATGCCCACCAGGACAACGGCGCAGGCGTGGTGGGGGCGGCGGGTGCCTGCACGGTCAGCGTTGCTGACGCGGCGACACCAGGTGGGCTTTCATTGGAGGTGACTTGCGACGTCGTGTTTATGTGCACGCCGATAGTAATTCCCCGCACACTCACGGTAATCGTGCAGGACTGGCCTGCGGCAAGCACATTCGATGTACTCGAAAAGGTCTCGGTACCGGGATTGATCGAGAAGATGCCTCCCCCGGTCGCGAGCGTGCTGCAGGTGCCACCGGTCTGAGTGATGAGATCGATGCCCGCAGGCATGGTGTCGTTGAACTGAACGTTCGTGAGCGGGACAGCGTTGGGATTCGTGACTGTAACCGTGGCGATGGAGTTACCGTTGAGTGCGACCACCGCGGGACTGAAAGTCTTGACGATGACCGGAGAGATTGCCTGCGCAAGCGCTGTGCTTGCGAAGCACACGCTGAGGAGCACAACCGTAACGAGAGCAAGGCACGACGACCTGTTCATAGCACTCCTTCTTGCTCGCCGCAGTGGATGAGCATAGTAAAACACTATGCGCTAACCTAGCCAAGCGCAGCGCAACTCTGAGAGTAAGGTATCACGACTGGACAATTGCGAGCGGCCTAACGAGTGGTCCCGTCGGCCTCTGACGTGCCGGAAGGCTGCGAGGCTCCAATGCACCGCGCGTCGACCCGAATGTCCTCCGACCGAGCGTCCGCATCTGGCCGACAACTGCCCTTCCCTACCCGCGATAAGGTTCCCTAATCACCCTGCACCACTTGCCTTGTGGGCGGCCTCTTTCAACTAAATAGCCATCTCTGAATCAGCTTTGTATAGCGAGGCATTACGACGTACACCATTAGACAGACAACAATCCCCGTCGATGCGAATGTGGTTATAAAGCGGCTGTCTGGAATCCCAAGGTAATGCAGAACTGACCTGCTCCCCCTTGAGCCGTACCACGGCAAAGTTAGTAAAGTCCGTCACCCACGACGAGGACGGACATGCGCAAGAGTCGATTCAGCGACGAACAGATCATCGGGTTTCTTAACCAAGCCGAGGCCGGAATGGCGGTCGCCGCGCCATGCCGTATGCAGGGCTTTAGCGACGCCACGTTTTATAAGTGGCGCACTCGTGGTCGCAGGCGGACTCGCGCTGTTGTACTTGCGAAAACGAACGCGCTAGCGAGCAACACGGCGGCGCACGCGTCAGGCAAGCCTCCTGTGTGGCACGCCACTTGGCACTGACACAGTCGCCTTCGCCAGCGGATCCTGCCAGATCAGGTCTTCGGCCGGAACTTCTGCACCCAGATAGCGGACCTTCGACCCATGTCGCGGTGGGTCAGCCTGCACCAGGCGCGGGCCGCAATTCGCCGGCCGCCATCAGCGAAAAGTCGAGACCGACGCGCGACAGTGGATGCGGGCGACGAGCATAGTCGGCATTGCGGCAGCGCACTTTCGATTTCCTGAGGCAAGGCACTATTTGACCCGTTTGGTTTGACATGGCGTGTCCGTTTTTCCGTCGCGATGTCGTTTGTGTAGGAAACGACTTTTATCCATCGGAGAAACGGCGATGTCGCACATGTTGCGGAGCAATCTGATTTCCAGGTTCCTATGGTGCTCCATCGCACTGATGGGAGCCGACTGTCTCGTGGGGAAAGCTTGGGCGCAGAACGAGTTGTTCGTGAGCAACCAAAACGCCGGATCGATCACCGTTTACGGCCGTACGGCGAGCGGCGACACCGCGCCGACTCGAACCCTCAGCACATCTGGCTTGGGGATCTCGGGCGGGATGTTCGTCGACACCGTGAACAGCGAGCTGGTGGAGCTCAACAAAAACACCAATACGGTCTACGTATTTGGCGAGACCGCCAGCGGCAACACTGCTGCGACACGGACTCTCGTCGGAGCGTCCACCGGAATAATGACTCCAACCAGCGTCGTGGTCGATACGGTGAACAACGAGCTTTTGGTGGCAAACAACGGCAACAATTCCGTCACGGTGTACGCACGCACGGCGAGCGGCAACACGGCTCCGACGCGGACCCTCAGCGGAGCTTCGACCGGTTTGTCCTCGCTGGCCGGTATCGCGGTCGATACGGTGAACAACGAGCTTTTCTCGGCGAACAACAACCTGTCCATCACGGTATACGGTCGCACGGCGAGCGGCAACACGGCGCCAACGCGGACCCTGAATGTGGCGGCCTCCACGGGGCCAAGCCACGCCCTCGGCGGAGTGTTTGTGGATACCGTCAACAACGAGTTGTTCGTGTCTGCCTTCGACTCCCCGTTATCGGCCAATGCGTCCATTTTGGTCTACAGCCGGACCGCAAGCGGCAACACCGCACCGATCCGGACACTTATCGGCGCTTCCACGGGGTTGGGCTTCCCCTTAGGCGTGATTGTCGACACCGTCAATAATGAGCTACTGGTTGCGAATCAAGGCGTTCCATCCATAACGGCCTACCCTCGCACCGCAAGCGGCAACACTGCGCCGACGAGAACGCTCATCGGGCCGTCCACTGGCTTGTCTGAGCCGGCTTACCTTGCGGTCACGACGGGCGCCGCGCCGCCACCGTCGGCAAGCACGACGACGCTGACGAGCAGCGTGAATCCCTCCGCCAGCGGGCAAGCAGTGATCTTTTCTGCCAGCGTCAGCGGCAGCGCCGGCACACCGACGGGCACGGTGACCTTCCTGGACGGCGCGACCACGATCGGCTCCGGCACGCTCAATGCGAGTGGCATGGCGACGCTAACGACCTCTGCGCTCGCAGTCGGCACACATTCGATCACCGCGCAATATGCGGGCAGCGGCACCTATGCCGGCAGCACCAGCAACCTCGTCAACCAGACGGTGAACGCCGTCGTGCTGCCGAGTTCGACCCAACTGACGGTAAGTCCAACTACCGCCGCACCGGGCCAGGCGATCACCTTTACCGCCAGCGTCAGCGGCAGCGCCGGCACACCGGGCGGCACGGTGACCTTCCTGGATGGCGCCACGACGATCGGCACCGGCACGCTGGACGCCGTTGGAGTCGCCACGTTGACGACCTCGGCGCTGGCGGTCGGCACGCATCCGATCACGGCGCAATACGCCGGCAGTGGCACCTATACCAGCAGCACCAGCAGCAGCGTCGTCGTCACCATTGCCGTCGCGACCGTCGTGCCTGCCGCGCCCGCGCCTGCGATGTCGCCTGCCGTGCAGTGGGCGCTTGCCTTGTGCTGTCTGCTCGCCGGCGCCTACGCTGCGCGGCGGCGCAGGCTGTCGATGTCACGGTAAGCTGACATCGGATAGGACGACAATCTGCTGCTGAGCGGTGGAACGTTCGCGCCCGGTCCCAGTTCGGTCTCGCTTAGCGGAAATTTTTGCCCACACCGGTACGTTCACCGCCGGCATCAGCCCGCATCCGCATCGTCGATGCCTGTGGTTGGCGGTGCCAGCCAGGTGTCCGGCGCGACGAGTTTTTACGATCTGATCGTCGCGCCGAACCGGTTTTGAGGGTGAGCCGAGCTTGTCAGCCCAGCCTACGAGCTGATGTTGGGGTTCGCAGGCTCACCCAACCTATGCGGCTGCTTTTAGCTCCGGAAACGACGATGCTTATCGTTGCGCAAGGCGCGCAAGCAGATCTGCAGCATAAGGCGAAGTCGAAGCCTTGAGCGGCCGTTTGATTTCTGCCGTCAACATGCGCGCTTCGTCGCTTTTACCTTGCGCTGCAAGCGCATTGACCAGCGCGACCTTCACTTCGAGTACGCGTGGGTCGTCAGCAGGATGCGGGGGGCAGCGCACGGCCAGCGCTTCGCGCAGCAGCGGTTCGGCTTCGGCGGGGTTTTCCCAGCGCAAGGCGGGTGCGCGCCTGCGCGAACAGAACGGTCCCCAGTCTGAAGTGACGCGGCGGGAATGCCTTGCGCGCATAAGCCATTGCCGTGTTGGCAAAGATGTCCGCCGCGACGGCATCGCCTGCATCCAGCTGCGCCTCGCTCAAATTGGCCAGCACTTGCGGACGCCAGATGTCGTTATCCCTGGACGATTGAGTGCACGCATCCTTGATCAACGATTGTAATTGTTCGATAGCTTCGGCATAGCGGTGTTCCAGACGCAAATTTTGCCCGATCTTCTGGCGCAGCCCGCAGGCTCGGGGCGAAGTGTTCGAACCATGCTCGAGACTGACTGCCAGAGCCTCGCGCAATACCGCGTCGGATTCCGAGTAGCGCCCGCGCACGCGCGGATCGAAAAAACCGCGGCTGTTCCCGGAGCACTGATTGACTGCAATATATTCGATGGGCTCGAATTGCTTCTTCAAATCATCGACGCTGAGCGAGAGTGGCGTTGCGATTTTGCCCTGTACCGCGATGCGATAGCCGGCGGGATCGATCGACGTCAGAATGCCGGCGAGGTGATAACGCACGAAGAACGCATCGTTCGGCGTGATGATGTTTTCATCGAATACCGAAAACGGCGTTTCCAGTTGCGGCGGACGCGCAGTGAGACGAATCAGCGGGCGCTTCTGCGGATATTTCACCAGTGGGCGCTCGCCATTGCCGAACTGCAGGGTGACGGTGTTGTCTGCTGTCAAAGCCGCCAGTGGCGCGACACCCAGCATGCCACCGATACCGAGAGTGCCGGCCTGTCGCAGGAAGTGGCGGCGCGAGGAGCTGTTTAGATGATCAGGATACCGGTAGCGCATGGCGTAACCTCACCGAGCGATCGACACCGTGCACGGCCCGAACGCATCAGGCGGTATTTGGCGATACGGTAGCGTGGAAAATACGACAACTTTTCGGTGCATTCCTCGCGCAGTGCGCGCGCTTTCGGAATCTGAAGCGGCGACCGCCAGAGCCCACGATCCATCTCCGGATCACGGTGCCATCGCTCCCTGTCTTCCTTTACGGGGATCAGCGATACACGAGCACTGGCACATCGCTGTGTGCAAGCACCTTTTGCGTTTCGCTGCCGAGCAGGAAACCTTCAATGCCGTGACGTCCGTGCGAGGCCATCAGGATCAGATCGCAATCATTCTTCTTTGCGGTCTCGATAATGCCCTTGAAAGGATGATCGCTGGTGGTTGTCACCGTATCGCAATCGACTTCGGCTGCCTTTGCAATGCTTTCGGCAAAGCCCAGATAGTCTTTCGCATGCTCGGCCGCGGACATCGCGTACTCACTCTGAGTCGCCTCGAGCATCTCGGTGTGATAGGTGAGCGCGTGGAATTTCGGTATCACGTGCAGTGCCGTCACCTTCGCGTGTGCCTCCTTGGCCAGCGCCACCGCCTCCTTGACTGCCTTTTCCGAAAGTTGCGAACCGTCGGTAGGAACCAGGATGTGCTTGAACATGACGTATCCCTCCACTTAAGAGGTACTACATCATAAACCTTCGCGCGTCCTGCGTCGTGCGATTTGCGTCAGTTGAGAGCCATGGCTGCGCTGCCAGGGAAATCTTGCCCCGGGATACGGAGGCCTACCCCCGTGGATCAAGCATTTCACGCGCGACCATGCGCGCTCGATGCAGACGCGACTTGGTTGCGGTGAGGCTCATCCCGGTTTGTTCTGCGATGTCCTGCAGAGAAAGTCCCTCGACATCGCGCAGCAGAAGAATCTCACGGTAGTGCGGCGGCAACAGCGACAGCGTCCGGCTAATCTGCAACTGCCACTCATTGGTTTCCGGCAGCACCGGAGGTAGGATGTTCTCGTCGATTTCCTGTCCGGTTAGCATGCGCCAGCCTCGGCGCATGCGGTTGCATTCGCGCTTGACGATCCGGAACATCCATGACGTAAAGCTCTCCAGCGAGCGCAGATCGCGCAGCCGGCGCGACACCGTGAACAGGGTCTCTTGCACGGCGTCTTCGACGTCGTTGACCATGCAATGATATTCGGCGTAGCGACGCAGATCCTGACGGGATTGACTCAATACGCAATTGAGTGCACCGACGTCCCCGGTCCGGGCGGCCTCGATCAGTTCACAGCTGGGTGATGCGGCGTTCATAGGCTCGTTCAAAAAAGATTTTCGATGACGCGAATCTTTTCCTCCGATCACGCCCTCTACTGGGTATGACCCAGTCGCCGAGGAAAATATGACATACCCTGCTGTACGCCTTGGCAAGTGGCCGCTCGTGGTAGCGCTCCTCGTGCTTGCCGGCGGACTGTGGCACGCCGGATGGCTGGATGCGTTGACTTTAGTCAACCTTAAGCATCAGCAAGCCGAACTGGCATCGCGAACACACGCTAATCCATTCGGGGCAGCCCTCTTCTTCCTTGCCGTGTACATCATTGCGGCCAGCGCGTCGTTTCCAGGGGCTGTCGTGCTGACGTTGGCCGGAGGCGCCATTTTTGGTCTCGTGGAGGGAACGATCCTGGTGTCGTTCGCCAGTACGATCGGTGCGACTCTGGCGTTTCTCGGCTCGCGTTTCCTATTTCGCGATGCGCTGCGCACCCGTTATGGCGAGCGCCTGAGAGCCTTCGACGAGGGTATCGCCCGCGATGGGGCCTGGTATCTGTTCACACTGCGCCTTGTGCCCATCGTGCCGTTCTTCCTGATCAATGCGCTGACCGGTCTGACGTCACTTAAGGTGCGCCAGTTCTATTGGGTAAGCCAGCTTGGGATGCTGCCTGGAACAATCGCGTATGTGTTCGCGGGGACCCAGCTCGCGAAGATCGAATCGCTCTCGGGCATTCTGTCGCCCGGTCTGATCGGCGCCCTCGTCATCCTGGGTGTTCTGCCTTTGTTGTTGCGCCGGCTTAGCCAATTCTTCACGACGCGACGTGTGTATGGCCACTTCAAGAAGCCACTGCGATTTGACTACAACCTGATCGTCATTGGCGCAGGCTCGGCCGGGCTCGTGTCCGCCTACATCGGCGCAGCTGCCAAAGCGAAGGTCGCACTGATCGAACGCGATCGTATGGGCGGCGATTGCCTGAACACAGGCTGCGTGCCGTCGAAGGCGCTGATCCGCTCGGCCCGACTTATCGCTGAGATGCGAGACGGCCAACGCTTCGGTATCGGAGCGCGTGCGCTCGATCGTGCTTCAGGTTGAGCCGCATGACTCTGCCGAGCGCTACCGCAAGCTCGGCGTCGACGTGATCACGGGCGACGCGCGGCTCGTTTCGCCGTGGGAGGTAACGGTCGGCGACAAGCGCATTTTGGCGCGCAGCGTGATCATCGCGACCGGCGCGCGACCGCTCGTGCCATCGATTCCGGGTCTGGAAGAGACCGAGTATCTGACCTCGGACAATCTGTGGAATCTGCGCGAACTGCCAAAGCGCCTCGTCGTCCTTGGCGGCGGTCCGATCGGTTGCGAACTCGCTCAGTGTTTCGCACGCTTCGGCGCGCAGGTCGCATTGATCGAGATGGCACCGCGCCTGCTGCCGCGCGAGGATGCCGACGCCGCTGCGGAAGTGACCCGCCGTTTCGCTGCCGAGGGCATTCGCGTGGCGAGTGGACATAAGGCGTTGCGCGTCGAGTCCGGCGACGACGGTCATCGCCTGATTTGCGAAGCCGATAAGCAAGACGTCACATTTGCGTTCGACCGAATCCTGCTGGCGCTGGGTCGCAAACCCACCGTCGAAGGCTTTGGCCTGCAGGAACTCGGAGTGCGGATCTCATCGCGCGGGACCGTCGAAGCCGACGCGCTGCTGCGCACGAACTTTCCGAACATCCATGTTTGCGGCGACGTCACCGGTCCGTATCAGTCCACCCACGTCGCCGCGCACCAGGCTTGGTACGCCGCGGTCAACGCACTGCTCGCGCCGTTCTGGAGTTTCCGCACCGACTATCGCGTCATTCCGTGGTCGACGTTCACCGATCCGGAGGTGGCGCGCGTCGGCCTGTCGGAAGGCGAAGCGACGCAGCACAAAATCCCGTACGAGATCAGCAAGTACGGTATCGACGACCTAGATCGCGCTATCGCCGATTCGGCAGCGCACGGTTTCGTCAAAGTGCTGACCGTACCGGGTAAGGACCGAATCCTCGGCGCGACCATCGTGGGTGAGCACGCGGGCGATCTGCTCGCCGAGTTCGTGCTGGCGATGAAACACGGCATTGGGCTGAACAAACTGCTCGGCACGATCCACATCTATCCCACGCTGGCCGAGGCAAACAAATACGTCGCCGGCGTCTGGAAGCGCAACCACGCGCCACAGCGTGTTCTGCGACTGGCCGAGCGCTTCTTTCGCTGGCGTCGAGGTGCGGCATGAACCGCTATCCGCCTAACCGCTGCGACCAAGCGCGAGGTGCACTCGTGATTCCCGGTCCCCTCATTGCGAAGGAGTTCTGACATGCCGACTGCCATCTTGCTCATTGCCTTGGTTCTCGCAGCGGTCAATGGCGCCAACGACAACATCAAGGGCGCGGCGACGCTGTTCGGTTCGGGCGTGGTCGGCTATCGCGTGGCGATCACGCTCGCCACGCTGGCGACGGCGGCCGGAGGTGTTGCATCGATCTTTCTCGCCAACGGTCTGCTGGTAGCCTTCAGCGGCAAGGGCATCGTGCCCCAAGACGTGGCCACATCGTTGCCGTTCATGCTCTCGGTGGGTGTCGCCGCCGCGCTGACCGTCGGCGTTGCAACCCGTGCCGGGTTGCCGATATCGACGACGCACGCCTTGCTGGGTGCCTTGGCAGGCGCCGGATTCGGAGCCGTGGCCTCCAACGTACACGTGGCGGTCGCATTCAAGGAGATGCTGTTGCCGCTCCTGTTGTCGCCGGCGATCGCTCTCGTTCTGGCACTCGCTGTCGTGCCGCTGGTTGGGCACCTGCGAGCCCGAGCTGCGCGCGCGAAAGCGTGCGCATGCATCGACACGCCAGCCGTGGCTATAGGCGAATCGCTCGCCCTGACGCAGGCAAGTATGGCCATCGGGCTGGCGGATCAGCCTGCTTGCGCGCCGGCTGCTGGACGTCAGATCGTCGCGGTCGATGCGGCGGTCGGGATCGATCGATTGCATCTGTTGACCGCCGCGGCCGTGAGCTTCGCTCGCGGTCTCAATGACACCCCGAAGATTGCCGCACTGATGGTCGCCGCCGGGGCGCTCGGTGTTGCGCCCGCCACCGCGCTGGTCGTTGCCGCCATGGCGGCAGGCGGCTATTTGGCGGCGCGTCGTGTCGCCGACACGCTGGCGTTCGGCGTCACACGTATGGATCCCGGACAAGGACTCGGTGCGAATCTGGTGGCGTCGCTGCTGGTGATCGTCGCGTCGCGATTCGGCATGCCCGTGTCGACGACTCATA
>VBNZ01000102.1:0-10775 GCA_005877675.1 Gammaproteobacteria bacterium
CCTCAAGCTGCCGTCGACGAGTCCCGCAAATGCTTCAATCACGCGCGCAGAGAAACTGCGGCGCTGGACCATCTTAACGCGCTACGTGGCAGCCTCGCCGCGAGACGTGCCGACGCCATTGCCACTGGGGAATCAAAGATGAAAACAAAAATTATCGGGTCCACCTTGCCCGTGCTCGAAATCGATTTGCAAGGCAATGACAAGATTGTCGCCGAGCCGGGCGAATTCTCGTGGATGAGCGATGCGGTGCAGATGAAAACGACCGCATTCACCGCGGGCAGCAAGGGCGTTTGGGGCGCGCTGAGCCGTGCGTTCTCGGGCGGCGGTCTGTTCATGACGGAATATTCCGCGCCGCCGCACGGCAGCGGCACGATCGCGTTCGCAGCCAAGGTGCCGGGCTCGATCCTGCAGGTCGACGTCGCGGCAGGCCAGACCTATCTGATCCATCGCCACGGATTTCTCTGCGCAACCGAAGGCGTGCAGCTTGGTACCGGATTCCAGCGCTCGCTCGGCGCGGGCATCTTCGGTGGCAATGGCTTCGTCATGCAGAAACTCGCCGGGACGTGCACCGCGTGGGTGGAACTTGGCGGCGAAGCGGTGATTTACGATCTTGCGCCGGGCGAAACGCTGCGCGTGCATCCGGGCCATGTCGGCATGATCGAGGGTTCGGTCAATTTCGACGTCGCGTTCATGCGCGGCTTCGCCAATGCGCTGTTCGGCGGTGACGGTCTGTTCGTCGCGCGCCTTACCGGGCCGGGCAGAGTGTGGCTGCAGACGCTGACCGTGCCCAATCTCGCGCACGCGCTGTCGCCTTATCTCGGTGGCGTGAGCAGTGCGGGCGAGGCGGCCGAAGTCGGCGCGGCGGGCGTCGCGGGCGCGGTGTTGCGCGGATTGTTCAAGAGCTGAGTGGCTCTTTGGCTCGTCGTTCCGGCGTTCGCCGGAATGACGGATTGAAGGCTTCCCCTCGTCACACCAAGCGCAGATCCGCCGCGCGCGTCTGTGGAAACACCTTGCCAACCTGCGCGGGCGACAAATCCCACAGGCGCACAATCGCATTCGGGACCTCGCTCGCGCGCACGATGCTCGCGTCGAGACTGCCGCGCCGCTCGACGCGCTTGTACACGTCCCAGATGCCGATGCCGATCGCCTGCAGGCGGCGGATGCGCTCGGCGTACGGCAGCTCCACGCCCGCGTCGAACAGTGTGCCCATGAGCGGCCAGAACAGATTTTGCGCATGCCCGTACGATTGGCGCAGCTGCAGAGAACGCACGCTCGGTACGGTGCCCAGTACGAGCACACGGCAATCCATTCCGACTTGTGGCGGAAAACTCGCCACCTTGTGTGCACGCGCGAGTGGGCGAAGGCTCGGCACGGCCGATATTATCACGCGCTCACTCATTGTATATTTTGCTACAATTATACAGACGCGCAAGATCCATGCCGCTTCATATTACTGAATTTTCCGGAAACGCGAGCGCTGCGATAACACGCGATTAACGCCACGCTAATCGCGATTTCACTTGGGCGGCGTAGTCTTGGCCCCCGCGCCAACGTGGTCAGAGCACGCCGGTGCGGTTCTCCTTTCGCTGTTGGAGCAAGACATGAATCAAGACATCATTCAAACCAAGTGGTCGCAGATCAAACATCCGCTGCAAGCGCAATTCAGCAAGCTTACGGACGATGATCTGGCGCGCCCGAATGGCGACCACCAGTATCTCGCCGGCAAATTGCAGGAGCGCTACGGTTGGCAGCGCGACAAAATCGAACAGGAACTGCGCACGTTCGAGAACACGCTGAGTCACTCGAAGGCAGCATAAGCGCCAACCTCACGGATGCAGAAACCGCGTGCCCAGGGCTTGCGCGGTTTCTGCATCCAATTTATCGCCCGGGCCGCCGGGCATGCGGGCAGATCGCCCGCAATGACAGTCGATATCAGCTCTTCTTGAGCACCGCAAGGTCGGCGAGCACTTGCCCCGAATTCTCTTTCGGGTCGACTTTGACGTAGTGCTTGGCAACTTTGCCGCTCGGGTCGATCAGAAACGTTTCGCGTTTGGCGTAGTTGACGCCAAGGTGCGTCGTCAGCACGCCATAGGCCTTCGCCGTCGCCTGCGTGTTGTCGGACAGCAGCGGGAACGGCACGTGATACTTCTCGGCAAACGCCGCGTGTGATTTCACGTCATCGAGACTCACGCCGACGACATCGGCGCCGGCCTTGTGCAGCTTGGCCACATCGTCGCGGAACGTGCACACCTCGGTCGTGCAGCCCGGCGTGTCGTCTTTCGGGTAGAAGTAAAGCACGAGCCACTTGCCGTGGTAATCGTTCAGCGCGTGCCAATCGCCCTTCTGATCCTGCAATTTGAAACTGGGCGCGGCCGCGCCATCGGCGGGCCCTGCCGCATCCTGCGCGGCGACATTGAAAGCGAACGCCGCGGCGGCGGCAAAAGTGGCGATTTTCAGCAGCGATTTCATCGGCGTGATCTCCTGGCGGGAAACGTGGGCATGCGGCTGTGCTGATAGACCGGCACGCGCCGCAATTGCTTACAGCCGACTTCGGCTGCAGCAGATCCCAGCGGTTGCCGTACAAATCCTCGAACACCGCCACACTGCCATAACTCTCGTAGCGCGGCGCTTCGAGAAACTTGACGCCTTGCGCCTGCATATGCCGGTAGTCGCGCTCGAAATCATCCGTGTGCAGAAAGAGAAACACGCGCCCGCCGGTTTGATCGCCAATGCGCGTTGCCTGCTCGGGTGTCGATGCGCGCGCCAATAGCAGCGGCGTTGCGGCCCCGTGCGCGGGCGCGATCACGACCCAGCGCTTGCGGCCTTCGTCGCGGTCCTCGATCAGCTCGAAGCCGAGGCAGCGGGTGTACCACTCCACTGCCTCATCGTAGTCGCGCACGACGAGCGTGACTGCACCCAACTTACGGGCGCCGGAATGGCTCGCGCTCATTTCTTCTTCGCAGCGCCGGGCAAATGCGACATATCGAGGCCGCCGGTCTCGAACACCAGCGTTTTTCTGCCGCCGCTCTTGAGCGCGACATCGATTGCGACTTTCTTCGTGCGCAGAATACGCTGGATGAAGATGCGGTCGTCATCGATGAACAGCGCAGGCTCACCGGTCGGTGGGATCGTTGCCTTCATCGGCTTGGGCGATTCGCCGTCGAAACTCACCGGCAGCGTCGGACACCCGGAACGGCAATCGAATTTCTCGTTGTCGAGCATCAGGTATACATTTTGCCCCCACGCCGGATGCTGACGCAGGATCAGATGTACGTGCACGGCATCCTTGCCGGAAACGCCTGCCGGGCTCAACGGCGGCGTACTCTCGATCGACGCGGCGTATTGCATGCCGCCCTTCTCGGGTACGGCGGTGTAGGCCCACAGCTTGGCCAGGCGCCGCGACTCAGTCTGCGCCGTGGCCATCGTCGAGCGTTTCCTTGACCTTGGCCGCGGCCGTCGTGTCGGGGTAATTCTTGACGATATCGGCACCCAGCGGCACAGCGAGATCGTAGCTTTCCTTGATGCGCATCTGATCGTAGAGCTGGAAGTCCTTCAGCGCCTTCGCTTCGGCGGCGGCCTTCGGGTCAGTCGGCGCTCCCGCTGCCGCCGTGCCGGTCGCCTGCGCCGCGGGCTTTGCGCTCGATCCCGTATTCGAGCCCGATGAGCACCCGGCCAGCAGAACGACGGTCAAAACAACAAGTGTGAACATCCAACGCGACATGATGCACCTCGGGAGGATTTGGCCGCGCCAACCTTACCCGATTTGGCGGCTCGCAGGCAGGTGGCAGTTGCGAAACATCCATTTCAGCGGCACAGATCGCGGCCGAGATTCTTGTCATAGGTCGATGCGTCCTCGTCATGCGCATGTCCGTTGCGTCCGATCGCGCTCGCACGGCGCATTTGCGCGCAAGCTTCCTCGCGCGGAATACGAACCGCATGCACGCTGACTGTTTTTGCATTCGACGACGACGCCTTGCCGCGATGCATGCCGCCATGCGCCGTGGTACTCGCATCGCCCGCGGCAATCGCGCGTGGGCAGCCATGGTGGCGGTAGAACACCTGCCCATCCGCTGTGCGGCATTCCCAGGATTGCGCGCCCGAATTGCGCACGCGGTTGAAACCTGAGCGCAGCGGCCGGGGTTCGCGCGCGAGCGTATCGAGCGCGTACGTGGGCGATGGCGCGTATGCCGGTGCGGGCTCGACGGCGACGGCCTGTTCGATTTCCTGCACTGAACAGGGCCGATCCTGAAACGTCACTGCGCCGCGCGCATCATCGCAGCGGTATAGCGGCACGGCGGCTTTCACGCCGGCCGCAAGCGCGAACAGCAGCAGGAACGCGAGCCACTCATACCAGCGCATACAGCGCCCGGCGTAATCGAAATCGGATTTGTGCATGACCTTCCCCTTCGGTTGGTTATGCGCATTCTGCGTACGTTCGCAGCCGCTCCGCCATCGCCAAATCGCGGCAGGATTTGTAGGAAACTTCCGACACAGGCGCCGCGCGCGCTTCGCGTTCTACAATAGTTCATCGATTCCCGCCGGAGCTGCAATGAAGTTCCTCCACACACGTCTCGCCGCGCTGACGCTGTTGTTCTGCGGTTCTGCTCTCGCTCACGAAACGCCGCAAAGCGTCGACGCCGCGCTCGAACGCGCGCGCAGCGAACATAGCCCGGTGCTGATCGATTTCCAGGCGCAGTGGTGCTACTCGTGCTATTTCATGAACACCAATGTGCTTACGGGTAAGGAATGGAACGCCGCGCTCAAGCGCGTCGTACTCGTCCAAGCCGATGCCGATTCGCCCGACGGCGCGGCTTGGATGAAGAAGCTCAGCGTCAAGGCGCTGCCGAGCTATGTCGTACTCAATCCTGACGGCAGCGAGCTCGGACGCATCCTCGCCGAGCAGCCGCGTGACAAATTTTATCCCGCGCTCGATCGCATTCTGGGCGGCCGCGACGCACTCGATACGCTTAAGACGCAGGCGGCGAGCGGGTCAAACAGCGCGCTCGCCGATGCACTCGCAAGCTACGAGGCGCGCGGCCAGGCTGCCGACGGACTCGCCTGGTTTGCGAGCCTGTCCGACGCGGTGACGATGGCCGCGCAGCACGACAAGAAGGCCGCTACGCGCCTCGCTCAGCTCGAAATGGAAAAAGCTGCAAAGGATAAAAATACACACGAATGCGTCGTGCAGGCGCAGCGCATGCTCGCCGGCGACCCGGGCTGCGATCGTTACTATGCGATCGACACGCTGCTCGAATGCAGCGAGAAGCTGCCCGCGGACGAGCGCAAGTCTGCACTTGCCATGCAGCGCCCGGCATTGAAGGCGCTGCTCGACAAGCAGGTCTTCGTGGCGACGCCAACCTGCGCCGATCAGCGCAGCGCGGTGATCGCCGCGGCCGATCTCGACAAGGCGCTCGGCGATGCGGCGGCGGAGAGAGCCGTACTCGATCGCGGCATCGCCGCAGCGCAGCATACGCTCGGCGGAGATCTCAGGCGTGACCGCAACGCCGCCGACAATCAGCGCGTTTATCTCGTACGCGCCCAACGCCAATCCGAAGTCGATGCGCTGATGCCAAAACTGATCGCGGCGTATCCGGACGACTACGTCTACGCCTATCGCCACGGCAAGAGTCTGCTCGAGCGCGGTCAGGCGGCCGTCGCGCTGCCGTTTTTGGAACAGGCATCGCAGAAGGCCTTCGGGGTAAATCGCCTTTCCGTTGCGAACGCGCGTGCGAAGGCGCTGCTCGCACTCAATCGACGCGCCGATGCGGAAAAAGTCGTCGCCGAGGCACTCGAAGCGAACGGGCCGTGGTTTCCCGAAGCCGCAGCGAAGCTCAAGGCGGTGTTGAAATCCTGATGACGCTAGGCCGCCGCCTCGTATAGAGCGTCCTGAATGATTTGATCGGCGCGCGCCGGCGAAGGCCTTGGAGTTTTGCGAGAGAAACTACCAGCGACCAACCACGCCGTGCCGCACAGAGCAAGCGCGAGCAGCAGGCCGGTCCAGGCGGTGCGATCGCCCGGCGCGGCTGCCACGCGCGGGATGCATACGATCAGCACCCAACTGCCGAACACCGCGCCAAGTACGATCGCAACGAGACGTTCGCGCACGCCCGCGACAAGCGCAACGCCGGCGAGTGCGCACACGCCGCCGCTGAAGTAGGCAAAGTATGGAAGCGCAGGAAACAGACTCGCGACATCGCTGCGATAGACAAATTGCAGAATGCCGAAGGCCGCGACACAGGCGCCGAACAAACGCGGCCCGAAGACGGCGCCCGTATCGATCAACTTCAACCGCACGCGTGGCACGGTTTTGCCACGGGCTGCCAGTAGCCACGCTGCCGCAAACAGTGCAAGCACGGCGAACGTGCACGCCCATGCCACGCCGTCGTCCGCATGCGCAATCAGTCGCGGCAATTGCAGCAGCGCGAACCAGGCGAAGAACATGAGCGCGAGCACGATTGCCGCAAAACGCATATGCGAACCTGAGGCGATCATCATGCTCGTGCCGAGCAATATGCCCCAACTCAAATACGCGAGCGGAAGCTGCAGCGGCAGCCACGTCGGCACGGGTTCGAGGCCGGGCACAAAATCGCCGACGAGTGGAATCTGCATGCCGAGCGCCGCCAGCCCGAGCACGAACAAAAGTCGGCCCACTTCAAACAGCGCATCCGACGTTTGCGCCAAGGACATCGACTTCGGCGCGAATGCCAGCGCGCGACTTGCCGTTGGAGAAACTATTGCCGCCATGACCGCCTCCCGTAAGCTTGTCGAAAATCGCCTTACGCAATTGCCGGGCCGCAGCCTTCCGGCCCGCTGCTATCCTGCACAGGCTTAAGACGACGCGGTGTCCAACGAATGCACTACATGTGACGAAAGCAGATGTACGAGCGTCGCAGGTAAACGTCTCCGCGAGCAGAACTGAATAGAAGATGCGCAAGATCGTGCATATCGACATGGATGCGTTTTACGCATCGGTCGAGCAACGTGATGACCCGGCGTTGCGCGGCAAGCCCGTCGTCGTCGCCTGGCGCGGCGCGCGCTCGGTCGTGTGCGCGGCGTCGTACGAAGCGCGCAGGTTCGGTGTGCGTTCGGCGATGCCCGCGCTGCGCGCCGAGCGTCTGTGCCCCGACGCGATTTTCGTGCCGCCGGATTTCACCCGCTATCGTGCCGCTTCACGCCAGGTACGCGAAATTTTCTTGCGGCATACCGATCTCGTCGAACCTTTGTCGCTCGATGAAGCCTATCTCGATGTGACCGAACCCAAGTCCGCGCTCGCATCGGCAACCGCAGTGGCGAAGGCGGTCCGCGCGGAGATTTTCGAGACGACGCAGCTCACCGCATCGGCCGGGGTTGCGCCGAACAAGTTTCTCGCCAAGATCGCCTCGGACTGGCGCAAACCGAACGGCATATTTGTCATTCGCCCC
The DNA here is from genome assembly GCA_005877675.1 of Gammaproteobacteria bacterium. GTDB lineage: Bacteria > Pseudomonadota > Gammaproteobacteria > Xanthomonadales > Rhodanobacteraceae > Rudaea. Next base: position 7,422 of record VBNZ01000102.1, read on the forward strand.
GAGCAGGTCGAAGCGTTTCTTGCGCCGCTGCCGGTCGGCAAGATTCCCGGTGTCGGCAAAGTCATGAATGCGAAACTCGATGCGCTCGGCGTGCACACCTGCGCCGATCTGCGCACGTTCGATGCGCGCGAACTCGAGCGCCGCTTCGGGCGTTTTGGTCCGCGCCTGCAGGAACTCGCCTGGGGCATCGATCGCCGCGCGGTCAACCCTGACCAGCCGGTGCAATCGATTTCGGCCGAGGACACCTTCGAGCGCGACCTGCCGCTCGACGACACCGAACCTGCAATCCGCGCACTCGCCGCGAAGACTTGGGCAGCTGCGCGCAAAGCTTTGATGGCATCGGGCGGACGCGTCGGCCGCACCGTCGTGCTGAAACTGAAAACCGCGGACTTCCATATTCTGACGCGCAGCCACACGCCGCCGCTGCCACCGGCGAGCGAGGCCGAATTCATTGCGATCGCTGTGAACTTGCGCGGGCGCGTCGCGCTGCCGCCATCGACGCGCTATCGCCTTGTCGGAGTGGGTCTGAGCAATTTCGCCGAAGCCGACGAAGCGCTGCCGCAGTCGGAGTTGTTTTGAGATCACCATTAACTTTCGACCCGTAGCAGCCGCGGGTACGAGCCTCTACTCTTGCAGGCCCTAGTCTTGATCGATTGAGTGAGCTCCATGGCGACCGGCGAGCCGTCCAAGAATTCGGCAAAAATGTCCCCCGATCCCAAGCTGTTGCGCCGCTTGCTGCGCGCAAAGGACCGGATGGACGCCGCCTCGCACGAGGCGTGGCCGGTGCGGCGGCTGGCGCGCGTGAGCGGCGTCTCCGAAGCTCACTTTGCGCGATCGTTCAAAGAGGCCTTCGGCGCCCCACCGCACCGCTACTTGCTCACGCGCCGACTCGAACGGGCAACGGCGCTACTGCGCGACACCGATCTGCCCATCCTCGAGATCGCGCTGCAGACCGGTTGGAATAGCCTGGGAACGTTCGGGCGCACTTTCCGCGACGTCACTGGCGAGAGCCCGACTGAGCTGCGTGCGCGCGAGCAAGCCGCTCGACACGAGCTCGAGCGCGTGCCGGCGTGTTTCGTCAGCGCCGCCCGCCGGCCCGGACTCATCATCGCAGTTTCGGAGAAGCGGCGGCAGGAGTCGGATGGTACAAAAGAGACCCAGGAAAAACCGGAGCTACCATGAGTCAGGGTATTGGCGTTGTCGGGCTGTACGTTCGTGATCAGGACGAAGCCCTTGAGTTCTATGTCGAGAAGCTCGGATTCCGCGTGCACACCGACGCGCGCAACGGCGACTACCGCTGGCTTACGGTGCAGCACCCGGATCAGCCGTCGTTTCAGCTCGGCCTGTTCACGCCACAGGCGCCGATGCTCGACGCGGCGACCGTGCAGATCCTGCGCGAGGTCGTGGCGAAGGGCGCCATGCCGCCGCTGGTGCTCGTCGTCGACGACTGCCGCGCCGCCTACGACCGCATGCGCACCCGCGGCGTGGAGTTCACGCAGGCGCCCGAGTCCCGCTACAGCAGCGTGGACGCCAGCTTCCGCGACCCGTCGGGCAACGGCTGGAAGATGATCGAGGCACGGCGAGGTCAGTGATGTACGCACGCTACTTCAAACTAGATCCCACTGAGAAGGAGATCGCCATGAACTGGAGCAAGTGGCTGCGGCAGTTCCACCGCTGGCTGTCCGTGATCTTTACCGCGACGGTCATCGCCAATTTCGTCGCGCTGGCACAGACGGGCGGCGCGATGCCCTCGCCTTGGATCACCTACTCGCCGCTGCTCCCGCTCGCCTTGCTTGCGCTCACCGGCCTGTACATGTTCGTGCTGCCGTACGCGACCAAGTGGCGCAGCGGACGACGCATCGCAGTCATGCAGTGAACACGATGGCCGTCAAGACGTCCAGAAAATCGCCGGTCAAACCGCGCAAGGCGGTCGCCAAGCCATCGCACCTTATGAGCGCATCCGAGCGGATCGACAAGCGGATCGCCGAATTGGGCGATTGGAGGGGCGAGAGATTGGCCGAAATCCGCAAGCTCATCCACGAAGTCGATCCCGCGGTCATCGAAGAATGGAAGTGGATGGGGACCCCTGTGTGGTCGCATGAGGGCATGTACGCCCTCGCCAACGCACACAAGGGCAAGGTGAAGCTCACGTTCTTCCACGGCGCCCAACTCACCGATCCCAACAAGCTCTTCAACGCCGGCTTCGGCGGTGGGAAGTGGCGCGCCATAGACTTGCGCGCGGAAGACAAGATCGACAAGACCGCGCTCAAGGCGCTGCTACGCGAAGCTCTGGATTACAACGCCAAGCATTTGGTGCCGAAGAGCAAAGGTTCGAGAAACCTAAAACGTGCGTAGCGGCCATCAAAACGGGCTCAGAAGTTCGATTTAACATGTTTGCGCTATGCTGAGATCGATCGATTGCGAAGATGCTGGAGTTCGCTCAGCGGTCTTGGTTTTTATGAGCACTGAAATTGATGCGGGAAGTACTTGAGGGTTTGGCGTGGCAAGCTTTCGGGTGAATGCATTGCACGCCTGTCTTGCGCGACTTTCGACAGCACGCGTGAACGCCCACGCGGGACTGATCGCGGATACTCTGGTCAGCTTGGCCTTGCTGGGTGCAGGTTTTTGGCGCAATGAAGTCGGTATCGCAGGCACTGTTGCGACGTTTTTTTTCGGGCTAATTCTTTTCAGCCTGGTGGAATATGTGTTTCATCGCTGGCTGTTTCATGGCTATGTCGACCTGATGGCACAAGGTCATCGGCAGCACCACGAGGACCCCGCTGGCTACGATGCGCTGCCGTTCTTCATGCCGCCGCTGGCGATGCTGACGTTGGCCGGCGTCCTGGCCACTTTTGCGCCAACGAGCATCGCCCTGCTCCTAACCGGGGCGTTGGCCGCAGGATATGCGGCTTACGGTCTTGCCCATACAGCCATACACGGCAAGCGTTTTCAGCAACCACTAGCCAGACGGTGGGCCGCCAGCCACCATATCCACCACCATCATCCCGACCGAAACTTCGGTGTAACCACGCCACTTTGGGACATCGTGCTGGGCACCCGTCATGTGCCGGCGCGAGAGCACGGCGAGCAGCATTGATTGCGGCGACAGCGCTGCGTGGATTTGAAAAAATGAGCGTGTACACAAGATTCAAAACATGCGTCGCGCCGGCACATTAATTGTTGGAGCGCTCATCGCGACGCTCGCCGTGCCGCTCGTCATTGGCGGCAAGGAGGCGCTGCTGCAAATCCTGAATTTCCCGGTGCAAGGGTACTTCGTTTTGCTCGCAATGACGGTGGCTTGCTGGCTGGCGCGCGCGCTGAAACTGCAGCTTCTGCTGCGTCGGCTCGACCTGC
>VBNZ01000102.1:10842-11461 GCA_005877675.1 Gammaproteobacteria bacterium
CATCAGTACGCCAGGCGGCGTTGCGGGTTACGCAGCCGGCATCTACTACGTGCGGCGCGAAGGTGGATCGATTGGTGCTGCTACAACCATCACGGCTGCGGATCAACTTCTGGATCTCGCCTTTTTTGCGCTGGCCTTGCCCGTTGCTGGCATGACGTTGCTTTCGCCTGAGTTGCCTGCGGCAATCACGATGTTGGCTTTTGGCGCGAGCGCGCTGATGATCGCGCTGGGTGCAGCCATACTGCTGGCACGGCGCAAGATCATGCGCTGGTTGGTCGGCGACAATGCGTTCGCCCGGCGTTGGCCGAATCTGCGCCGCAGACAGCAAACACTGCACGATTTCCTGTTAAGCGTGGGCGCACATATGCGCCTGCTTGCCGGCATTGGATCGACGAATCTGCTGGCGCTGGCGGGCCTTACCGCTGTTCAATGGCTGGCGCGTTACGGCACGCTATGGGCGGTACTCAGCTTACTCGGGCACAAGGTTTCATTCGCACTTACCTTATTGCTGCAGTCCCTGGTCCTGCATGCCGCAATGTGGACTGGTGTGCCTGGAGGTGGTGGCAGCGCCGAGCTGGGCTTGAGCGCGACGCTTGCCCCGTGGGTGTCCATGTCCGGC
>VBNZ01000103.1:0-5139 GCA_005877675.1 Gammaproteobacteria bacterium
GGGATGCGTCGAGCAGTTCCTGCAGCGGATTGAGCAGGGCTTCGAGGCGGCTCGCGCGATAGACGATGATTCCGTTCGTGGGCGCAACACTCATGCGCGCACGTTAGCGGGCTTGCGTCTCACGCGCTAAGAAAGCGCGCGGCGCCGCGCGCGAGCAGCATATCCGCAACCTCCTCGCCGAGCGCGCCGGGGTGATCTGCCGCGCCATGCGCCGCCGCGCGGATCACCTCACCCGTCGCCGCGTCGCCGACGAGGCCGGCAAGATGCAGACCGCGTTCGGTTTCGATGCAGTAGGCCGCGATCGGTACCTGACAGCTGCCTTCGAGCCGCCGCGTCAATGCGCGTTCGGCAGTGACACAGCGCGCGGTGTCGGCATCGTTGAGCGGCGCGAGCAGCGCCGCAACGGCATTGTCACCGATTCGCTGCTCGATCGCGATCGCACCTTGCGCCGCGGCGGGCAGCCAGGCCGGCGCTTCGAGGCGCGCGCGGATACGTTCGGCAAGACCGAGGCGATCAAGCCCCGCGCAGGCGAGCACGATCGCGTCGTATTCGCCCGCGTCGAGTTTGGCCAGACGTGTGTTGACGTTGCCGCGCAGATCGACGAGCTGTAGATCGGGGCGCAGCGCACGCAGCTGCGCCTGGCGCCGCAGCGACGAAGTGCCAACGCGCGCACCCTGCGGCAACTCGGCAAGCTGTGCAAACTTCACGCTGACGAAAGCGTCGGCCGCATCGGCACGTTCGAGGATCGCACCGATCGCGAACCCCGCATCGAGCTGCATCGGCATGTCCTTGCATGAATGCACCGCGATATCGGCGCGACGTTCAGCCAGCGCAACTTCGAGTTCCTTCAAGAACAAGCCCTTGCCGCCGATCTCGGCGAGCGGACGATCGAGGATGCGGTCGCCGCGCGTGGTCATCGGCAGCAGCTCGACCACGAGTTGCGGATGCGCTGCGCGCAGACGCGTCGCGACATGCTCGGCCTGCCATAGCGCGAGTGCGCTCTGGCGTGTGGCGATGCGTAGCACATTCATACGTTCGCACCCTTCACCAATTTGCGCACCGCCGGCAGATTGCGCCGACTCACTTCGAGCTGTGCGGCGCTGCCGGCGATCTGCGCGAACACGCGCTCATCGGGAGCTCGCACGAGGCCGGTCAGGCTCGCGCGCGCGACCAGGCAGTTGCGATGGATGCGCACGAAGCGCTCGCCGAATTCGAGTTCAAGCGCCTTCAGCGGCTCCTCGATCAGCACTTCGCCGTGCGCGTGATGCACGACGGTGTATTTATCTTCGGCGAGCAGATATTGAATTTCGCTGACCTGCACGAGCATGAGATTGCCGCGCACGCGCGCGCACAGGTGCGTACGCGCAGCAGGCACGGGCGCAGCGGCCTGCACGCGCGCGACGGCGCCGGAGGAATAGCGACGCGCGCGTTCGAGCGCTCCCTTGAGACGTTCGAGCCGAATGGGTTTCACCAGATAATCGATTGCATTCGCATCGAAGGCTTCGAGCGCATGTTCGTCGTAAGCGGTGCAGAAGATCACCGCGGGTGGCGATTCGAACGTCATCAGATGACGCGCTGCTTCAAGTCCGCTCATCAGCGGCATGCTGATGTCCAGCAGCACGACGTCAGGCTTCAGGCGCGCAACGATTTCGACCGCAGTGCGTCCGTCGCCGGCTTCGCCGACGACTTCGACGCCGCCAAGCTCCTCAAGCAGACTTGCCAGACGCGCGCGCGCTGGCGGTTCGTCGTCGACGATAAAGGCTTTCATCACTCGCGATCCCGTCGCTCTTGCGGCAAACGCAGCGTCACGCTGAAATCGCGCGCGCCCTGCTGCACGATCAGCGCGCCGCGCCAGCCGAAATGGTACTCGATCCGGCTCTTGGTGTTGGCCAGCGCCATGCCGTGACGCGTCGGCAGGCGCTGGCCTTCCGGCGGGCGCGGATTGGCGATGGTCACTTCCGCACCGCTGCCGCTGCGCCGCGCGTGCAGCGTGACTGTGCCGCCATCGGCGAGCGGCTGCACGCCATGATGCACCGCATTCTCGACCAGCGGCTGCAGCAGCAGCGCCGGCACAGCCAGGTCGCGCGGCGCATCGCCGAGCTCGACCTCGACGCGCAGGCGCTCGCCCAGACGCAGCTGCTCGATTGCAAGATAGCGCCGCGCGAGCTCGATCTCCTCGCCCAGCGTGGACAGCTTTCCCTCGGCGCCGAGCGCGGCGCGGAACAGATCGGACAGATCCTCGACCGCGTGCTCGGCCGAACGCGGGTCGGTGCGGATCAGGCTCGCAATCGTATTCATGCTGTTGAACAGGAAATGCGGGCGGATGCGCGCCTGCAGCGCGTCGCCGCGCGCCTGCGCTTCGGCGCGTACGCGCGCGCGCCACTGCTCGATCACGTAGAAATAGCGCAGCAGGGCCGCGGAAATCAGCGCGGCGAGCGCGATATTGCGCGTAACGAAGCGCCAGCGAAATTCCGCCGGCAGGGCCAGATGCAGCGCGAGTACTTCGTCGAGCATCGATACGAGCGTGCTGCCGAGCGCGGTCAGCGCGAGCACGATGAGATAGGCGACCAGTTCACCACGTACCGGGGCGAGCCGCGCGAGCCAGGGTCGCAGCTGGCACAGCGTGACGACGCAAAGCAGCGCGAGCCATTGCGCGAACAGCGTCGCCGTGCCGAGACGCGGCAATAGCGGCTGCGATTCGTCGCTCGGTGCGATCAGGATCGCGACGACGAGCAGTTCGACCACGACGATCACCGCGAAGAGCACCGGCGGGCTGCAGAAATCCGGCAACCAGGTCGCCGGCGCGACGCGCGGATCGGGTGCGGCTGTGGGCGACGGGGTGCTCATCGCGTGCTGATGATCAACTCAATTTCGCGCCGATGAAGCTGCGCAGATCGGCAATCTCTTCGGCGCAGACCTGATGTGCCATCGGATAGCTGTGCCATTCGATGTGATAGCCGAGCTGCACGAGCCGATCGCGGCTCATTGCACCGAGCGGCAGCGGCACGATCGGATCGCCGCTGCCGTGCGCCTGAAATATCGGGATCGCCCGGTTCGCCGCACTGAGTTCGCCTGCGGTCTTTTCTGCGAGCGGCAGGTAGGTCGACAAGGCAATGATGCCGCCGAGCGTTTCGTTGTAACGCAAGCCCCCGGCGAGCGCGATCGCGCCGCCCTGCGAGAATCCCGCGAGCAGAATATCCTTCGCCGCGATACCACGCCCGCGCTCGCGCACGATCAGTTCATCGAGCTGCGCGATCGAGGCGCGCATGCCCGCCTCGTCCTGGCGCTGCGCGATTTCCATGCCGGTGATGTCGTACCAGGCGCGCATCGGCATGCCGCCGTTGATCGTGACCGGGCGCACCGGCGCATGCGGAAACACGAAGCGCAACGCGGGCCAGCTGCGATCGACGAGCTCCGGCACGATCGGCTCGAAATCGTGTCCGTCCGCGCCGAGGCCATGCAGCCAGATTACGGCGTGCTGCGGGTTCGGCGCGGTTTCCAGTTCTACGGCGGGAAGGTGCATAGGGAATCGGGAATCGGGAATCGGGAATCGGGAATCGGGAATCGGGAATCGGGAATCGGGACGAGAATAAAGGCTTCGTCATTCCGGCGAAAGCCGCAATCCAGTTTGCCCTTGCTCTCGATCTTTTGCGTTTGAGAGAGATCAAGATGGATTCCGGCTCTCGCCGGAATGACAACAAAGGTGACTTCCGGCGGCTTGCGGTCATCTTGCATCCGGCTATGCTGCGCGTTTCGCATAATTCCAGGGATATAGCATGCATCGCGCCGCGCTCGTCGTTCTGCTCGCCTCGCTCACGTTTACGGCCGCCGCAGCTGAACCCGCATCCGCGGAGCTGACGCTCGAAAAGATCATGGCCGAGCCCGACTGGATCGGCGCGCCGGTGCAGAACGCCTACTGGAGCGTCGATGGCAAGTCGTCGTACTACTCGCTCAAGCGTAGCGGCTCGCCGCTGATCGATCTGCACCGCATCGATCTCGCGAACGGCCAGGACAGCGTCGTCGACGGCGCGGCCATGGCGGCGAGCGACGGCCGCGATGCGAGCTACGATCTCGGCGGCACGCGCGCAGCCTTCGTGCGCAACGGCGATGTGTTCGTGCGCGACCTGCGCAACGGTGCGCTGACGCAGATCACCCGCGCTGGCAACGCGCGCGGCGCACGCCTGTCGGGCGATGGCCGCCTCGTCACCTTCCGCACCGGCACCGACTGGTTCATGCACGATCTGGCGAGCGGTGTGACCGGCCCCGCGGCAACGCTCAAGACCGAGAAGGATCCCGATGCACCGCCCAAGCTTGACGATCTGCGTGAGATGCAGCTGCGCACATTCTCGACGCTGAAAAAACTGCACGACGACAAGGAGACGCGCCGCACGCACGCCGAAGCATTGCGCAAGGCGGATCCGACGCGCGCGCCGGCGCCGTTCTGGCTCGGCGACGAGGTCAAGCTGCTCGATGCGGCGCTGTCGCCCGATGCGCGCTGGATGCTTGTCGTCACTGCGCCGAAGAAGCACGAGGAAGGCAAGCGCGGCGAACTCACGCGCTACGTCACCGAATCGGGCTACGAGGAGACCGAGAAAGAACGCATACGTGTCGGCCGCAACGCGCCGGTCGGTCAGGCGCTGCAATTGTTCGATCTCGTCGAGCATAAGGCGTACCCGCTCGCGCTCGATGCGCTGCCCGGCATCCACGACGATCCGCTCAAGGCGGTGCGCGAGGAGAACGCCAAGCTCGCACCGGCGGATCGTGCAAAGCCATCCGCGCATAGCGATTCGCGTGAGGAGAATGCCAAACTCGCGCAGTCGGAAGGCGCGAAGAAGTCCGCACACGACGAAAGCGCAGCGAACGCCCAAGCTGCACACAAAGACGATAAGCCGAAGGCACGCGCCGTGCGCATCGTGTCCGACGCCGACGACGGCGGTGGCGGCGGCATCGAATGGAGCCGCGACGGCCGCGCGTTGGCAATTCAGATTCGTGCGATCGACAACAAGGACCGCTGGATCGCGTCGGTCGATTTCGCGCGTCACGCGCTGGTGCCGCAGCATCGACTAACCGATCCGGCGTGGATCAACTGGAACTTCAACGGGTTCGGCTGGCTCAACGACGGCCGCACGCTGTGGTACG
>VBNZ01000103.1:5149-9143 GCA_005877675.1 Gammaproteobacteria bacterium
CCGGCTATGCGCATTTGTATACCAAGTCGCCCGATAGCAAGGCGCTGGCGCTGACGCAAGGCAAATTCGAGATCTCGCACGCGCAGCTGTCCGGCGACGGACGCTGGTTCTACATGCGCAGCAATGCCGAGAACACGCGCAGCTACGATGTCTATCGCGTCGGCGCGACGGGCGGCAAGCTCGAGCGCTTGACGCAGTATCGCGGCGCGGATGTGTTCGCACTGAGTCACGACGGCAGCCGGCTGCTCGTCACGCACTCATCGAGCTACGTGCCCGCGCAACTCGCCGTTGTTTCTGCTGACGGCGGCGGGACCTCGCGCGAGCTCACTGACACGCGCAGTGCCGAGTACAAGGCGATGAACTGGGTCGCGCCGCAATTCGTCGAGGTGCCCTCGACGCACTTCAAGGGCGCTATCGCGGCGAAGTTCTACAAACCCGCCGACTACGACGCGTCGAAGAAGCATCCGGCCGTGCTGTTCGTGCATGGCGCGGGCTATACGCAGAACGTGCACTCGAGCTGGCCTTACTATTTCCGCGAGCAGATGTTCCACAACCTGCTGCTGCAGCACGGCTATGTCGTGCTCGACATGGACTACCGCGCATCGGAAGGCTATGGCCGCGAGTGGCGCACGGCGATCTATCGCCAGATGGGCCACCCCGAACTCGAAGACCTGCTCGACGGGAAGAAATGGCTGGTCGACACGCAGGGCGTCGATCCCAAGCGCATCGGCATCTACGGGGGCTCTTACGGCGGCTTCATGACGCTGATGGCGCTGTTTCGCGCACCGGGCGAATTCGCCGCGGGCGCTGCGCTGCGTCCGGTCACCGACTGGATGCAATACAACCACGAATACACCTCCGACATCCTCAACGAACCGCAGGTCGATGCGATCGCGTACAAGCGTTCGTCGCCGATCGAATTCGCCGATGGACTCAAGGATGCGCTGCTGATCTGCCACGGCGTGATCGACGACAACGTGCTGTTCGAAGATTCGATGCGTCTCTACGAACGACTGATCGAGCTGCACAAGGACAATTTTACGATCTCGCCCTACGCGCTCGACCGCCACGGATTCACCAATGCCGATTCGTGGCTCGACGAGTACAAACGCATCTATAAGCTATTCGCGCAGACGATCGGCGATCATTAAACCGATGAACTTGCATATGCCACCATCCTTTGCGATACGCGTGCTCGGCCACGGCGACACCGGGCCGATGCGCGCGATGCTCGGCATGTTCGGTCGCGCATTTGGCGAGACCGAGACCTATACCGGCGCGCAGCCGGACACGGCCTACCTCCAGCGCCTACTCGGCAGCGACACCTTCATCGCCATCGCCGCAACGAAAGGCGGCGACGTGGTCGGCGGCCTTGCTGCCTACGTGCTGCCCAAGTTCGAGCAGCAGCGCAGCGAGGTTTATATTTACGACCTGGCCGTTGCCGAAGATCATCGCAGGCAAGGCATCGCCACGGCCTTGATCGCTGCGCTGCAGAAAACTGCGGCACCGCGCGGCGCCTATGTCATATTCGTCCAGGCCGATCTCGTGGATGGTCCGGCGATCGCGCTGTACAGCAAGCTCGGCGTCCGCGAGGATGTGCTGCATTTTGACATCTCCACCGCTCCGCGATGACACTGCGCCGATGCCGAATGAACTGCCCAGCCGCCACCTGACCATCGATCCCACCTGGGCCGCCGCGCAGCCCGCCGCCAGCGCACATGCGCTCGTGGCACCGCTGTATACGGAAGCGAATGCATACTCGACCGAGCGCGATGCGGTATTCGCGCGTTCGTGGCAGTTGGTCGCACACGCAGAACTGCTTGCGGGTGCGGGCGATCATATCGTTGCCGATATCGGCGGGGTACCGCTTCTCGTCGTGCGCGGCGACGACGGCGTTCTGCGCGCGTTGCACAACGTCTGCCGCCATCGCGCAGGTCCGCTTGCGACCTGCGCCGGACGCGGCGCGAAGGCGCTGCGCTGCAAGTATCATGGCTGGACCTATACGCTCGACGGCCGCCTGCGCAGCGCGCCGGAAATGACCGACGCCTGCGATTTCGACGTCGGCGCGATCGCGCTGCCGCAGGTGCAGGTCGCGGAGTGGCAGGGGCTGATCTTCGTCGCGCTCGACAACACGACACCGCTGACTGAAGTGCTCGCCGGCATCGATGCACGTACTGCGGCGCATCGGCTCGACACCTATCGGTTCGATCGGCGCACGAGCTACGAAGTCGCGTGCAACTGGAAAGCCTACGTCGACAATTATCTCGAAGGCTATCACGTGCCGCATATCCATCCGGAACTGAACCGGATGCTCGACTACCGCAGCTACACGACCGAACTTGCCGACTGGTATTCGCTGCAGCACAGTCCACTCGAAAGCGCCGATGCGCTCTACGGCAACGGCGAAGCGCTGTACTACTTCATCTGGCCGAACACGATGTTGAACATCCTGCCCGGTCGCCTGCAGACCAATCGCGTCGTGCCGCTCACGCCCGATCGCTGCCGCGTCGAGTTCGATTATTTCTACGCAGCAGGCGCCGACGATGCGCAGAAGCGTGCGCAGGACGAAGCGTTCAGCGACAAGGTGCAGCACGAGGACATCACGATCTGCGAGCACGTGCAACGAGGACTCGCTTCGGGCTCGTACGTAGCCGGACGCCTCAATCCAAAACGCGAAACCGGTGTGCATCACTTCCACGAGCTGTACCGGCGCGCGCTGCGCGAGCATCTTGCCGTCTGACCCGATGATTTCGGCGCTGCTTCTCAACTCCCTCTCCCCCAACGGCCTCATCGCTGGGGGAGAGGGCTGGGGTGAGGGGGCGCTTGATGAGCAGCAGCGAAGAGCCCCCCTCACCCAATTCTCTCCCCCGAGGCAAGCTCGGAAGAGAGGGCTTGCTTATTCCGTTCACTCTGCGGCATGAGCACCCGAGCCCTGGGATTATGGAGTGCGGTAGCTCTCGTTGTCGGGAACATGGTGGGTTCGGGCATTTTTCTTTTGCCCGCCGCGCTTGCGCCGTTCGGCATGGCGAGTCTGTACGGCTGGATATTCTCGACCACCGGCGCGCTGCTGCTCGCACTCGTGTTTGCGCGTCTTGCGCAGCGCCATCCGGTCAGCGGCGGACCGTATGCTTACGCGCATCTCGCGTTCGGCGACTTCGCCGGATTCGTCATGGCCTGGAGCTACTGGATTTCGGTCTGGTGCGCGGCGGCGGCCATTGCGGTTGGCTTCGCCGGCAGCATGGCAGCGCTCTCGCCTGCATTCGCTGCGCACGCGCTGCCGGTCGCGCTCGGCGTACTGTGGCTCGCAACGCTCACAAACCTCGCGGGCGTGCGCTTCGCCGGGCGCACGCAGATCGTACTGACGGCATTGAAAATCGCGCCGATCGCGATCGTGATCGGCGTCGGTGCCTTCGCGCTCGACACGCACAGCTTCACTCCGTTCAATCCGTCCGGCCGCAGCGTGATCGATCTGACCACCGCGACGGCGGCGCTCACGCTGTGGGCGCTGCAGGGACTCGAATGCGCGACGATTCCGGCCGAACACATCGACGCGGCCGAACGCACGATTCCGCGCGCGACCGTGCTCGGCGTTGCCTTCGCCGCCGTCATCACGGTCGCAGCCTGCACGATCGTGCTCGGACTCGTGCCACTCGACACGTTGAAGGATTCCACCGCACCCTTTGCCGATGCGGCGCGCCGTCTCTGGGGCGACCGCGCCGCACATGCGATGGCCGGCGCGATGGCATTGTCGTGCTGGGGTGCGCTCAACGGCTGGGTGCTCGTGCAGGGACAGATTCCGCTCGCCGCGGCGCGCGACAAGCTATTTCCCGCGCTGTTCGCGCGCACCGATGCATCGGGCACGCCGCGTATCGGCCTCGTCGTCGGCAGCGTGCTCGCGAGCGGCCTGATCTACGCCAACTTCGTCGGCTCGCTGGTCAGCGTGTTCACCGCTTCGGTGCTGATCGCGACCGCGGCGGCGCTGCTGCCTTACGTG
>VBNZ01000103.1:9167-17494 GCA_005877675.1 Gammaproteobacteria bacterium
ATCGCCGTAACTGGCATATCGTCGCCGCGGCATTCGCCTTCGTGTACGGCGTGTGGGCGCTGGTCGGCGCCGGCTGGGATGAGCACGCGTGGTGCGGTGGTTTGATCGTTGCCGGCATTCCGGTATTTCTGTTCCAACACCGCAAACGACGCTGAATTGCCTTGTCACTGCGCACCGGCTGACATTCGTCACTGTTGAAATGCGCGTGGCTGCATCAAAATGGCAGTGACGCCTCTCGAAAATCTGCCGACTCATGTCCGCCATGCCCCAACCAAGTCGCACCCTGACCGAAGGCGCGATCGGCAAGACGCTGTTCCTATTTTCGCTGCCGATCCTCGCCGGCAACGTGCTGCAATCGCTCAACGGCTCGGTCAACGCGATCTGGGTCGGCCACGGCCTCGGCGAAGCCGCGCTGGCAGCGACCTCGAACGCGAACACGATCCTGTTCTTCCTGATCGGCGCGGTGTTCGGCGTCGGCATGGCCGGCACGATCCTCGTAGGCCAAAGCGTCGGCGCGAAGAACATCGACCAGGCCAAGCGCGTGGTCGGCACCAGCCTCGTGTTCTTTGCAGTGTTGTCCTGCGCGCTGACGGTGCTCGGGCTTACGTTCGCCGAGCCGATGATGGCCTTCATGCATATGCCGGAGGAATCGCTGCCGCTCGCGGTCGCCTACCTGCGCATCATCTTCCTCGGCCTGCCATTCATCTACGTGCAGGCATTCCTGTCGATGAGTCTGCGCGGTGCGGGCGATGCGCGCACGCCGTTCGTGTTCCTCGCGATCAACGTCGTGCTCGACATCGCGCTCAATCCGCTGCTGATCTTCGGTTGGGGACCGGTGCCGGCGATGGGTATCCGCGGCTCGGCCACGGCCACGCTGATCGCGACCGCCCTGACGCTCGCCGGATTGATCGCCTATCTATACCGCAGCAGGCACTTCCTGCGCATCCGGCGCAGCGAGCTCAACTATCTGCGCATTGATCCGGTGATCCTCAAAGCGCTCGTGAGCCCGATGGGCCTGCAGATGATCGTGATGTCGACCTCGATGCTGGCGATGATCAGTCTGGTCAACAGCTTCGGCGCGCACACCACCGCGGCTTACGGTGCCTGTTTCCAATTGTGGAATTATATACAGATGCCCTCGCTCGCAGTCGGCATGGCCGCCTCGTCGATGGCGGCGCAGAATGTCGGCGCGCAGCGGTGGGATCGCGTCGCCAAGGTTGCGCTGACCGGTGTCGGCTTCAATTTCCTCCTGACCGGCAGTCTCGTACTGTTGATCTACCTGTTCAACCGCGGTGCGCTGAATCTGTTCCTGCGCGGCGACGGCGGCGCGATCGAGATCGCACAGCACATCAACCATGTCGTGGTGTGGTCGTTCCTATTCTTCGGCATCTCGTTCGTGCTCGCAGGCGTGGTGCGCGCGACCGGCGCGGTGATGGCGCCGCTGGTGATCCTGATCATCGCGCTATGGTGCGTGCGCCTGCCGTTCGCCTATGCGTTGGTGTCGTCGTGGGGCGCCGATGCGATCTGGTGGAGTTTCCCGCTTGGTTCGCTCGTCTCGATGTCGCTGTCAGCGGCATATTACCGCTGGGGTGGATGGCGCAATGCGCGCATGCTGCCCACGCCACCGACCATAGCGCGGCCGACTGACGACGCTATCGAGGGCAACGCGGAAGCAGCGCAGGCTTGAACCTCCAGACAGGAATCGCTTGCATGATCGCCAAAGGGCTCACCCCGATCCTGAATGTGTCGGATATCCGGCAGAGCTTCGCCTGGTTCGAGAAGCTGGGCTGGAAGAAAAGCTGGGACTGGGGCGACCCGCCGACCTTCGGCGGCGTGTGTTCGGGCACCTGCGAAATTTTCCTGTGCCAAGGCGCGCAGGGCGGACGCGGCAAGGGCAGCAACACGACGACGTTCGGCAACGCGACGGACGGCGAAACCGCCGATCAGGGCGTATGGATGTCGGTCTGGGTCGACGATGTGGATGCGGTGCATCGACACTGCGTCGAGCAAGGCATCGAGATCATGTTCGCGCCAAGCGACATGCCCTGGGGCGTGCGCGAAATGCATGTGCGCCATCCGGACGGACATATATTCCGTATCAGCCATGGCAACGAAGAGTAGTCGCACCGCGCGTCAGCGCTGGCAGCGCGGACAATAAAACGTCGAGCGCTGCCCCAGCGTAATCACGCGAATCTTCGCGCGGCAGATCTTGCACGGCTCGCCTGCACGCCCGTACACGAACAGCTCCTGCTCGAAGTAGCCCGGCACGCCGTCGGGACTGATGAAATCGCGCAGCGTGGTGCCGCCGCGCGTAATCGCGTAGGCGAGGATGCGTTTGACCTCGGCGGCAAGCCGCTCGTAGCGCGCGATCGATACCGAACCCGCCGCACGATTCGGATGTATGCCAGCGGCGAACAGCGCCTCCGCCGCATAGATATTGCCGACACCGACGACGATCTTTTGATCCATCAAAAACAGCTTCACCGCTGCCGCGCGCCCGCGCGACGCGCGCCACAGATACGCCCCGTCGAAATCTTCGCTCAAGGGTTCCGGCCCGAGCCCAGCGAGCAGCGCATGCGTCGTGCCGACTGCCTGCCACAGCTGGCAGCCAAATCGGCGTGGATCGGTGTAGCGCAGCACGCGTCCGGTATCGAGCCGCCAGTCGACATGATCGTGCGGCCCCGGCGCGGCGTCGCCGCCGAGCACGCGCAGCGAGCCCGACATGCCCAGATGCAGCAGTGCGCTACCAGCCTGGGTGTGCACCAGCAGGTATTTCGCACGCCGTTCGACCGCGTCGATGCGCTCTCCGGGCAGCTTCTGACGCAGTGTGTCCGGGATCGGCCAACGCAGCCGCGGCTGGCGCACGATTAGCGCAGCGACGCGGTGTCCGATCAGGTACGGCGCGATTCCTGCACGGGTAGTTTCGACTTCGGGCAGCTCAGGCATTTGCAGCCGCGCGGAAAGTTAATTTCTTGTTGTAAGTCATACTTTTACGTGAAACCGGACGGTCCGGAATTGCCGCCGGACGGCGCTTGCGTTACTGGCGGGAGACCCCACCCTCCAGTATGATGACCAATTCCGTCTGGGGGCGGCACATACTCTCGTGGACTACATGAACACCATACTCGATTTCCTCAATGGCGGGCTCACGCACGCCGGCTGGCTGGGCAAGCTGATCTATTTCTTCGTCGTCACGCAGCTGACGATTTTTGCGGTCACGCTGTATCTGCATCGCAGCCAGACGCATCGCGGCGTAGATTTCCATCCGGTGCTCGCGCACTGGTTCCGCTTCTGGTCATGGATGTCCACCGGCATGATCACCAAGGAGTGGGTCGCCATCCATCGCAAGCATCACGCCAAGTGCGAAACCGACGAAGATCCGCACAGCCCGAAATTCTTCGGCATCAATACCGTGCTGTGGAAGGGCGTAGATCTGTACCGCGTCGCGTCGACGGACACTACGGCGATCGAGAAGTACGGTCTGGGCACGCCGAACGACTGGATCGAGCGCCACGTCTATTCGCGCAGCGCCTATGCGGGTCCGACCCTGATGTTCGTAACCAACATTCTGTTGTTCGGCATCTGGGGCGTCGCAATCTCGGCGCTGCAGATGATCTGGATTCCGTTTTGGGCTGCCGGCGTCGTCAACGGTATCGGCCACTGGTGGGGCTACCGCAATTTCGAAACCGCCGACATGGCGACGAATCTGACGCCGTGGGGCTTCTTCATCGGTGGCGAAGAGCTGCACAACAACCATCACGCGTTCCCGAGCTCGGCCAAGTTCGCCCTGCGCCGCTTCGAGTTCGATATCGGCTGGGCCGCTATCCGCTTGTTTGAGATGCTCGGCCTCGCCAAAGTGCTGCGCGTCGCGCCCTCGCTCGACGTGCGCCCGAACGTACAGCTGCCCGATGCGGAGACGCTCAAGGCGCTGCTGTCGCACAAGTTCGAAGTGATGACCGACTACTTTCGCGGCGTTATCGCGCCGACCCTGCGCGAGGAAGCCACCAACGCCGGCAACGGCATCGCGGCGATTCCGCGCCGCCTGCGCCGCGCGCTCGGCAACGGCGGGCGCTGGCTCGACAACGCGTCACGCGAACGTATGGCTGCGCTGGTCGAGCACCGTCCGACACTGCGCACGGTGTGCGATTTCCGCGCGCGTCTAGCGACCGTGCTCGAACGCAACAGCGGCGGCGCCGAAGCGATGCTGCACAGCCTCACCGAATGGTGCCGTGAAGCTGAGGCGACCGGCATTCATGCGCTGGCGGAGTTTTCCGCGCGCCTGCGCGGCTACGCGCTGTCGCCCGCGCGCGCGTAAGCGAACAGGTTGGGAGACATCAAAAACCCGCCGCAAGGCGGGTTTTTTGTTGCCTGCCGCGCCGCGCCATGTGATAACGACGCTATGAGGCGTGCGCCATATATCGAAGTATTCGGCCACCGCGGCGCCTGCGCGCTGCGGCCCGAACACACGCTGGCCTCCTATGCGAAGGCGATCGCCGATGGCGCCGACTACGTCGAGCCCGATCTCGTTTGCACCAAAGACGGCGTACTCGTTGCGCGCCACGAAGACGAGATCAGCACGACCACCGATGTCGCGGCGCGGCCCGACTTCGCATCGCGCCGCACGAGCAAGGTCATCGACGGCGAAAGTTTCGACGGCTGGTTCGTCAGCGATTTCACCCTCGCCGAATTGAAGACGCTGCGTGCGAAGGAGCGCATCCCCGAGGTACGCGCGGCAAACACCGCTTACGATGGACAGTTTCAGGTGCCGACGTTCGAGGAGATCATCGACTTCGTCGCGGCGCAGTCGGCAACGATAGGCCGCGTCGTCGGCATTATTCCCGAGCTCAAGAACTCGACGTTTTTCAAATCGATCGGCTTGCCGCTCGAGGATCGATTTGTCGCGATCCTCCAAGCACATGAATACACGCGGCGCGCGCCGGTCGAAATCCAGTCGTTCGAAGTCGCCAATCTCAAATATCTGCGCGGCAAGCTCGGCAAGCGCGCCAACGTCCGCATCATGCAGCTGAGCGGCGATCCGCGTAAGTCGCCGGCCGACATGGTCGCCGCAGGCGGCAAGACCCTGTGGGCCGAGATCACCAGCGCCGCTGGATTGAAAGAAGTCGCCGAGTACGCCGATGTGATCGCACCGAATGTGCAGGCGCTGATCCCGCGCGATGTCGCCGGCAATCTCAGCCAGCCCACGCCGGTGATCCGCGACGCGCACGCAGCGGGCCTGCTTGTACACACCTGGACGTTCCGTCCCGAGAATCGTTTTCTGCCGACAGAATTTCGCAACGACGCAGGCGACAACGCACGCAACGCCGAAGGCTCGATCAAAGAAATTCGCCGCTACCTCGAAGCCGGCATCGATGGCTTTTTTGCCGACGATCCGGCGGTAGGGCGGACGGCATTGAACGTAGCTTGATCCGCGCTGTGGCTTTCCAAAGATCATCAATACTGACGGGGAGAAGATGACATGCCGAAGCTGCTTTGCCTCGTCGCATCCCTGGCTAGCGTTGTTGGATACACCCCGTCGGAGCCCCAGATGGTTGACGCCATCTCCTCTCGGCTCCACGCTCGCATTGCAGGTACTACACCGAATGTGGTGCTAGAGAGCGCATGCTCGAATGCACATCTAAGCTCAGCGATCGATTGGCCCAATTTTCAGGCTCGATATCCGCAGGGCATTTTCGTCATATGCGATTGGCAAATAAAGAAAAATTCGGCTAGCACGAAAGTACTGCACTTTCTGTTCAATGCGGGCTGGAGCAAAGTGCTGCTTTCGAGTGAAATCAGTGCAGGCTTCTCAGCGATGGCCAACAGAAGCTGGCAAATTGTCGAATGGCAGGAAAAACCCTTCGATTACACGCCGCCGCTACGCTGAGCCACGCGTATGCATTCAAACAAAAAACCCGCCTTTCGGCGGGTTTTTTAACCCCGGGGCTAAGCTGCGGCGCAGCCGTCAGCTTCAACAGCGGGAGTTATTGCTGCAGCAACGCTGCCAGCAATAACAGTTATTTGATTTTCGCTTCCTTGTACGCCACGTGCTTGCGCACGACTGGATCGTACTTCTTGATTTCCATCTTGTCCGGCGTGGTCTTCTTGTTCTTGTCAGTGGTGTAGAAGTGACCGGTGCCCGCGGAGGACACGAGGCGGATCTTATCGCGCTTGGATGCCATGAGTGTTGTTCTCCTTAGACCTTCTCGCCGCGGCCGCGCAGTTCGGCCAGTACGGTTTCGATGCCGTTCTTGTCGATGGTACGCAGCGCGTTAGTGGAAACCTTGAGCTTCACCCAACGGTTTTCGCTCGGCACCCAGAAGCGGCGCTCGTGCAGGTTCGGCAGCCAGCGGCGCCGGGTTTTGTTGTTGGCGTGCGACACATTGTTGCCGGACTGTGAGCGCTTGCCAGTGACTTGGCAGACCTTGGCCATACGTACCTCGATGATTCGTTTGCCGCCCTTAGCCAGGACGGATTCGGCCCGACGCGTCGCGTCGGATTCGCCGCCAGACAGGCAGCGAGCCGGCTATTAGAGCAGAAACAGGGAGTTGCCGCAACTTCGCCAGTTCAAAGCTCCTCCACCGCCGTGCGCTTGGAGCGCCGGATCAGCCACGCCACGCCGCGCAGGTCGGCGATGCCGACCAGGGCGCGGTTGAGATTGTTGTATTTGGATTGCCCGGCGCCGCGCGCGCGATGGTTGACCGGCACGCTCTTGACCTGCCAGCCGGCGCGCTGGAACAGCGCCGGCAGATAGCGGTGCATATGGTCGAAGTACGGCAGGTCGAGAAACACCGCGCGCTCGAACAGTTTGATACCGCAGCCCGTGTCGGGTGTGTCGTCGCGCAGTAGACGCGAGCGGATCGCATTGGCCCATTTCGAGGCCCAGCGCTTGCTGCCCGAATCCTGGCGGTTGACACGCCAACCGGCGTAGAGCCTGATTTCGGCGGACGACGCGTCGCGCATCGCGATCAGCTTGGGAATATCGGCGGGGTCGTTCTGGCCATCGCCATCGAGCGTCGCAATCCACGTGCCGCGCGCAGCCTTGATGCCGGTGCGCAGCGCCGTGCTTTGCCCGCTTTGCGCGACGTGACGCAGTACGCGTAATTCGGGAAACTGCGCCTTCGCCCGGGTCAGCACGGCGAGCGTATCGTCGCGGCTCAGATCGTCGACGTAAACGATCTCGAAATCGGCCTTGCCGCGCAGCGCGGTGGCAATTTCGGTCAGCAGCGGAAGGATGTTGTCGCGCTCGTTGTGCACGGGCACGACGACGGATAAATCGGGCATGGGTCGAAAAGTCGGGCGGTAAACCGCAATTATCGCCTGATGCGCCGCCGTTGTCGCGAATCGGCCCGCCGAACGTCAGCGTTTCACGTATTTGCGCTGCAGCTTGTGCTGGCGCAGTGCGCGCTCGACCAGGGTGCTGCCGTCATCGGGCACGATGCGCGGCTCGGGCCGATTCTTTTTGCACCAGACCTGCATCGCTTCGATGATCTCGTGGAACTGGTGCGAATCTTCTGCCATCGCGCGAAACGCGCGGGCACGCGCCTTCTCGTCATTCGGGTCGAGGCGCGCCATGGTTTCGAGCCGACGTGTCGCACGCACGTAGACCGCAACGAAATCGTGCACGAGCCGCTCGACCTGGTGTGATTTGCGATAGAACTCGGACAGATTCTTGAGCACGCGTTCGCGGCCATGCTCGGCAACGGTCCGCCCATCGGCGAGGCGCAGATCGCCGAGCACCTGACGCATCACATCCGGATAGCGCTGCTTGCGCACAAGTGCGAGCAGCGAGGGAATTCTGCGAGTCGATTCGGGGCGGGGTGTGGGGCGAGTTTTAACCATGGTCTGCGTTTATCCCTCGTCTGGACCCTATGGTTTCAATTATGCACATTCGATGCCCACGCAAAACGTGCTCAGGTGCGCAAGCGCGCAGGTGTTTGCGTACAGTTCAGACGGCGGATCAGACGCGGGCTGGGAACGCAGCGCGCCATTGTGCTTCGATGCGATCGAACGCCAGCGTGCCTCTCGCCAACAGAATCAGCGTGCCCGCACCGAGCGGCACGATGCGACCCTGCCAGCCCTCGCGTGCGAAGCTGCCGCGGTCGCGCATCTCGCCTGGCAGCCAGATCACACTGACCGGATCATCGCCGTTGAGCATCACCAGATGCACGCCGCGGCGCTGGTCCAACGGGCAGCAGTAGACAAAGCTGATGCCGTCGGGCACCTCACGCAATTCGACGCCGAAGTTGCGGAATGCGGTGCGCGTCATCGGCGCAGGCAACGCGTAAGGCAGCCGCAGAGCGGCCGCTTCACCACGCACATGCGCGACA
>VBNZ01000103.1:17602-18178 GCA_005877675.1 Gammaproteobacteria bacterium
TTTGTCCGCGAGTTGCGTCGGCACGTCGATCGCCAGCGCGCGCCTGAGCTCGTGCTCGTGCGCGTGCGCGCGCGCGGCCGCGGCGGCGCAGCGTGCGCACTCCGCGCGATGGCACAGGAATTCTTCCGCGCGACTGTGCGGATTGATGCCGAGTTCGCGCCGGAATTCAACGCAGTTCATGCACGTCGCCCTTGATCTGTCCACCATCGAGCATCGTTTTCAACTTCTGCCGCGCGCGGAACAGCTGCGTCATCACCGCGGCAGACGAGATTCCGAGCTCACGCGCGATCTCGTCGCAAGAAAACCCGCCGAGCACCTGCAGCAGCAACGGCTCGCGGTATTTTGGATCGAGCCGCGCCATGGCACTGCGAATCAGCGCATCCTCACCGGCCGCGTCGGGCATGCGTGCCTCGTGCTCGTCGGCAACATCGACTTCATCGACATCGACGAACTGCGGCGTCTTGCGTTCGTACAGGCGCGCGTGCTCGCAGCGCAGAATCGTGATCAGCCACGCCTTGGCCGCCGCGCTTTCGCGCAAACTGTCGAGCGAACGCCATGCGCGCAGGAAGGTTTCCT
>VBNZ01000103.1:18256-20191 GCA_005877675.1 Gammaproteobacteria bacterium
GTCGAACTGTCGTTGCCTGCTGCTCACGGCACTATTGACCGGGGTTAGTACGCGGACCTTTCAGCCACGGGGAATCCGCCGAAGAAGCGTAGCGAGCGAAGGCCCGATTCTGTACAGGATCGGGCGCGACGCCGGAGCGCAGGAACCCGGAGTGTACAGTCGAGTACATGAGGATTCCGAGCACCATCGGCGCGCAAGATGCCGAGCGCAGTAGCTTATTCAGCGGATTCTAGCGAGGATGCCCTCGAGCTCGTCCAGGCTGTGATAGCCGATGATGAGCTTGCCGCGACCGCCGCGGCCATGCTGGATGCTGACCCGGGCCGCAAGTTTTTCCGACAGCTCGCGTTCGAGCGCGACGATGTCGGCATCGCGCGGCGCGGATTTTTTCGCTGCAGAACCTTTCGGCGCCTGCGCGCGGCGTGCGGCTTCCTCGAGTTCGCGCACCGACCAGCCGTGTGCCGCCGCCTGGCGCGCAAGACCGAGCGCGAGCTTCGGATCGAGCGCTACGAGCGCCTTCGCGTGCCCGGCCTCGATTTCGCCCTTCTCGAGCAGCGCCTTGATCTCGTCCGGCAGTTCGAGCAGGCGCAAGAGGTTCGACGGCAGTTTGCTGATGTGTATATTTGAATTCGGCGATCAGACGCTCCAGCGCATGCGCCTCTTCGAGCGCGGACAGGTCTTCGCGCTGGATGTTTTCGATCAGGGTCATCGCCGCGACCGCAGGATCGGCGACCTCGCGCACGACCACGGGGATTTCCTTCAAACCCGCAAGCTGCGCCGCACGCCAGCGTCGTTCGCCGGCGATAATTTCGTAGCGCGCCGCACCGACGGAGCGCACGACGATCGGCTGGATCAAGCCCTGGGCCTTGATCGAAGCGGCGAGTTCGCCGAGTTGTTCCTCGCCGAAGTGCTTGCGTGGCTGAAATTTGCCGGGCTGGATGCGATCGAGCGCAAGCGTGCGCAGATCATCGCCGCCGGTCTCGGTCGCCGCCTCGTCGCCGCCACCGAGCAATACATCCAGATCGCGTGCGCCGAGTCCGCGCCGTTTTGCCGCTGCCATGAATTTCGATTTCCTGGTTGGATCCCGGGCGCAGCCCGGTAGAGGCGCGATTTATCGTACCCGTCCGGTCAAATCGGAAGCGGGCGCAACGAATTGCGCCGGTACAGTCTAACGCAGGAGAGAGGCAATCGACGGCACGGCCGGCGCCGCGGCAGGCGGCGACCCACCAGCGCGCTCGCGCCGCAACATTTCGCCGGCGAGGCCGAGATAGGCGATCGACCCGCGCGATTCGCGATCGTACAGATTGATCGGCTTGCCGTGGCTCGGTGCCTCGGCGAGGCGGATATTGCGCGGCACTACGGTGCGCAGCAGCTTGTCGCCAAAATGCTTGGCCAGCTGCGCGGACACATCGTTGCCGAGATTGTTGCGGATGTCGTACATCGTGCGCAGCAGGCCGTCGATTTCCAGCTGTGGATTCAAACGCGTGCGCACGGCCTTGATCGTGTCGAGCAAGCTCGTGAGGCCCTCAAGGGCAAAGTATTCGCACTGCACCGGAATCAGCACGCCATGCGCAGCGGTCAGCGCATTGATCGTGAGCAGATGCAGCGACGGCGGGCAATCGATCAGGATCGTGTGGTAGCGATCACCGAGCTTGGCCAGCTGCTCCTTCAGGCGCGACTCGCGCGCGAGCATGTCCATCATCTTGAGTTCGGCGGCGGTCAGGTCGCGGCTGCCAGGCAGCAGATCGAAACCCGCAGCCGTGGTCAGGATCGCCTTGTCGATCGGCGCCTCGTCGAGCAGCACCTCGCAGCCCGACGGCTTGGCCGTGCGCTTGTCGATGCCCGAGGCCATCGTCGCGTTGCCCTGTGGATCGAGATCGACAAGCAGCACGCGGCGTTTCGCCTCGGCCAGCGCCGCGGCGAGGTTGACGGCAGTCG
>VBNZ01000104.1:0-10081 GCA_005877675.1 Gammaproteobacteria bacterium
ACACGCGTGATCGAAAAATCGCCGAAGTCGACGACGTGGCGATTACCGAGTTCGTGTTCGAGCGCCATCATCGCGCGTTCGAACACGCGCGCGACCCCGGGCTCGGTGCCCCAGCCGGCCAAGTCCCCAAGCACGCCGACGCGTAAATTGCCCGGCTCCCAATCCGGCAGCGCGAGCGCAACGCGGCGCCGGCGCGAACGCGCATCGGCCGGATCGTGACCGCCGAGTATATGCAGCAGCACGCCGAGGTCATCGACGCTGCGCGCCATCAGGCCGATCGAATCCAGCCGCCGCGCCGCCGGCAACATGCCCTGGGTCGAAAGTTCGCCCGCGGTGGGCTTGAGCGCGAAAATACCGCAGTAGCTTGCCGGGATGCGGATCGAACCGAGACTGTCGCTGCCGACCGCCACGCCGCACAGCCCCGCTGCGACCGCCGCGCTGCCGCTCGACGAACCGCCGGCCTGATAGCCGGGACGGAACGGGTTGTGCGTCGCGCCGGTGTGCGGGTTCGCGCTCGACGCGAGCATGGCGCCCTCCGGCACCTGCGTCTTGCCGAGGATCACCGCCCCCGCGCCGCGCAAGCGTTCTACTACGCGCGCGTCGTGCGCGGCCGCGGGTCTCGGCCCGGGAAAACCGCACGCGGTCTGCATGCCCGCAACGTCGATATTGTCCTTGATCGCCACCGGCACGCCGTCGAGGCGCCCGAGATTACCGCGGGCTCGGCGCGCGTCCGATGCCGCTGCCTCGTCGCGCGCCGCCGCGTTGATACGCACGAAGGCGTTCAGACGCAGATCGTTTGCGGCGATCGCGTCGAGGTACATCTGCGTGAGTTCGAGCGCGCTTGTGCGCCCGCTCGCGAGCCAGTGCAAGGTCTGGCACAACGTCGCGCCACGCAGCACGCGACGGCTCAAGGTCGGTGCGGCCTCTTCCATTTCTGCAGTACTTTGCAATTCGATTCTCATGCCCACTCCCTAGCCCTGCCCCGATTATCGCTCGGCGAAGGTTAACGCCAAGTGCGAATGCACAATTGCTGCCATCAGCACAAAGCCGCACAATTCAATTGTGCGCCGCGCGCGCCGCCGAACCGACAGGAAATCTCGCATGAGTGCCCCCGAACCGCCCCCCCGCGATGTGATGGAGTACGACGTCGTCACCATCGGCGCCGGCCCCGCCGGACTTGCTTTCGCGATCCGCGCCAAGCAGCTCAAGCCGGACCTGCGTGTGTGCGTGATCGAAAAGTCCTCCACCATCGGTGCACAGATTCTGTCGGGTGCGGTGATAGAACCGCAAGCGCTCGATGAACTCCTGCCGACCTGGCGCGAAAATCCGCCGCCGATCTGCGTGCCGGTGACGCAGGATGAAATGTGGTGGCTGCGCGGTCCGACGAAGGGTTTCAAGCTGCCACTGACCCCGCCGCAAATGAACAATCACGGCAATGTGATCGTCTCGCTCGGCGCGCTGTGCGCATGGCTCGCGCCGCAGGCCGAGGCGCTCGGCGTGGAAATATACCCGGGCTTCGCCGCAGCCGAGCCGCTGTTCGACGACGCTGGCGCGGTGCGCGGTGTGCGCATCGGCGATATGGGCGTCGCGAAAGACGGTTCGCACAAGCCCGCGTATACGCAAGGCATCGATATCATCGCACCCGTCACCGTGCTCGCCGAAGGCTGTCGCGGGCATCTGTCGAAACAGTTGATCGGGAAGTACCAACTCGATGCCGACTGCGACCCGCAGACCTACGGCATCGGCATCAAGGAACTGTGGCAATTGCCGGCGGGTCGCATCACGCCGGGCAAGGTCGTGCATACGATCGGCTGGCCGATGGACAACGCGACTTACGGCGGCTCGTTTCTGTATCACCTCGACAAGGATCGCGTCGCGATCGGCTTCGTCGCCGGACTCGATTATTCGGATCCGATGCTGTCGCCTTTCGAGGCGTTTCAGCAGCTCAAGCACCACGCGAGCATCAAGCCGCTGCTCGAAGGCGGTACGATCATCTCCGCGGGCGCGCGGGCGATCGTCGAAGGGGGTTATCAATCGCTACCGAAGGTCGAGATGCCCGGGGCGATGCTGATCGGCGACAGCGCCGGCCTGCTCAATGTGCCGAAGATCAAAGGCACGCATCAGGCGATCCGCTCAGGCATGCTCGCGGCGGAACACGTGGTCGCAGCCGGCACGGCCGCAGGCTGGAATGCGAAGCTGCGCGCCTCGCCGGTCTTCGCGGAGCTGAAGAAAGTGCGCAATATCCGCCCGGGCTTCCGCAAGGGACTGTGGGCGGGCTTGATCAACGCCGGCTGGGAGACGATTAGCGCAGGCCATTCGCCGTGGACGCTGAACGCACGAGTCGCCGAAACGCGACTACATCGAACGCACGCTGCCGCCGCGCGATCGCCTCGCAGAAGTATACTTTGCCGCAACCGAACACGACGAAGACCAGCCGATCCATCTGCACGTCGCCGACACCAACATCTGCGTGACCAAGTGCGCGGCCGAATACCAGAACCCGTGCACGCGCTTCTGCCCCGCCGGTGTCTATGAAATCGTCGCCGACGAAGCCGCCGCGACCGGCAAGCGCCTGCAGATCAACGCCGCCAACTGCGTGCACTGCAAGACCTGCGACATCAAAGACCCATACCAGATCATCAACTGGGTGACGCCGGAGGGCGGAAGCGGGCCGAATTACCAGAATCTTTGACTGTGACCTGTGAATAGGCTCAAGTGGCAGCGATCCCATCGGTTGCTGCCGCGATGGCGTCGGCTTTGGCGCGCACAACGCGCGCCGCTCTTGGTACCCATCGCATTGCGGCGCCAGCGGGCGATCAGGCCCGTCGGGGTCGGCGCGTGACCGCGCCGATTCCGCTGGGTACACGGACGTACCTTCAGCGGAACCCTGCCGCTGGCGCGGACCCGCAGCGCAGGATGCGCGGAGGGCGCAATGAGCTGGGGCGTGTTCGCTTTGGTGACTTTCTCTTGCACGAGCAAGAGAAAGCTACCCGCCTGAGGCGAGTGGAAGCTTTGCTTCTAATGACGTACGAAAAGTAAAGGCGCTGGATTCCCGCCTTCGCGGGAATGACGAGCTAGAGCAAGACATTGGATTACACGCTCTGGATTCCCGCCTTCGCGGGAATGGCGAGATCTAGAGCAAGACACTGGATTACACGCTCTGGATTCCCGCTTTCGCGGGAATGGCGAGATCTAGAGCAAGACACTGGATTACACGCTCTGGATTCCCGCTTTCGCGGGAATGGCGAGCTAGAGCAAGACACTGATTACACGCTCTGGATTCCCGTCTTCGCGGGAATGACGAGCTAGAGCAAGACACTGGATTAAACGCTCTGGATTCCCGTCTTCGCGGGAATGACGAGCTAGAGCAAGACACTGGATTACACGCTCTGGATTCCCGCCTTCGCGGGAATGACGAGCTAGAGCAAGACACTGGATTACACGCTCTGGATTCCCGCTTTCGCGGGAATGGCGAGCTCTAGAGCAAGACACTGGATTACACGCGACTCCTGTCGCGTGCCGTCGAGCGATTCGCCGCGCGAATGCTCGCTCCGGCACATGTGCCGCCGCAGCCCTGGTTCCGCCTGTGGCGGCCCCGGAGTAAGGACTAAGCGAGTTGCGTTTATCGTCAGTTCGGAGCGTTGGATCGTTTGCCGGTCTTGGGCCTTCGCGTCGCGCGCGGATCGATCTGCACGCCGAGCACCGCGTTGCAGTGAATGCAGCTGTAGGAGAGACAGCGCGCCCTGCTCTCGCCGTCGAGCACACCCATTACATCATTGACGTTGACGTGCAGCGTGGGCTTGCCGCACTTGGGACACACGCCATGATTGACCATGTCTGGATTCCCCTATTGCCGCCGATCGGATGCGCTTTGTATACGCCGCCGCGCGGCGCTTTACAAGACCGATGCTGAGCCCGTCGGTGGCTCCCCGCGGGACGGCTATCGGCGCATTACTTCATGCACTGCGCCAGCGGCAGCACCACCACTTGCCCCACTTTGCCATCGCGCGGATCCTGCGCGAACGCGACAAGCGCGGCGTGCGCGAGGTCGACGTCGGCCGGCACGGCAAGATCGGTCTGCGCCTGCGCGAGCGGCAACGGCCCCGCGAACGCACGCACGACATGATCGTGTTTGAGCTGAAGGCCGCGGTTCTCGCCGGCCTGCACCTGTGTGGCGAGTTCATCTTCGACCAGGGCGATGTAGTTGCGATACGCCCCGAACTGCGGCACCAGGGCCGTATCCGCTTCGACGCGCACATGCACCGATGCGCTCCGCTTCGGCATTGCTATCGCATCGAGGCTCAGCGCGAACGATGCGGCATCGGGCGGCGTCAGATGCCCGCCGCGGTACCAGCTGCTCCAGTTGTGCCCGTCGAGCACCATCTGCGGCGTATACACAGCGGTGCCGCCGTCGCGCCGCGCCTGTTCGTACTGGCGCGCGGTGTAGCGCGCGCTGGAGAAACGATCGCGCCAGCCGAGGCCGTCCCAGTAATCGACATGGAATTCGAGCGGCACGACATCGGCGCCGGTATGCAGGGTACGCAACCAGCTTTCCGCCGGCGGACACGAGCTGCAGCCTTCGCTCGAATACAGCTCGAGCAGATGCGGTCGCGTCGCGGCAGATTGCGCAGTGCAGGCCGCGTGTCCCGCTGTGCCGGCGAACGCGAGTGAAAGCAAAACAACACAACGGCGAAGATGCATGGCGTCCGATCGGTTGGAATGGTTCTATGTAGACGCGCTATGCAGGCGATTGCTTACAGACGCGCGGCGCGGCATGCTCGTCGCGGCACTCACTAGGAATTTTTTGCATGCCCGCATCGCGCCTTGCCCTCGTCACCGCCGCCGCCGCACGCGATCTCGACGAGGATCTGCCGCCGCTCGAAACCGCGCTGCGCGAGGCGCAGGTCGATTATGCCGTGGTCGAGTGGCACGACACCGAGGTCGACTGGTCGCAGTTTCAGTTTGCGCTGATCCGCTCGACCTGGGATTACACCCAGCGCCTGCCGGAATTTCTCGCCTGGGCCGCACGCGCGGGCGCGGCAACTCGGCTGGTCAATTCCTCCGATGTAATCCGCTGGAACACCGACAAGCATTATCTGGGCGACCTTGCGCGCGCGGGCGTACCCGCGGTGCCGAGCCATTTCATCGAACCGGGCGAAGACGCGGCGCATCTGCTCGATCGCTTTCTGATAGCGCATGCGTCGGATGAATTCGTGGTCAAGCCCAGCGTCGGCGCAGGCTCGCGCGATGCGCAGCGCCACGGGCGCGACGCGCGCGGCGCGGCGCTCGCGCATACGCAGCGCCTGCTCGATGCGGGACGCAGCGTGCTGCTGCAACCCTACCTCGCGCGCGTCGACGATCACGGCGAAACTGCGCTGATCTACTTCGACGGCGCGTTCAGCCATGCGATCCGCAAGGGGCCGTTGTTACGCCGTGGCGAGGGCGCCACGCGCGCGCTGTTTGCGCCCGAGCACATTACGCCGCGCACGCCGCACGCGGACGAGCTGCGCGTGGCGGAACTTGCGCTCGCGGCGATCCCGTATGAGACGCCACTGCTGTACGCGCGCGTCGATCTGATTCGCGATGGCGCCGATGCACCGTGCGTGCTCGAACTCGAACTGACCGAACCGTCGCTGTTCTTCGCGCACGGCGAGGGCGCAGCCACGCGGTTCGTCGATGCGCTGCAGCGCCGCCTCGGCAACTGACAAACAAAAAAAGGCCGGCATTGCGCCGGCCTTCTTTTTCTTGGCGAACCGCGCGACTTACTGCGCGATCGCGTTGACGAAGTTGATGCCATTCGGCGTACCCAGGCCGGTGACATTGTCCCAACCCGGCGCCGTCGTCAGCGATGAATCGGTACCGAACGTGATCACATACCAGCGCGTCGACGCGCCCTGATAGAACGCGCTGACATATTGCGTCGTGTTGCCGAGCGGCGCGGCGAGCGCATCAGCGGAAACCGGCGCGGCGTTGAGGGTGCCGCTGACGTTGGCGGGACCGGTAAACGGCACGATATCGGTAATGGCACCCGACGGCAGACCGTAGACCAGCGCTGCGGCCTGGCCCAGTCCGTGCCCGGCCTTCTGCGCGGCGATCGCCATGATGCCGGAGAACAACGGCGCAGCGAGACTGGTTCCGCCGATCACGCCGATGCTCGGCTGACCATTGACCGACTGGATGATCTCAACCCCGGTGTACGGATCGGCCAGCATTGCGATGTCCGGCACGAGGCGTGTATTGCCGCTGATCGTAAGCCCCGACTGGAACGAAGGCCGTGCGAAAGTCAGGCTCGCGCCGCCGCCCGCGCCGAACTGGAAGCCGAGCGACTGCGGCGGATTGAACGGCGCATTGCCGCTCGCGTCGTTGTTCGCAATACGCGTCAGATTGGTGCCCCAGCCGGTCTGAAACGACACGGTGTTGTCAGCGTTGAGCGCGAGGCTGGTGCCACCGACGCCGGTCGCAAACGGCGAACTCGCCGGAAAATCGACGGTCTTGAATCCCGCAGTCAGCATCTCATCGCCATCGTCTCCCGAGGAAAAGTTGACGTCGATGCCCTGTGCCGCGGCCATCTGCAGGATGCGATTGACGCGATCGAGCTGCGCCGGATTGCCGAAACCTTCGAGGCTGCCCCAGCTGTTGGAGATCGTGTTGCCGAGGTGATGCACGACGGCATAGTTGATCGCTTCGTCGAGCGAGGCGCGATCGGTCGCGACGACGAGCGCGATGTTCGCCGCAGGCGCGACCGCATGCGCCCATTCGACATCGAGCGTGGTTTCGCCATCCCAGCCGTTGTTGTGCGGACTGCCGGCGAGACCGGGCGCCTTGGCAATCGTGAGGTTCGCCGGCGGCAAGCCGTAGACCTGCGAGAAGATCGCCAGATCCTGTTGCATCGTCGTCGAGCCGTACGCATCGACGATCACGATCGTCTCGCCTGCGCCATTGAAGCCCGCGCTGTAAAGATTGGTCAGGCCATATGCGGTCGCGAGTTCGGACGGCTGATAACCGCAGGTCGGCAATGTACCGGGCGTCGTATTGCTGTTGTCGGCGCCGTAACGCGTACCGCTGTACGTGGCCGTATTGGTGGCCGAGGTGAACGTATGCGTTTCGGTGCTGCGTATGCATTGCGGCGAGAAGAACGCACCATCGGGCGTCTTGCCCAGCGGCGTCATCGGTGCGGCGACGCCGTCCGCGCTCGTCGGGCGCGCGAACTTCGGCTCGAAGCCATAGTCGTCGAGACCGGTGAC
Organism: Gammaproteobacteria bacterium; assembly: GCA_005877675.1. Lineage (GTDB taxonomy): Bacteria > Pseudomonadota > Gammaproteobacteria > Xanthomonadales > Rhodanobacteraceae > Rudaea. The sequence goes on from VBNZ01000104.1 coordinate 7,245, forward strand.
CGCGGCGATCAAGCCGTTGGTGGTGCTGTCGACGGAAGGATCGGCATTGTTTGCACGATAACTGTTGCCGTTGAGCGCGTAGTTATGCAGCTGTACGTGAAACGCCTTCTGGATATCGGCTGCGCTGCCCTGCACTTTCACATAGAGATTGTTTTCGGCGACTGACAATACGGTCAGATTCTTCGCCGAGAGCGAGTTGGAGACCGATTTGATCTCCTGTGCGGTCGGCGCATACGTCGCGTTGAATTGATCCTGGCTGATCCACTTGTGATAGCTGGCGTTGCCTTTCTGCTTCTGCGACTCGACCAGATTGTCGAGCTGCTGCTGGTTATGCAGCTTGAGCCACACGTTGACGGTGATCTGGCTGTGCGGATCTACCGCACCGAGATCTGCGGCCCTGGCGATAAAGCCGGGCGTGTTGTTCGGAATCGTGTGTTGCGGATCGGCGTAAGCCGCCATAGCGCAAAGCGGAGAAATGCCAACGAAAAGAGTCTTGATGCAACGGAATTTCATGGAATCGACGCTCCGTGAAACGTAGGGGGACGGCCACTATATGCGACACAGTTCACAAGTAAAGCGCTGGAAACGGTTACACGAAAATTCGTGCAAATCGCGCTGATTTCTTACAAAGCTTTACGCAATGCCGGTAAACGCGCCGCAGGCGGCGGCGTTCTAGTGGGCAAGCAACACCTCTTCCCACTGGAGAAAAACATGTTTCGCCCCAAACAGATTGCAGCCGCCATCGCCTTGGCTGTCGCATCCGCGGTCGCATTCGCGCAAACCGCGGGCAATGGTCACGGCTTGTTCGACCACCTGCTGAAGAAGCTCGATACGAACGGCGACGGCAAGATTTCGCAAGATGAATTCCTCGCCGGCGCGGCCGCACGCTTCAAGACCATTGATACCCAAGGCAAGGGCAGCTTCACCGCCGCCGATCTCGCCGCCTCGCCACATGCGCAGAACCGCATGGCTGGCGTCGCAGCCGCACTGGTCAAGCGCATCGACACCGCCGGAAACGGCTATATCACGCGCGATGAATTCCTTGCCGCGGCGCAGAAGCGCTTCGCCAAGCTCGACGCAAACGGCGACGGCAAGCTGATGCCCGACGAATTCCGTCCGCAGCACTATCCGCGCGTCGGCGCGCAGCTCGACGAAGCAGGCGGCGGACACGGCGCCAAGCACGCGCAGGCTCGCTTCGACAAGCTCGACACCAACCACGACGGCACCGTTTCGCTCGACGAGTACGTCGCCGGCGCGAGCGCGATGTTCGCCAAGCTCGATCCGCAGAATACCGGCAAGGTGACCGCGCAGCAGGTTGCGAACTCGCCGCACGCACTCGAACGCGACGACGCCGTTGCACAGCACGTCGTCAAGAAGCTCGATACGAACGGCGATGGCGTCGTATCGCTCGATGAGTACCTCGCCGGCGCGAAGACGCGCTTCGGCCGTCTCGACAAGAACGGCGATGGCTATATCACGGCGGACGAAGCGCCTGCGCATCACGGGCCGCATGCCAAGCCTCCGGTCTCCGGCTAAATCCTTCCTGTCGATCGGGTTTCCCCGTTGGGGCTGCCAGGGCAGCCCCGTTTTTTTGCTTGCGCGTCAGTTCCTAAACGTCGGTGCCGGCATCCAGCGCGCTTCGGTTAGAATTGCGGCTCTAGCCCGACGCGTTATCGTGCGGGCGTTTCAAGCCAGGGAATCTGACGTTCGATGAAAATTCTGGTCGGCTACAAGCGTGTTGTCGATTTCAACGTACGCATCCAGGTCAAGCCGGACGGCTCCGGCGTCGTCACCGACGGCGTCAAGCTGTCGGCCAACCCGTTCGACGATATCGCGCTCGAAGAGGCGTTGCGGCTGCGCGAAAAAGGCATCGCGACCGAAGTCATCGTCGCAACGATCGCGCCCGCAGATGCGCAGGCGCATCTGCGCAATGGCCTGGCGATGGGCGCGAACCGCGCGATCCATGTGGTCACCAGCGACGCGATCCAGCCGCTGACCGCCGCGCGCGTACTGCTCAAACTGATCGAAAAGGAGCAGCCGCAGATCGTGCTGCTCGGCAAGCAGGCGATCGACGACGATTGCAATCAGACCGGGCAGATGCTCGCCGCGCTGTGGAATCGGCCGCAGGCGACGTTCGCCTCGAAGGTCGAAATCAATGGCGGCCTCGCGCGCGTCACGCGCGATGAATTCCTTGCCGCGGCGCAGAAGCGCTTCGCCAAGCTCGACGCAAACGGCGACGGCAAGCTGATGCCCGACGAATTCCGTCCGCAGCACTATCCGCGCGTCGGCGCGACTCGAAACCCTGCAGCTCGCCGATCTCGGCGTCGAATCCGGCGATCACTTGAAAACCACCAATTACGCGCCACCAGCCAAGCGCAGCAAAGGCGTGATGGTCAAAGACGCTGCGGAACTCGTCGCGGCGCTGAAAACCAAGGGGCTTTTGTGATTCGCCCTCTCCCTCGCGCCCGCGCGGAGGAGAGGGAGTCGAACCGAACAAGGATCGAATTATGAGCAAGGTATTGATCATCGCCGAGCATCTGCACGGCAAACTCAATTCGAGCACCGCGCGCTGCGTCACCTGCGCGAAGGATCTCAAGGCCGCAAGCGTCGATGTACTCGTGCTCGCCGACGCGCCGGACGGCATCGCCGCAGAAGCTGCGAAGATCGATGGGGTGTCGAAAGTGCTGACTGGCGCAAATGCGGCGAATGCGCATGCGCTCGCTGCGGTCTACGCGCCGCAGGTCGTCGCCATCGCGCAAAACGGTTACACCCACGTGCTCGCGCCGTCGACGACTTTCGGCAAAGATCTTGCGCCGCGCGTCGCCGCGCTGCTCGGC
>VBNZ01000104.1:10092-16647 GCA_005877675.1 Gammaproteobacteria bacterium
CGCGGCCGATCTACGCCGGCAACGCGATCGTCACCGTGACCGCGCCGGCCGACAAAGTTCTCGTCGCAACCGTGCGCACCGCTTCCTACGCGGCAGCGGGCACGAGCGCGAATGCGGCGCCGATCGAAGCGCTGAACGTCGCGGTGGAATTGCCGACGCACACCCGCTTTGTCGAACTCGCCGAAGGCAAGAGCGACCGCCCTGATCTGCAGAGCGCGTCACGCGTGGTTTCGGGCGGCCGCGGCGTCGGCTCGGCCGAGAACTTCGCGGTGATTTTCAAGCTCGCCGACAAGCTCGGCGCGGCGGTCGGCGCCTCGCGCGCGGCGGTCGATGCGGGCTACGTACCGAGCGATCTACAGGTCGGCCAGACCGGCAAGATCATCGCGCCGCAGCTGTATATGGCGATCGGTATCTCCGGTGCGATCCAGCATCTGACCGGCATCAAGGACGCCGGCACGATCGTCGCGATCAACAAGGACGCCGAAGCGCCGATCTTCGAGATCGCCGACATCGGCCTCGTCGGCGATCTGTTCAAGCTGATTCCGGAAATCGAACAGGCGCTGGGCTGATTCAGGCGCGCGCCCTGGGCACGCGGATTCGCTACGGCGAATTTGCCGCTTCGGTCGCGCGCCAAATGCGCTCGGCGGTCGGCGGATGGCTCGAAAAATACGCGAACGAGCGACTCTGCAGGCCCGGATATTTCCTGATGAATTTCTGCATCACCTCGGCGAATGCCTGCGGTGAGATGTCGTGTGCCTTGAGTGCGGCGAACGCATACTCGTCCGCATCGCTCTCGAATGCGCGCGAATAGTGGCTCTGCAACAGAAACGTCGGCAGCGACACGACGACGGCGCTGGCCGATGAGACATCACCGCTGATCAGGGTTGCGATCAGGATCACCGCGGAGTCCTGCAGCACGTTGCGCATCAGATGCCGATGTTGCTCATGACCGATTTCGTGCGCGGCGATGGCCAGAAACTCATCGTCGTTGTCGAGTAGCTGCACCATCTCGTCGGTGAACACGATGGTGCCGCCGGGCAGCGCGAAGGCATTGGGGCCTATGCGCGATGCAGCATGAAAATCGAGGCGGTAATCGCCGGCGCCGGGAATATCGCGCGTAAATGCCGCGAAGCGCGCACGCAACGCGTCGCGTCGATCCTGCGGCAGCTTCGACGGTTTCAGCACGGTGCGGCGCAGCGTGGCAAGCGTCTGATCGCCTATCTTGCGCTCCACCTCGGACGGAATGCGCTGCGCGATGCGTTCCGCAAACCACGGCACGCCCCAGGCAAAGGCAAACACCAAGGCCGCGATGCTGATGACGATGCTCGCCGCGACTGCCGTCGCATGGCGTTCGAGGTGCTCGACCAGCGTTTCGAGTCGATTGCGCCGCGGGAACAGCGCATCCACCGCATCGTTGTCGTCGGTCTGAACCTGCGCCCCGTCGGGCAGGAACAGCGTGCGGAATGTGCGCGCAAGCCGCGGCGTGACGCGGATCGCGTCGCATGCGAATTGCACTGCGAAATCTACGCCGCGGATGCTGAGCACGGCGTCGGCGCCGACGCATTCGACGCGCTGTGCGCGCGCGTCCCGGCCGTTGTAATAGCGTCCCTCGAACATGCTCAGAATCCGATCTCGACATCGAACAGATGGCCCAGCTCCGCGCCCGCAGCACCGCGTTCGGCGCTCGCTTCAGCGGCGAACGCGTCGAGATCGCCATGCGCGAGCAGAGTCAGGCGTGATGCGCGATAGCGCGCCATGCGGATCATCGCCCACGGTATCAACATGCCGGCGCTGGCGACGATCGCCAGCGTATTGGTCAGATACAGGCCCATCAGTTCGCGCGCGCCGAGTGNNGCGTTGTAAAGCAGATTGGTGACGCGCGAGACAACATAGATTCCCACGAGAAACATGCCACCGTAGATCAGCAGCACCATCGCGTAGATGCTAACCATCGATGGCGTACGCGCACCATGCATCGTCGCCGCGATGATCATGCCGCCGCCGACAGCTGCGCCGATCCACCACGCCACAATCAAGCCAAAGCCTTTGAGATAAGGCATGAAAAAATCGCCGTCCAGCGCGCGAAACGCTAACGTGATGCCGCCATAGCGGTGGTTCTCGACCAGGAAGCGCTTCTGCTTGGCCTTCATGAACGGATAGAACACGAACAACGTGATCGGCACGAGGAAATACATCAAGAAGAAGGGCGCATACGCCCCGCCGATCGTGCCGGTGAAGCTGAAGTTGAGGCTGCGCCAGGCCGAGTAGCGCGCGCGGAAGCGCTGCCCGAGCACGATCAGCACCGGCACCAGCACGAAAATCATCAGCGCCATCGCAAGCTGCACCTGCGGCGAAATATGCCGGCTCAACGAATACGTGCCGAACACGGCGAACGCGATCAGGCGCCCCTTCAAAATCGGCAGCGGTTGCGCGAGATACTCGAACGGCGCGTCCGCAACACGCGTGTTTGCATAGAAATAGCGCTGGGTGCGCACCTTGGCCCATGCCGAATAGATGCCGAACGTGACGATGGTCAGCGCGAGATTGACGATCCAGATGCGGAAGTACTCGTGTGCATCGCCGGAGAATCCGAACGGATATTCGACCGCTGGCATTGGCGTCGGTGCCGGTTCCGCTGCCGCACTCGCACTCGCCTGCGCGACGGACGTTTCAGGTGCCGTGACCTCACTCATCCCTACTCCCTGGCCGCCGTCGCGTCGGGCTCGCTGGCAAGTCTAGCTTGGGCGCGCCGTGATTAGTCAATGTTCGCCCCGATCCCTGCCTTAGGCGCGGCTCGCGAGGTTCTGTCATAGTCAGCCTGAAATACGGGTTTTGCGACCGCCTCTTATATAATTCGGACGTTGGCGAATCACGATAAGGAAATGTCTTGAACACTGCCCCGCCCATCTGGGAACCGAGCAAGGAACGCATCGAGCGCGCGAATATCAGCCGTTTCATGCGCTTCGTGCGCGAAGAAACCGGCAACGACGACATCCGCAGCAACGCGCCGCTGTACGATTTCTCGATCCGCAAGCCGGAGAAATTCTGGCAGCTGGTATGGGAGTTCTGCGGCATCCGTTCGTCGGGCGAATTCGAACCCGTGCTGGTGGATGGTGACAAGATGCCCGGCGCGCGCTGGTTTCCGGGTGTACGCCTCAACTTTGCGCAAAACCTGCTGCGCTACAAGGACGAGCGCATCGCGCTGATCGCACGTAACGAATGGGGCCACGAGCGCGAATACACTTACGCGCAATTGCACGAGATCGTCGGCCGCCTCGCGCATGCGCTGCGCGAGGCCGGCGTGAAACCGGGTGATCGCGTCGCCGGCTTCATGCCGAATATCTCGGAGACGGTCATCGCGATGCTCGCGGCAACCTCGCTCGGCGCGGTGTGGTCGTCGTGCTCGCCCGATTTCGGCATCAATGGCGTGGTCGATCGCTTCGGCCAGATCGCGCCGAAGGTGCTGTTCACTGCCGACGCCTATCCTTACGGCGGCAAGACGTTCGACTGTCTGGCGAAGATTCGCGATGTACTCGCGCAGATCCCGAGCGTCGAGAAGCTCGTCGTGATCCCGTACAGCGGCGATGCGCTCAAGCTCGACGGTCTGACGAACGCGATCAGCTGGCCGGATTTTCTCGGCGAGGAACCGCACGAACCCGAATTCACGCCGACCGCATTCGATCATCCGCTCTACGTGATGTACTCATCCGGTACGACCGGCGTGCCGAAATGCATCGTACACGGCGCAGGCGGTACGCTGATCCAGCACCTGAAAGAGCTCGTGCTGCACACCGACCTGAAGCGCGAAGATCGCATCTTCTATTACACCACCTGCGGCTGGATGATGTGGAACTGGCTCGTGTCGAGCCTCGCGGTCGGCGCAACGGTCGTGCTGTACGACGGATCGCCATTCCATCCCGACGGCAATGTCCTGTGGAATCTGATCGACGAAGTCGGCATCAGTGTTTTCGGCATCAGTGCGAAATGGATCGCATCGTGCGAGAAGGCCGGCATCAAGCCGCGCGAGACGCACAAATTGCTCACGCTCAAGACCGTCCTTTCGACCGGCTCGCCGCTGGCGGATGAGAGTTTCGAATATGTCTACCGCGACGTGAAAGAGCGCGTGTTGCTCGCCTCGATTTCGGGCGGCACCGACATCATTTCGTGCTTCGCGCTCGGCAATCCGCTGCTGCCGGTGTATCGCGGCGAGCTGCAATGCCGCGGTCTTGGCCTCAAGGTCGAAGTGCTCGACGACGACGGCAAGCCGCTGCGTGGAGAGAAGGGCGAGCTCGCCTGCACGGCGCCATTTCCGTGCATGCCGATCGGGTTCTGGAACGATCCCGATGGCGCGAAGTATAAAAACGCGTATTTTTCCAAAGTGGAGAATGTCTGGTGCCACGGCGATCATGCGCTATTGACCGAGCACGATGGCATTGTGATCTACGGACGCTCCGATGCGGTGCTCAATCCCGGCGGCGTGCGCATCGGTACGGCGGAGATTTACCGTCAGGTCGAGCAACTGCCTGAGGTACTCGAATCGATCGCGGTCGGCCAGGACTGGGACAACGACGTGCGTGTAGTCCTGTTCGTGCGCTTGCGCGAGGGCTACGCGCTCGACGACGCGCTGCGCGAACGCATCAGGAAGCAGATCCGCGACAACACCACGCCGCGCCATGTGCCGGCGAAAATTCTGCAGGTTGCCGATATCCCGCGCACTATCTCGGGCAAGATCACCGAACTTGCGGTGCGCGAGGCGATCCACGGCCGGCCGGTGAAGAACACCGACGCGCTGGCCAATCCGCAGGCGCTTGCGCACTTCCGCAACCTGCCGGAGCTCGCGTCTTGATCGGGCACGCTTGGCGCGCCGCCGCGGCGATTGCAAGGAAGCACTGATGCGCTTGCACATGCTTGAACTCATTTTCTTTTCCACCTACGCCGAGCTGCATGCCGAGCGCTCGCGGTCCTATCTGGGCTTTGCATGGTGGCTGATCGACCCCGCCATGCAAATGGGGGTCTATTACTTTGTGTTCGCTGTTGCGCTGAAAAGCACCGCGCCTGATTTCTTACCTTTCTTATTGATCGGTTTAACGGTGTGGCAGTGGTTCAAGTCCAGCGTCACTCACGGCGGGCTCGCGATCTGGCAGAGCCTACCGCTGATCCGGCAGGTCAAATTGTCGGCAAGCGTGTTTCCGAGCGTGCAGATACTCGCAGATACGACCAAGTTTGCGTTTATTTTTTCCTTACTACTGGTTGTACTGTGGTGCACGGGATATCCGCCGAACGCGACCTATCTCGCGTTGTTGCCGGTATTGTTGATCGAGCTGATATTCGCATCCGCAGTAGCGTATCTGGTTGCGGCGGTAGTCCCGCTGATTCCCGATCTGCGCTTCGTGATTGAGCAGAGTCCGGCGTGGTGTTTTCGCTTCAGGACGTGCCGGCGCCATGGCGCACGGTGCTGTCTGCCAACCCGATGACCGAATTGATCGAGGCGGTGCGCAATATTCTGATTCACGCGCAATGGCCGGACTGGATTGCCTTGGGCCGGGTCGCTTTGATATCGATGCTGCTGTTTGCGGCGGCCCTATTGCTGATCCAGCGACTCACCCCGCGCTACGTCAAGCTGGCGAGTTGAAGATGTCCACCCTGGTCGAACTCGAAAGTATCGGCGTCGCCTTCCGGACCAAGTTGCATATGGGGTCCAAGCGCTTCTGGGCGCTCGAGAACGTCAGTATGCGGTTGAACCGTGGCGACCGCGTTGGGGTGATCGGCCGCAACGGTGCAGGCAAGAGTACCTTGTTGCGCGTGATCGCGGGCATCCTGTCTCCCGATCGCGGCCGTATCGAACGCGCCAACGCAAGCTGCCAGTTGCTGTCCCTCAGCCTCGGCTTTTTGCCGCATCTATCAGGCCGCGACAACGCGATCCTTTCCGGCCTGCTGTTCGGCCTCTCGTACCGCGCCATCGCACGGTGCTTGCCGGCCATTCTGGAATTCTCCGAGCTGGGCGATTTTTTTGACGAGCCGATTTCGACCTACTCCACCGGAATGGTATCGCGCCTCGGTTTTTCAGTGGCGATGCAGGTTGAGCCGGATATCCTTTTGATCGACGAAATCCTGTCGGTCGGCGACGCCGAGTTCCGCGAAAAATCCGGTCGCGCATTGCACGACCGCATGCATAACGGCACGACAGTCGTGCTGGTTGCGCACGATGACGAGGCCATCCGGCGCATCTGCACGCATGCGCTGTGGATCGAACACGGCCGCAGCATCATGTACGGCAAGGTCAGCGACGTGCTGCATGCGTATCATCAGGACACGCAGCCGACTGCTGCGGTGACTGTGCGCACATAAGGTTCAATGCCGAGCCAACACATTCCCCTTTGCATCGATCTTGAGATACTTTCGTCCGTTCAGATCTTCTGATCGACTCGGTGACCTGAGATCGTTTTTTGTAGCCAATCAGGCAGTGAGTCTCGGCTCGATATTACTGGGTTCTTGCCAGCTGCGGCGAACCTGAGCTGGCGGCTGGTAGCGATGCGCGCTGTGCGGTCGCTGTTC
>VBNZ01000105.1 GCA_005877675.1 Gammaproteobacteria bacterium
GAGCATGCCCGGCGGGCACCAGCCCGCGCCCATCGTCGGTACGGTTTTCAGCACCCAGTCGACAATCGAATCCGACGGATTGAGCATTGCGAATTTCGATTTCGCTTCCGAACCGCCGCCCTTGGCCGCAACGATCACATCGACCGCATCGCCCGGCACGATCTTGACGTTGATCACCGCGGGCGTGTTGTCCTTGGTGTTGATGCGCTTGCCCGCGGGGTCGGCGAGGATCGAGGCGCGCAGCTTGTTGTCCGGATCGTTGTAGGCGCGACGCGCGCCTTCGTTGACCATGTCCTCGAGCGACAACGCCGCGTCCCAGCGCACATTCATGCCGACTTTCAGGAACACCGTGACGATGCCGGTGTCCTGGCAGATCGGACGATGGCCCTCGGCGCACATGCGCGAGTTGATCAGGATCTGCCCGATCGCATCCTTCGCCGCGCGAGGTTCTTGATGTAATCGACCGGATGGTAGTAGCTGATGTATTGCAGTGCGTCGGCGATGCTTTGGACGAAATCGGCCTGCTTGATTGTGCTCATAGCAAAGGGTTGTCGTTACTGTTCGTGAGAATGCGGCCGAGGGTGGCCGTTGTGATCTTTGCAATCGCGGCAGATTGCAAAAATGCTTCCGGCTATTTTCGCATCGCGCGACCCTGCGCGCACGTGCTATCGTCGCGCGCGGCAGAGATCCTCACAGGTTTGCAGCTATGCGGACGGAGTGATGACGGTCGAATTGCGCATTGGACAAATCCGCGAAACCGCACACCGCGGCGATGATGATCTGGTCAGCGCCGGACTCGGGCTGGCCGGGTTGCGCGCTGCGCCCGCGGCGTTCGCCGATGCCGATGCACCGACGCCCGCGGAACTGCGTCGGCGTGCAATTCAGATGGCATGGAAGGGCATCGCCGATCTCGGCCCGCTTGGCCGCTTCGGCGATGCCTATGGCAGCGTCACGACCGTGCCCGGGCGCGAATATCAGGCCTTCGCGACGCTGCCCGGCGCACGCTCGCCACATCGCGTGCTGGTGCAAGTGCCGGACAATTTCGATGCGCGCGCGCGCTGCGTGATCGTCTGCGCGTCATCGGGATCGCGCGGCATCTACGGTTCGATCTCGGTCACCGGCGCCTGGGGCTTGCCGCGCGGCTGTGTGGTCGCCTACACCGACAAGGGGGCGGGCCAGGGTTATTTCGATTGTGCCGAAGGCAGTGGCGTCGCGCTCGACGGCACGCGCGCGCGTGCGGGCGAGGCCGAGCTTGAATTCGCCGTCGAAAACGTCGATGTCGACGCGGGCATTGCAACCCGGCATGCGCATTCAGGCGACAATCCCGAAGCGCATTGGGGCGAGCATGTCTTGCAGGCGGCGCAATTCGCGCTTGCGATGCTCGATCGCGCGCTGCCGCAGCATGCGCCATTCACGCGCGAGAACACGCGCATACTCGCGGTCGGCTTGTCGAATGGCGGTGCGGCGGTGCTGCAGGCAGCGGGGCTCGACGCGCAAGGGTTGATCGACGGCGTCGTCGCGATCGAGCCGAACATCAATGCCCACGCGACTGCAGGCACGCGTGCGCGTCCGCTCTACGACTACGCGAGCGACGCCGCGCTGTTGATGCCGTGCGCGTTGCTCGCGCCACGCTTCGATCATCTGCCGCTCACGCGTCTGCCGGGCAACACCGTCGCGAGCTGGCGCTACCGCGGCGAGACGCTGCGCAACGCCGGCCTGATAGCGGCGGGCGAAACGCGCGCGCAGTCGACCGAGGCGCTCGACTGCCTGCATGCCGATGGCTGGACCGATGCGGCGCTCGCGAGTGCCGCGAGCACGACGGCGTTCGATATGTGGCGCGCGTTCGGGGTTACCTATGCGTCAGCTTATCTCGCGAGCGGACCCGATATGCCGTTTGGATTTCGCTTTCACATGCTCGACGGCGAAGGCCGCCCGCGCGCGGCAGGCGCGGCCGAGCGCGCGCTGTGGTGGTGCGATTCGAGTGGCATCGTGCCCAGTGCGGGCGTGATGATCCACGAGCCGCGCGAGGGCATGTCGGATGACCCCGCGTGGACACGCCTGCTGCGCTTGCGCGGGCTGTGGACCGGCAACGACGCGCCTGCGCAACGGCTGCGCGCCGCCGTGCACGCGACGCAGGCGCAGCTGCCGCGAACGGAGCTGCCGATCTTCATCGTGCACGGCGCGGAGGACGGCTTGATCCCGCCGGTGTTCTCGTCCGACGCCTACGTGCGCTGGCTGCGCGCGAATGCGCGTGTCGTGCACTACTGGGAAGTGCCGCACGTGCAGCACTTCGATGCGTTTCTTGCGTGGCCGGGCTTCGGCGATCGCTACGTACCGATCATGCCGTTCGCGTATGCGGCGCTTGAGCAGATGTACCGACACACCGTCGCGGGTACGCCACTCGATCCCGGACCGACTCCGGTCACAACACCGCGTGGCGCCGGCGCGCTCGAAGTAGCACGATTGGGGTTACCGACATTGATGTGAGGCGCTAAGCAAAACTCTTCGTTAACTCAACAGGTGAATGCCATGACGAACGAACAAGCAGAAGCATCCTGGCTGTCCCGCACCGCATTGCGCCTGTCCGACTGGGCCGAGCGCTGGTTTCCTGACGCGTACATCTTCGCCGCGCTCGGCGTGGTGATCGTCGCGCTCGCGGCGATCGCGTTCGGCGCATCGCCGCAGACGGCGGCGGTCGCATTCGGCGAGGGATTCTGGAGCCTGATTCCGTTCACGATGCAGATGGTCTTCGTCGTAATCGGCGGCTACGTCGTCGCCTCCTCGGCGCCGGTCGCGCGCCTGATCGATGCGCTCGCCGGCGTGCCGAAATCCGGACGCAGTGCGATCGCCTATGTCGCGGCGATCAGCATGCTTGCGTCCTTGCTCAACTGGGGCTTCAGCCTCGTCTTCGGCGGCCTGCTCGTGCGCGCGCTCGCGCGGCGCGAGGATCTCAAAATGGACTACCGCGCCGCCGGCGCCGCGGCGTATCTAGGTCTCGGCGCGACGTGGGCGATGGGCCTGTCCTCGTCCGCGGCGCAGCTGCAGGCCAATCCTGCGAGCATACCCAAGCCGCTGCTCGCGATTACCGGCGTGATTCCGTTTACCGAGACGATCTTTCTGTGGCAGTCGATCGGGCTCACCGTGATTCTGATTATCGTGTCGACGTTGATTGCCTGGTGGTCGGCGCCGGGCGCAGCGCATGCGCAGACCGCGGCGCAATTCGCCGGTGCGCAAAGCGCAGCGAGCGCGCCAGCAATCGCTGCTTCGCGTCCAAGCGAGTGGCTGGAAAAGAGTCCGCTGCTGACGGTGCTCGTCGCAGTGCTCGCCGCGGGCTGGCTGGTGCACGAGTTCGCGACCAAGAATGCGATCGTCGCGATTTCGAGCCTCAACACCTATAACTTCTTGTTCCTGATGACGGGCCTGCTATTGCACTGGCGCCCGCGCAACTTTCTCGATGCGGTTGCGCGTGCGGTACCGTCGACGACCGGCGTGCTGATCCAGTTTCCGTTGTATGGCGGCATCGCCTCGATCCTGACCACGGCCAAAGGCAGCGATGGGCACACGGTGGCGGAGCAACTATCGACGCTGTTCGTGCATCTCGCGTCGACAGATACCTACGCGCTGGTGATCGGCGCGTACTCGGCGATCCTCGGGTTCTTCGTGCCTTCGGGCGGCGGCAAGTGGCTGATCGAGGCGCCGTATGTCATGCAGGCCGCGAACGATCTGCACTATCACCTCGGTTGGGCGGTACAAGTATACAATGCGGCAGAGGCGCTGCCGAATCTGATCAATCCCTTTTGGATGCTGCCGCTGCTCGGCGTGCTCGGACTGAAGGCGCGCGATATCGTCGGCTTCACCTTCGTGCAGCTCGCCGTGCATGTGCCGCTCGTGCTGCTGATGCTGTGGCTGTTCGGCATGACGCTGACATGGCACGCACCGGTCATGCCGTAGCCGATCTGCAGCAGCTGCGCCGCTGGACCCGTCGTTCAATCAGTCGACGGGAACCCAGTGGCGACTCTGCGCGCAGGTTTCGACCTTGTACGAAGGGTTGTACCAGTCGCCGCCGCGCAGAAGATAGGCGATCGAATAGATCTCGCCGCAATCGGGCGGATTCGCGGCGGTCAGCGCGCGTGTTACCGGACCGAGCTGGTCTTCGATGCTTGCCGCGGGGTCAGCGCTTGGTCTTCGCCAGCGTGATCGCGACCACGCCGATCAGCACGACGCACATGCCGACGAGGTCGAGCCGCGTGATGTGCTCGCCGCCGAAGACCATGCCGACGAGCACCGCGACCGGCGGATTGACGTAGGCATAGCTCGACGCAAGCGCCGGGCGCGTGTGATGCAAGATGTAGATGTAGGCGGAGAAACCGAGCAGCGACCCTGCGACGATCAGATAGACGAGCGCCCAGGTCGCGCTCGCGTCGATGTGCGCGACATGCTCGCCGCTCAGCAGTGCTGCTGCGGCCAGCGGCAACGTGCCGCACAACATCTGCGCTGCGGCGCTCATCGCCGGATGCGGCATGTCTTGATGCTTGCTCCAGACCGAGCCGAATGCCCAGCCGATCGCGGCGATCACCAGCGCGGCGGCACCGAGCGGCGCGCCGCGCAGTTCGCCACCGACGTTGAGCACCACCACACCGGCAAAACCGACGATAAGCCCGATCCATTCGAGCCGGTTCGGCCACTGCCCGTAGAGTCCGGCGAATACGGCCATGAACAGCGCGACACTCGCGACGGCGACCGCAGTCAATCCCGACGCGACGCTCTGTTCGGCAAAGCAGACGAGGCCGTTGCCGACGCCGAGCAGCAGCGATCCGGTCACAAGACAGTTGAGCCATTGGCGCCGCGTCGGCGCCGGAATGCCGCGCCAGCGCAGCAGCGCATACATCAATCCGCCGGCAATCAGGAAGCGCACGGCCGCCATCGTGAACGGCGGATACGTCGTCACGACCACGCGAATGGCGAGATAGGTCGAGCCCCAGATCAGGTAGACGCCGAGCAGCGATAGCGGAACCAGAAAGCGCGGCGAAAGCAGAGGATGCGGCGCCGGCACGGCCGCGGAAACAGCATTGTTCATCAACGCATTCTAATCCGAACGCGCAGCGATGCAGCAGCGCCACTCGTCATGGTCGAGGCAGAGCCGGTTACAGGAAACTGACTGGCTCAGCGTTGCTGTGCAGGCCGTCCACGGCAAACGGCCCGCAAGGCGAGCTTCGGATGCAGCGAAAACGGCGAACTAACGCTTGATACTTGCGCGATTCTGCAGCACGACGTACTCGCCCTCGAGCACATGCGGGTGTGCCGCAGGAGTCTGCGCCTGCGCATGCGCGCGGGCGAGCGCGCGCGTGAGCGCGACGATCGTGCCGACGAATGCGAAGGCAACGAGCGCAAAAAAGCCGAGCGTAAGCACGCCGACCAGCAACACCAAACCGAGCACGCCGCCGACAAGGCGCGCGAACGGGTGGTGACGGCGATTGAACCAGCGCCAGTAAAACATGGCGACGCTCCGTGGCAGAATGGGAGAGAATCAACGTCAAATGACGTAGTCGACTAGATACTCCGATGCCCGTTAGAAAAACGTTATGCGGCCTGAGTGAAATACCCGACGGCGGTGCGATCGAACGCGTTGCGGCGATCTTCGATCGTGACGGGGCGCACATGATCGACGAGTCGCTCGTACTCACGCGGCACGGCACCGAAGTCAGCGCCTACGTCAATGTCTGCCCGCATGCCGGGCGCCGGCTCGACTGGGCACCGGGGCAGTTCCTGATCGAAGAGGGCTTGCTGATCTGCGCCGCGCACGGCGCCGGTTTTACGCTCGCAACGGGCGAGTGCGTTTATGGTCCGTGTCGCGGAGAGAGCCTGATGCGGGTCGACGTTGCGCTCGACGGCGCGGACGTGCAGCTGCGCGATTGAGCGAGGCTTGGCAAACCAGCGAGCGAAGGCCCTATTCTAGATTGGATCTGGCGTGTCGCCGGAGCGCAGGAAGCGCAGCGTACTTCCAGTACGTGAGCATTCCAAGCACCGGCGCGCGAGATGCCACGCAGTAGCTTGCTCAGCGGAATGTCAGATTGACGGCTACCAACATGACAACGAGCAGCAGCAGCGTCAGCGGCAGGCCCACGCGCAAGAAATCCTTCGCGCGATAACCGCCCGGGCCCGCGATGAGCGTCAGCACCGGATTTGCGCTCGAGATGATGAAGGTGTTCGAGGTCGAAATCGCGACGATCAGCGCGTAGATCGCCGGATTGCCGTTCGAGGCGATCGCGATGTTGACCGCCATCGGCACCATCATCACCGTCGCGCCGACGTTCGACACGATCTGCGCGAAGAACAGCGCGAGCACGGCGATCACAGCCTGCAGGCCCCATTGCGGCCAGTTGCCGAGGAAGCGCAGCACTTCCTGTGCGATCCAGGCGGCGGCGCCGGTGGCGTCCATCGCCCAGCCGAGCGGAATCAGGCAGGCGAGAGTGAAGATCGTCTTCCAGTTGATCGCGGCGTAGGCCTCTTCCATCTTGAGCACGCCGGCGAGCAGCATGCCGACCGCACCGGTCAGCATCGCGATCGACAGCTTGATGTCGGTGAACAGGCCCAGGCCCATGGCAAGGGTGAAGAACGCGGTCGCGTGCCAGATCTTGCTCGGGCGGCCTTCCTCTTTCGGATAGTCGGTGACGACGACGAAATTGTTCGATTCGGCCGCGTGTGCCAGATCGCGCCACAGACTGTGCAGCACGAGCGTATCGCCGGCGCGCAGCGCGAGCGCGCGCACGTCCTCGCGGAAGATTTCCTCGCCGCGGTTGACCGCGAGCACGCTGATGCCGTAGCGCTTGCGCAGGTGCAGATCGCCGACGGTCTGCTTGATGAATTCCGAGTTCGGCGGAATCACCGCCTCGCACACGCCCGCGCGCGTCGGATTGAACATGTCGCGGAAGTAGCGCAGGCGTGATTGCGCGAGCAGCAGGTTGAGATTGCAGAATCTATCCAGAGCGTCGCGCGAACCGAGCGCGCCGAGCACGGTGCCGACCCAGATCATCGTGTCGGCCGGCGGCGCAAGACGCACTTCATCGCCGTTTTTGATCGCGAGGATCAACGGCGCGCCGCGCAGCGCCTCGGCTTCGGCCACGCTCATGCCGACCAGCGGACTCTCGGCGGTGACCGTGAGTTCGAACACTTCGCCCGCGATGCCATAGGTTTCGGCGAAATAGGTTTCGGTGCGACCCGGCGTGACGTGCTGGCTTTCGGCATCTGCCGGCAACAGGCGGCGCGTGAACAGCGCGAAGTAGCCCAGTCCAGCGAGCAGCAGCGGAATGCCGACCGGCGCGATCGAGAACAGCGAGAACGGTGCAATCGTCTGCGCACCGGGCGGCAGGTTGCGGTTCGCGCTGACGATCAGGTCGTTGAGCACGATCAGCGGCGAGTTCGAGATCATCGTGATATTGGTGCCGGCGAGGATGCAGAACGCCATCGGCAGCAGCAGGCGGTTGAGCGGCACGCCGGTGCGCGCGCTGACGCGGCTTACCACCGGCAGGAACAGTGCGGCAAGAGCTTGGCTCTGCATGATCGCCGACAGGCTGCCGACCATCGCATTGATCAGGAATTCGAGCCGCGCCTCGATGCCGGCCGACAGGCGCAGGATGAAAGAGGCC
>VBNZ01000106.1:0-7639 GCA_005877675.1 Gammaproteobacteria bacterium
AAGGACAAGTACAAGGTCGCGATGGTCGGCGCCACTGGCGCCGTCGGTGAAACGCTGCTGGCCATTCTGGCCGAGCGCAAATTTCCGATTTCAGAGCTCGTGCCGCTCGCGAGCGAGCGCAGTGCCGGCGGTCAGGTCGAATTCGGCAACAAATCGATTACGGTCAAAAATCTCGCCGATTACGATTTTGCCGGCGTCGATATCGCGTTCTTCTCCGCTGGCGGTAGCGTGTCGAAGGCGCATGCGCCGCGCGCGGCGGCGGCGGGCGCGGTGGTGATCGACAACACCTCGGAGTTCCGCTATCAGGACGACATCCCGCTGGTCGTAAGCGAGGTCAATCCGCACGCGATCGCGCAGTACACCAACCGCGGCATCATCGCCAATCCGAACTGCTCGACCATGCAGATGCTGGTCGCGCTTGCGCCGATCCATCGCAAGTGGGGCATCGCGCGCATCAACGTGGCGACGTATCAGTCCGTCTCGGGTGCGGGGCGCTCAGGCGCGGAGGAGCTCGCCCGGCAGACCGCCTCGCTGCTCAATTTCCAGGAATATCCGCCGTCGAAATTCTCCAAGCAGATCGCCTTCAACGTGATTCCGCATATCGACGAATTCCAGGCCAATGGCTACACCAAGGAAGAAATGAAAATGGTCTGGGAGACGCAGAAGATTCTCGAGGATAAAAGTATACAAGTGAACCCAACCGCGGTGCGTGTGCCGGTGTTCTATGGCCACTCCGAGGCGGTGCACATCGAGCTGCGCGAGAAGGCGACGGCGGACGAAGTGCGTGCGCTGCTCGAAACGGCGCCCGGCTTGAAAGTGATCGACGAGCGCAAGGCCGGCGGCTACCCGACCCCAGTCAGCGATGCTGCGGGCAAGGACGAAACCTTCGTCGGGCGCATTCGCGAGGATGTTTCGCATCCCAAGGGTATCGACCTGTGGATCGTCTCGGACAATATCCGCAAGGGCGCCGCACTTAATGCGGTGCAGATCGGGGAGCTGCTGTTACAGAACTATCTGTGACCGGGACAGCACTTCGAACCGACGAAATATTGCGTTAGGTCTTGCGGAAACCGTAATCCCGTTTCATAGTTACAAGCCGTAAGTGAGGCGGATTCTAGGTTGTGGGTGGCTTTTGGGGGGCCGCGCCATGCTGCCGTCCGCACTTTTTTTCGCAAATTTGGGGCGAACTCCATGAAAGGATTGGTGAAATCTTCCTTGGCCACGGCTCTGGCGCTGGCGACGGGCCAGGCCTTCGCGCTCGGTCTGGGGCCGATCCAGGTCAAGTCCGGCTTGAATCAGCCACTGGTCGCCGAGATACCGGTGATGGCCGATACGGCGGTCGAGATGAACGAGCTGCGCGTGGACCTGGCTTCGGCTGAGGATTTCGCGCGCGTCGGACTCAACCGCGGGCGCGTCGGCGTGCCGATTGAGTTTGCCATCGGTACCAGCGGCAAGCAGACCGTGATCAGGCTGACGACCAAGGAGATCGTGCGCGAGCCGTTCCTCGATTTCCTGATTCAGGTCAATTGGTCCAAGGGCAAGTTGTTGCGCGAATACACCGTGCTGCTCGATCCACCAGTCGCGCCGGCCGTGGTCAAGACGGTCAAGCCCGCTGCTGCTGCGCCAGCTCCTGTCGCTGCCGAACCACGCCCGGCGCCCGCACCCAGGCCTGCGCCGCCGCCGGTCGCAGCGCCTGCGCCAGCGCCTGCGACGAAGGAAGCCGCGCCGCCGCCACCAAAACCCGCGCCTGCGCCCGTACCTGCGCCGCGCGCGGTCGCGCCGTCCACGGCTGCGGGCGAATACGGCCCGGTCAAGAAGGGCGAGACGCTGTCAGCGATCGCTGCGAGCGTCGACGTTGCGGATGGCAGCAATCTCAATCAAGTCATGCTGGCTCTGCTCAAGGCCAATCCGAAGGCGTTCTATCGCGACAACGTCAACACGCTGAAGTCCGGCGCGGTGTTGCGTATCCCGTCGGCGGAGGAAGTCGCCGCGGCTGGGTCGTTACGTGCGGCGGCAGCGGCGATCCGCGCACAGAACGAAACTTGGCGCGAAGCGGCCAAGCCGACCCAGGTCAATCAGGCTGGCGGTCTGCCGCCGTTCGAAACGCCAGCACCGACGACCAAGACACCGCCGAGCGGCAAGTCCGAGCACCTCGCGCTCGTACCGCCCAAAGCCGGCAGCGGCAGCGAGTCGGGCGCCGAGCGCCCCGGCGGCGGCAGCGGCAATGCGAAGGAAGCGGCCGAAGCGCGCGCGGAACTCTCGCGCACCAAGGAAACGCTCGCCACCAAGGAACAGGAAGCGGCTGAGCTCAAGTCGCGCGTCAAGCAGCTCGAGGATATCAACGACAAGGGCCGGCACCTGATTTCGCTCAAGGATTCAGAGATCGCCGACCTGCAGAACAAGCTCAAGGACCTGCAGGCCAAGGCGAATGCCAAGCCTGCGACGCCGGCGAAGCCAGAGCTGGCTCCGGTAGCGAAGATTCCGGACGTCGTGCCGGTTCCCAAGACGGAAACGGCTGCAAAGCCGACCGAGGCGCCGCCCGCGGTCGACAAGCTTGCCGAGGCGCCCAAGCCGAGCGAGCCGGCGAAAACCGGAACAGCCGCTGGCACGCCGGCAACAACCGCCGCTGCACCGGCACCAGCCCCAGCCCCAGCCGAATCCACCGCCGCCGCACCTGCTGCGAGCAGCTCTACGCCGACACCCGGCGCGGTAGTGACGCCGCTGCCCGACAACGCGCCGCCGCAGGCCGCGACACCGGCCCCAGCGGCCGCCAAGCCCGCGCCGAAGCCGGCCGCCCCGCCGCCGCCCGCGCCCGAGCAGCCTTGGTACACCAACCTGTTCAGCGACAATCCGTATGCGCTGTATGGCGTCGGCGGCGTGCTGTTGCTGATCGGCCTGTGGGCGCTATCCAAGGTCTTGGGCAAGAAGAAAGGCGCAGGATCGGTGCGTCCGCAGTTCGGCAGCGGTCCGCTGCTTGAAACGGCGACCGAGCCGTCGGTCGAGCAGCACGAGCAGGAACTGCGCGATCGCCTTGCGCACGATCCGCACGACATCGATGCGTCGATGGAATTGCTGCGCCACTACTACGTGCAGGGCGACGCGCAGCGTTTTGAGACGCTCGCGGAAAACCTGCACGAGTATGTGCATGAAGATTCGGCCGAATGGGAAGAAGTGCGTGCAATGGGCGAAGGCTTGTCGCCGCACCATCATCTGTTTGCCGAACCCGGACACGTGCACGGCGAGGGCGAACCGGCGCACATGCCGGTGCATGCTGGCTTCGCCGAGCCGGATCTCGCCGCGGCGACACAACGCTTCGATTTCGAGGATCTCACGACGCATGCGCCGGCACCCGCGCCGGTCGCCAACGAGCCCGAAGTCTACACGCCCGACTTCGATCTCGGTCACGCGCACGAGCAAACCCCGACCCGCGTGGAACGTCCGCGCGAGCCTGCGCGCTCTGCACCCGCACCCACGCCGGACTACGAAACGGTATCGGCGCCGCGCCCGTCCGCGCACGAGTTCTCCGCCGCGGAGGACACGATCGGCACGCGTCTGGACCTCGCACGCGCCTATCTCGACATGGGCGATCCGGAAGGCGCGCGTTCGATGCTCGACGAAGTGCTCGCCGAGGGCAATGCGGCGCAGAAAGACGAGGCGCGCAAGCTGCTCGAGGAATTGCGCCTGTCGCGCTGATCCGATCAGAGCGATCTCGTAGCACAGGCCGGGCAAGTCCCGGCCTGTTGCGTTATCGCGGCTACAATAGTCGCCTTCGACGGCAACCAGGCAGCACGTCTTGCGCATTGCGCTCGGTATCGAATACGACGGCACGGATTTTCTCGGCTGGCAGCGGCTGACGCATGGTGCGTCGGTGCAGGCCGCGCTCGAGCATGCGTTGTCGCGCGTGGCCGATGCGCACGTCGAGGTGACCTGTGCGGGGCGCACCGATTCGGGCGTGCATGCGCGCTGCCAGGTCGCGCACTTCGACAGCGCGGCCCAGCGCAGCGAGCGCGGCTGGACGCTCGGCACCAATTCCAATCTGCCTGGCAGCGTCGCGGTGCGCTGGGCGCGAGAGGTGAGCGAGGATTTCCACGCGCGCTTCGGTGCGCTGGCGCGGTCCTATCGCTACACCATCCTCAATCGCGCGGTGCGGCCCGCGCTCGACGCGCGCTATGTGACGTGGGAGCGTGCACCGCTCAATGCCGGCGCGATGCACGAAGCCGCGCAGGTCCTGGTCGGCGAGCACGATTTCAGCGCGTTCCGCACGGTCGCCTGTCAGGCGCGCACCGCGATGCGCAATGTGCACGAAATTCGCGTCGCGCGCGTGGACGAGTACGTGGTGATCGAGGTGCGGGCGAATGCGTTTCTGCACCACATGGTGCGCAATATCGTCGGCAGCCTTGTGCCGATCGGGCGTGGCGAGCAGCCCACGGCCTGGGTCGCGCAACTGCTTGCCGGCCGCGACCGAGCCAAGGCCGGGCCGACTGCGCCAGCACAGGGACTGACATTTCTTGCGCCGCTTTATCCGGCAAAATACGACTTGCCGGAAGAAGTGACTCTGCGGAGCGTGCGATGAAGAGCAGGCTGAGAGTGCGCATCAAGTTTTGCGGCATGACGCGTGTTGAAGACGCGCTCGCCGCCGCTGCCCTCGGCGTCGATGCGATCGGTGTCGTGTTGACCGAACGCAGCAAGCGCTTTGCGGGCATCGCGCGCGCGCGCGCGCTCCGTGCGGCATTGCCGCCATTCGTCGATCTGGTGGCGCTGTTCATGGACGATCAGCCCGGTTTTATCGCCGAGGCCGTGGCCAAGGTGCAGCCCGATCTGCTGCAGTTCCACGGCAGCGAAACCGCGCGGGATTGTGTACGCTATGGCGTGCCGTACCTCAGGGCCGTGGCGATGGCGGAGGGCGGCGATCCGGTGGCGGCGATGCGCGCACACCGACAAGCTAGAGGTTTCGTGCTCGATGGACATGCGGCAGGCGAACAAGGCGGCAGTGGCAAGACCTTCGACTGGTCGATGGCGGCGCGCGCCTTCGATCGTCCCGTCCTGTTGGCGGGTGGCCTGACCGCGCGCAACGTCGGCGCGGCGATCCGCGTGGCGCGACCCTTCGCGGTCGATGTATCGAGCGGCATCGAGTCCGCCCCCGGTATCAAAGATATGCGCAAGATGCGGAGCTTCGTTTCCGCCGTGCGCAAAGCATCGGAGTAGAACATGTTGGTCAAGAAATTCGACGACGCAGCCTCTGCGTCGAACATCGATTACACGCAATATCCGGATGCACACGGTCGTTTCGGCGACTACGGCGGTCTCTACGTCGCGGAGACGCTGATGCAGCCGCTGGCGGAGCTGACCGCGGCCTACACGCGGCTGCGTCAGGATCCCGCATTCCTCGCCGAACTCGATCGCGACCTCAAGCACTATGTCGGCCGGCCGAGTCCGATCTATCACGCCGAGCGCCTGTCGAAGAAGATCGGCGGTGCGCAGATCCTATTAAAGCGCGAAGATTTGAATCACACCGGCGCGCACAAGATCAACAACACCATCGGGCAGGCACTGGTCGCGCGGCACATGGGCAAGCGCCGCATCATTGCCGAGACCGGCGCGGGCCAGCACGGCGTCGCGAGCGCAACCGTCGCAGCGCGCTTCGGGCTCGAGTGCGTCGTCTACATGGGCGCGGTCGATATCGAGCGGCAAAAGATAAATGTATACCGCATGAAGCTGCTCGGCGCCGAAGTCGTGCCGGTCACGTCGGGATCGAAGACGCTCAAGGACGCGCTCAACGAAGCGATGCGCGACTGGGTCACCAACGTCGCCGATACGTTCTACATCATCGGCACCGTTGCGGGGCCGCATCCGTATCCGATGATGGTGCGCGATTTCAATGCGGTCGTCGGGCGCGAGGCGCGCGAACAGATGCTCGAACAATACGGCCGCCTGCCGGACACGCTGGTCGCCTGTGTCGGCGGCGGCTCCAACGCGATCGGCCTGTTCTACGCGTTTCTCAACGATCGCGAGGTCGCCATCGTCGGCGCCGAAGCGGCGGGCGAGGGCATCGAGACTGGCCGTCACGCCGCCTCGCTCGCTGCAGGTCGCCCCGGCGTGCTGCACGGCAATCGCACCTACGTGATCTGCGACGACAACGGCCAGATCACCGAAACGCATTCGATTTCCGCCGGCCTCGATTATCCCGGCGTCGGCCCCGAACATGCCTGGCTCAAGGACACGCACCGCGCGAACTACGTCGGTGTGACCGACGACGAGGCGCTCGCCGCGTTCCACGAACTCGCGCGCACCGAGGGTATCCTTGCCGCGCTCGAATCGAGTCACGCGGTCGCGCAGGGCATCAAGCTCGCGCGCGAGATGCCAAAGGACAAATTGATCCTCGTCAACCTGTCCGGACGCGGCGACAAGGACGTGCATACGATCGCCGCGCGCGAGAACATCGTGCTATGAGACCCGGGCTGTGAGCGTGCCCGCAGACGCTGCGTCGCTGACCGATCCCGGCATCGACAATCGTCGACGTTACGTCGACTTGATGCAGCGCTGCCTGCTTGGCCTGATTTACGAAGATCCGGCACAGGATCCGTGGACGGGCGGCAAGTTCGATCTCAACAATCGGCTGCTCGGCCGCGACTGGCCGCTGCGCGCGCATTCGATGATAGGCAAGGCGCGCATGGAGAATCTGCGTGGTGCGATCGAGTATGTGCTGAAGGAAAATGTTCCCGGCGATTTCATCGAGACCGGCATCTGGCGCGGCGGTGCGTGTATCTTGATGCGCGCGGTGCTGGCGGCTTACGGCGTGACCGATCGCGTCGTGTGGTGCGCGGATTCGTTCGAAGGCCTGCCTGAGCCGAATGCCGCGCTGTATCCCGCCGATGCCGGCGACGAGCACCACACATTCGCGCCGCTCGCGGTATCGCTCGACGAGGTACAGGCAAATTTTGCGCACTATGGGCTGCTCGACGAGCGCGTCCGTTTCCTCAAGGGGTGGTTCAAGGACACGTTGCCGGGTGCGCCGATTGCAAGGCTTGCGATTCTGCGTCTCGACGGCGATATGTACGAATCGACGATGGATGGGCTGTCTGCGCTGTATGCAAAAGTATCTCCGGGCGGCGTCGTCATCGTCGACGATTACGGCGCGGTTGCGGCGTGCAAGCAGGCAGTGACCGATTTCCGGCAGGCACAGCAGATTGACGAACCGATACGCGATATCGACGGTAATGAACGCGCCGACGCCTCTGCGCCTGTTCGAGCGCGTGCGCATCCTCAGCATCCGTCCGCCCGAGTACCCGCACAGCGCGGCATTTGCCGAACTGATCAACGTGTTCGCGGCGGCGTTTGCGACGCTCGGTGCGCAGGTCGATATTACGACGAATCAGCCGCTGCTCGGTGAGGGTGTGAACTTCGTCTTCGGTGCGCATCTGATCGCGCCGAATGTTCCGTTGCCGCCGAACAGCGTGATCGTCAATCTCGAGCAGATGCGCAATGGTGCGTTCGCGCAGCCGTATTATCTCGATCTGCTCAAGCGGCATCCGGTGCTCGACTATTCTCCGCGCAATATCGCGCGGATCCGCGAACAGACCGGCAACTCGCACGTGTATTTGTTCAGGCCCGGCTACGTGCCCGCGGCGACGCGCATTGC
>VBNZ01000106.1:7767-13882 GCA_005877675.1 Gammaproteobacteria bacterium
AATGTGCATTTTTACGAGGACAAGATTCACGAGATCGTGCGCACCTCGCATTTGCTCGCGAATCGCAAGGCGGTGGTGAGCGAGTGCGAACCCAATACCGAGATCGACGCGGATATGCGCGAGGCGCTCTCCGCGGTGCCGTACGATCAGCTCGTACCGACCTGTATCGCGCTCGTGCGCGACGATGCGCGCCGCCACGCGCTTGCACAGCGCGGCTTCGAGATTTTCTCGCGTCGCGACCAGGCCGCGGAGTTCGCGCAATTGCTGCCGCAGCTGTCGCGCCCGCTGCCGACGCGCATCAATCTCGGCAGCGGCAAGGCTTACGATCCCGAGCGCCTCAACATCGACGTCGATCCGAAGTGGCAGCCCGATGTGCTGCTCAATCTCGCTGCGCCCGCGGGCCTGCGCCAGATCGTTTTCGGCAAGCGCTTCGGACTTGTGCGACTCGAGCCCGGTCAGTTCGACGAAATTACGACGATGGATGTGCTCGAACATGTGCCCGATCTGCCCGCGTTCATGACACGCTGTCTGGAACTGCTCAAAACCGGCGGCGCGATGCGCATTGGGGTACCCTATGACCTGTCGTGGGGCGCCTGGCAGGACCCGACGCATATTCGCGCGTTCAACGAGCGCAGCTGGCTGTATTACACCGACTGGCACTGGTATCTCGGCTGGACCGAAGCGCGCTTCGACCTCAAGGAAATGGGCATGAAGCTCAGTCCGATCGGCGAAAACATGCGTCAGCGTGGCGTTGCCAGCGATGAGATCTTCCGTACACCGCGCGCGGTGGATGATATGCAGGTCGTGCTGGTCAAGCGGCTACTGAATGGCGCAGAGCAGGAACAGGCTCGCACGTACCTGGCCGGACGCCGGGAGACATAAAATTACACAACTGCAAATGAATCGCATCGATCAACGTTTTGCCGAACTCAAGGCCGCGGGACGCACCGGACTGATCCCCTTCGTCACCGCGGGCGATCCATCGCCTCCGGCGATGGTGCCGCTGATGCACGCGCTCGTCGCCGCGGGCGCAGACCTGATCGAGCTCGGCGTGCCGTTCTCCGATCCGATGGCCGACGGTCCGGTGATCCAGCATTCGAGCGAGCGTGCGTTGGCGAAAGGCGTGAGGCTCGCGCAGATACTCGGCTGGGTCAGTGAGTTCCGGCAGAAAGACGCTGCGACGCCGATCGTGCTGATGGGCTACCTCAATCCGGTCGAGATCCACGGCTACGAAAAATTCGCTGACGAAGCGGTGCGTGCGGGTGTCGACGGCGTGTTGCTGGTCGATTGTCCGGTCGAGGAATCTGCGACGATCGCGCCGCTCGCCGCCGCCGGCTTGCGCCGCATCTTTCTTGCAGCGCCGACCACGAGCGACGAGCGTCTCGCGCAGGTGTGCAGTGAGGCGAGTGGATTTTTATACTATGTTTCATTCGCCGGGGTCACCGGCGCGAGCCGTTTCGCGCTCGAGCCCGTGCGCGCGCGCGTGGCCGAGATCAAGCAGCGCAGCCCGGTGCCGGTCGCCGTCGGTTTCGGCGTGCGGGACGCGGCTTCCGCCGCAGCGATCGCGCAATTTGCCGATGCGGTCGTGATCGGCAGCGCTCTGGTCGAACATCTGGTGAAAAGCCTATTGACCCGCGCGGCGTACGCATTTCTCGCACCGATTCGCGCGGCGCTGGATGCGCACGCGAGCTCGCATGCCGCGTGATCGAATTAGGGATGCCCTGAATAAGTCCGTCGCGGACTCGTCAGAGCGCGTCGAGTCCGGCGCAGACCCGGGCCCGGCTACGACGGATCAATCGCCTGCGCGTTTGATCCGCGAGCAAGGCATCCCGCCTCGCGGAAACTCTGGACCGGTTCAGAGTTTCCCGGAAGAAGAAATTGCATCGGCGCAAGGCGTCGATCCCGGAGCGCCAGATGTGGCCGCGCCGACAGAAAACGGAGATGACGAAATGAGTTGGTTGCAAAAATTGATGCCCTCGCGTATTCGCACCGAAGGCAGTACCGCGAAGGGCAAGGTGCCCGAGGGTCTGTGGGGCAAGTGCGCCGGGTGCGGTGCGGTGCTGTACGGGCCCGAGCTCGAACGCAATCTTGAAGTCTGTCCAAAATGCGGACACCACCATCCGATCGGCGCGCGCAAACGCCTCGGGGCGTTGCTCGACGAAGGCAGCGGGCAGGAACTGTTCGCGACACTGGAGCCGGTCGACGCGCTCAAGTTCAAGGATTCAAAAGCGTATAAGGCGCGCATCGCCGCCGCGCAAAAATCGACCGGCGAGAAGGATGCACTGATCGCGATGCAGGGCACGCTCAAATCGCGTCCGCTCGTCGCGGTCGCATTCGAGTTCAGCTATATGGGCGGTTCGATGGGTTCGGTCGTCGGCGAAAAATTCGCCCTCGCAGGCGAGCACGCACTGGAGCATCGCATGCCGTTCGTGTGTTTTTCCGCGACCGGCGGCGCGCGCATGCAGGAAGGCCTGTTCTCGCTCATGCAGATGGCGAAGACCTCGGCCGTGCTCGCGCGCCTGCGCGGCGCCGGCGTGCCGTACATCTCGGTGCTGACCGACCCGACCACCGGCGGCGTGTCGGCGAGCCTCGGTATGCTCGGCGATATCAACATCGGCGAACCGAAGGCGCTGATCGGCTTCGCCGGCCCGCGCGTGATCGAGCAGACCGTGCGCGAGACGCTG
This sequence comes from Gammaproteobacteria bacterium, assembly GCA_005877675.1. Classification (GTDB taxonomy): domain Bacteria; phylum Pseudomonadota; class Gammaproteobacteria; order Xanthomonadales; family Rhodanobacteraceae; genus Rudaea. The sequence continues at coordinate 10,452 of VBNZ01000106.1, forward strand.
CCTGAAGGTTTCCAGCGTTCGGAGTTCTTGGTCGAACACGGCGCGCTCGATCTGATCGTCGACCGGCGCGAGATGCGCGATCGGCTTGCGTCGCTGATCGGATTGCTGATGCGGCAGCCGCGCGCGGCGTAATTACGAAGTCGCGTGCAACGAGAATCGCTCCTCTATCGAGCAGCGAGATTGGGGAAAGGTGAGGGTGGCGCAGCGCGCCACACGACCTCTCGCACGTCGGACGCTTGAGGCACAACGAGTGTAAAACTTGAGGGGGCGGAACATGGCCGGCACGAGTACCGTCGAAGGTATCCTGTTCGAGATTGCGCGCACACTCGAGTTTGCGCGGCAAGACCCAACGACCGCCTCTTACAAAATCGGTGCGACTGCATTTCTGAAGGCCCAGCGCAAAAGTCGTGGGTTTGTGCCGGACATCGAATGGCGAGGCGGTAAGTGTACAGTCGTCGGCGGGGACTGGTACGACATCCCGGCGCACCTGTTGAACTTATCGAAATTGGTCGAACAGAGCGGTGATCAGGTGCGTTCATTCGCTGGGCAAATGAACGCCGAAGGCGTGCTTGCTTTGCAGGCAATCAGCTCCTCCGGTCGATTGCTGGACGACTGGACTCACAGATTTTTGCGCGAGGCGGCGGCGCTCGCAAATCGCGCCTCGCCCGAAGTGCTTGCGCAAGCAGATGATACGTCGGGCATCCCCGCCGATATCGTTGATAGCTTGTGGAAGTTGAATGAATTCGTCCGTAACCGGATTCATCCGCTCGCGCCGCCGGGGACGGTGCCGGTCAAATTCTGGAACGCTCCCGATGACGTGGTGATGTGCAGTGCATTGCAGTATCTTCCTGGTCATTTGCTTGAAGCGTATGACTACGATCGGGCTGCACTTGCGACGCTACCGCCTGGTTACCGTACCGCGCACACAATCTTCGAGATGCTCGACCAGATCGAGAATGAAGGGTTGGAGACCGCGATTGACAATCTCGGCGACGGTTTCCATGATGAGCTGACGCGCGAGCTGCGCTGCGTCGGTCTCAATCCGCTGGCGGCTCTATTTCGCTCGGCGTGGGCAGTGCATCCGTCTGGCGCAAAGGCCGATGCCGAAAAGTTTGGCGCACTGGAAGGCGAGATCAGCTCTGCCGTCGACGACGAAAATACCACAGAGACGATTTGTACATACTTCAAGAATCGCTCAGATTTGTTCGAGCAACGCGCGCGATAGCATCGCGCCAAAAGCTGCACTCGTCGGAGACACAAGCCGCCCATGCCAGCCGGTCGCGTCAAAACACTCGATGGAAAGCATATTCGGCTGCTGGTCGGAGGTGGTTGGTCGGTAGACGTCGAGCGGGAAATCGCGGCGGGCGGCTTCGATCGTCTGGAGTTTCATCACGGCGATTACGACGATTTCAGATGCTTATTGCCATACAAGGCGCAGGTCAAGGCGATCGCCCTTTTTAGTGGTGAGTTTGGTTCCGCGGCAGGCCTTGCGGAACTTGATGAGTTGCGCTCGTTATCGGTCGGTCCTGCGTTGAAGGGACTTGATTTTTCGACGCTGGCGCGACTCGAAGAGCTCAATCTCGATGGTTGGCTGCCACGTTATGCGAAGACGCTATTCCAATGCGCGAACCTCAAGTCGCTGCGTATCGAGGGCTACGATGGCGCAAACTGCGAGCGGATCGGTGAGCTGCGTGAGCTGCGCAGACTGACGTTGGCGAAAGGTAAGCTGTCTTCACTGCAAGGGCTGGCGGCGTGCGGCAAGCTCGCATCGATCCATCTTGCGCATCTGCGCAAATTGAGCGACATTTCAGAGATCGAGCGCATCCCGACGTTGCGTGAACTTGAACTCAGTGAAGCCTTGCCCGCGCTGCAGCAATTCGACGTAACGTTTCGCAAAACTGCATTAAAGCGGTTGGATCTGCGTGCCCTTGACGTCGAGCTGCCAGACATTTCGTGGCTCTCACAATTCACCAAGCTGCACTTGCTTGCGATACGCAATGTCGTGCCGATGGATTGGGATGCGCTGTTCGCTTCGCGCGACTTGAAGAAGATCGCCGTCACGTTCGCGAAATCGACTGGCCTATCGGTTGATCAGGTGCGCGATATCGCGCTCGCGCATGGTCTGCGACCGACCCAAATCGGGCCTATCGGTGTTGCGGCGAAACAGAAAGGCTATTGGCTGGAATTCCGGCCCGATGGTTCGACGCAGAATCTGTGGTATTGGGATGAATCGCAGCCGTAGCTTTGCGATTCTGCGTCTCGTTCACGCCGCGCGCAGCGCGCCATACTTGCGCAACCGCTCATAACGCTGCCGCAGCAACGCCGGCGTATCGATCGCCTGCAACACATCGAGCTGCGCAAGCAGCACGGCTTTCAAGCGGATCGCCATATTGCGCGGATCGCGATGCGCGCCGCCGAGCGGTTCGCGCAACATCTTGTCGATCAGGCCGAGTTCGAGCAGGCGCGGCGCGGTCAGGCTGAGCGCTTCGGCGGCGTCCTTCGCGCGCTCGGCACTCTTCCACAGTATCGACGCGCAGCCTTCGGGCGAGATCACCGAGTAAGTCGAGTACTGCAGCATATTGGTCACGTCGCCGACGCCGATCGCGAGCGCGCCGCCGGAGCCGCCTTCGCCGATCACGGTGCAGATGATCGGTACCTTGAGTTCGGCCATTTCGAGCAGATTGCGCGCGATCGCTTCGGACTGGCCGCGCTCCTCGGCGCCGACACCCGGATACGCGCCGGGGGTGTCGATGAAGGTGAGGATCGGCAGCTTGAAGCGCTCGGCGAGCTTCATCAGCCGCAGTGCCTTGCGATACCCCTCCGGGCGCGGCATGCCGAAGTTGCGGCGGATCTTGGTCTTGGTGTCGCGGCCTTTCTGATGTCCGATCACGACCAGCGCACGGCCGTCGATGCGTGCGAGGCCGCCGACGATCGCCGCGTCATCGGCGAACGCGCGATCGCCCGCGAGTTCGGTGAACTCCTCGCAGATCGCCTGCAGATAGTCGAGCGTATACGGCCGCGCCGGATGGCGCGCGACCTGGGCAATCTGCCAAGGCGTGAGGTTCTTGAAGATGTCCGCGGTCTTGCGCTTGAGCTTGTCCTTGAGCTTGCCGACTTCGTCGTCGATGTTGAATGCCTGGCCATGGCTGGCCGAACGCAACTCCTGGATCTTGGCGTCCAGGTCGGCGATAGGCTGTTCGAAGTCGAGAAAGTTTGGATTCATCTATCGCAACGCGAGGCGCGGGCGCGCAAAGGAGCGGATTATAACGCAAGGTGGGCGCTTTCCCGGGATTGCGACGGGTGGCGGGAAGGATGCGGGTTCAGGCGGCCGGTGCGGGCTTGGCCAGCACCAGCTCGCTCGCCAGCACGCCGGGCAGGGCGTCGATGCTGCGCTTGAGGTCAACGCTTGCGCGCACGCGCCATTCGGCGCC
>VBNZ01000177.1:0-542 GCA_005877675.1 Gammaproteobacteria bacterium
ATGATGGTGCGCCTGCGGCAGGCGGCCATGCCGCGATATCGCGGTCACCTGCGCGTTGGGCCATTCGCGCGCTGCACTTTGCAACACATCGACCGCGGTCAACCCTGTGCCGAGGACGACGACGCGATCGGGCGCGGCGGCGGGTCGCGGCCAATGCCAGGGATCGGCCGCATAAGCCGCGCTCGCGCGCGCCCGTGCGCTGACCACCGCCAGCGGCTCGGGCGGCAATGCGCCGATTGCGAGGATCACGCCATCGGCCTCGATCGTATCGCCTGCGTCGGTGAGGACGACATAGCCGGACGCATCGTCCCCACGCACGCTGACCGCCTCGACCGACAGCACTTCGAGCGCACAGCCGCGCCCGCGCGCTGCTTCGATCTCACGCGCGAGCATGGCCTCGACGTAGTCGCCGAACCATGCACGCGGCACGAAATCGCCACCGCGCACCGGCAAGCCCTGGCGGTGCGCGTGAGCGATGAACGCGCCGATATCGTCGGCGAACAATCCCATACCGGCAGCGCGCACATTAAGCAGGTGGTGCT
>VBNZ01000177.1:616-8910 GCA_005877675.1 Gammaproteobacteria bacterium
TGCGACAACGACGCAGAAACTCTCCGACCACGGCCGAGCCGGCCGCGCCTCCGCCAATAACGACGATACGTTGCATCGGTGAACACCTTCCTGGCGCAGCGCGACGCGCAGCGAAGGCTAAATCACAACATGACGAAGGTTAGGCGGGCGCTAAGCACGCATGGCGCAGAGTTGTTTGCATATGTTCCATGGTTCTCGCAGAAGTTTGCACGTTTTGTGGAGCAGTGGAGCCTATTCCGATAGGCGCATATCACGTGGGGCGATAACGAACGCGTATGAGCCCATAACAAGATGTTCGTTCTGATCGGCGGGGGGCGGGACTAGGATGCTCGCCATCCAGACGTCTTTGCGTCCAAAAAGTATGACAGCCCCGTGTCCGCCCAACCTGCCCGCTCACTTTCGCCCCTCTCCGAGGACAAGCTCGCGCTGCTTGCGCGCGTAACGGAGGGGCTCGATTCCGATTCCCTGCTGTGGGTGTCGGGTTATTTCGCCGGCGTCGCTTCGTCGCAGCGCCGCGCACCGCTGATCCAGAATGTCGCGGCCGCGCCGCAGGGCGCATTCGCTGCCGTCGCTGCGATCGAGGTCGCGGCAGCACCGGCTGCGGCGCAGCGTCTGACCATCGTCTATGGCAGCCAGACCGGCAATGCCAAGCGCCAGGCAGAAGCGCTCGCGCAGCAATCCGAAGCCGCCGGACTTGGCGTGCGCCTTGTGCGCGCCGATGCTTACCCGACGCGCGAACTCGCGCACGAGCGCCTGCTTTATATCGTGATCTCGACGCAAGGCGATGGCGACCCGCCCGACGACGCACGTGGCTTCGTCGAATTCCTCGTGGGCAAACGCGCGCCGAAGCTGCCACAGCTAAAATTCGCCGTGCTGGGCTTGGGCGATTCGAGCTATCCGCAGTTTTGCGCGATCGGCGCGAAGCTCGATGCGCGCCTCGCCGAACTCGGCGCGACACGCCTCATCGCGCGCGGCGATGCCGACCTCGATATCGCCACGGTGGCCGAGCCGTGGGGCAAGCAGGCGCTCGACCACGCGCGCGACGTGCTCAAATCCGATGCGCCGGCCGCCCCGCTTGCGACCGTGACGCCGCTACGCGCCGCAGCCGCCGCACATGTATCGGCGTGGACGCGCGAAAAGCCCTTCACCGCAGCGCTGCTCGCCAACCAGCGCATCAGCGCACGCGACGGCAGCAAGGATATCCGCCACATCGAACTCTCGCTCGAAGGCGCCAACCTCGCCTACGAACCGGGCGACGCCCTCGGCGTTTGGGCGACCAATCCGCCCGCGCTCGTCGATGCCCTGCTCACGGCACTGCGGTTCGACGGCGCAAGCGCAATTGCGCTGCACAACGAGACCACAAGTCTGCGCGAGTGGCTGCTGCGCAAGCGTGAGATCACCGGACTCAACAAGCCATTCCTCGCCGCGCATGCACAGCGCGCGCAACATGCCGATCTCGCGCGGGCACTCACACCCGAAGGCAAGGACGCACTGCGCCGCCTGCTCGCCGAATATCAGCTGATCGATCTTGTGCGCGAATTCCCCGCGTCCTGGTCGGCGGAAGAGTTCGTCGCCGCGCTGCGCCCGCTCGCGCCGCGGCTCTACTCGATCGCGTCGAGCCGCAAGGCCGTCGGCGACGAGGCGCATCTCACGGCTGCCGTGCTCGACTACGAAGCTTTCGGGACACGGCACGTCGGCGCCGCCTCGCACCACCTCGCTAACCTCGCGGACGACGCCGGCGTGCCGGTCTTTATCGAAACGAACGAGCGCTTCCGTCTGCCGGCGGACGCTTCGCGCGACGTGATCATGATCGGCCCCGGCACCGGCGTTGCGCCATTTCGCGGCTTCGTGCAGGAACGCGCGGAAACGCGCTCGATGACAGCGGGCGCCGGCGGCCGCAACTGGCTGTTCTTCGGCAATCCGCATTTCCGCACGGATTTCCTGTATCAGATCGAATGGCAGCAGGCGCTCAAGGCCGGCACGTTGCATCGGCTCGATCTCGCCTTCAGCCGCGACCAGAGTGAAAAAGTATACGTTCAGCACACGCTGCGGCGACGCGGCAAGGAACTCTACGACTGGATCCAGAACGGTGCGCATGTCTACGTCTGCGGCGACGCGACGCGCATGGCCGCGGACGTCGAAACAGCACTGCGCGACATCTTCATCGAACACGGCGGCAAGAGCGAGGACGACGCGCGCGAAGCGTTGAGCGACCTCGCCGCGCAACGCCGCTACAGCCGGGACGTCTACTGATGAGCACGCCAGCGCTTTCCGCCGTCGAGCGCATCAAGATCGCGAGCCGCCGCCTGCGCGGCAGCCTGATCGAGAGCCTCGCCAATCCGGTCACCGGTGCGATTGCCGAAGACGATACGCAGCTGATCAAGTTCCATGGCAGCTATCAGCAGGACGATCGCGATCTGCGCGAGGAGCGCCGCGCGCAGAAGCTCGAACCCGACTATTCCTTCATGATACGCACGCGCCTGCCGGGCGGCGTGGTGACGCCCGCTCAGTGGCTCAAGCTCGACGCAATCGCGACGCGCTATGCCAATGGCACGCTGCGTCTGACGACGCGCCAGGCGTTCCAGTTTCATGGCGTAATCAAGCGCGAACTGAAGTCGACGCTGCAGGCGATCAACGCGGCGCTGATCGACACGGTTGCGGCCTGCGGCGACGTCAATCGCAATGTGATGGTCGCGGCGAATCCGTTGCAATCGCAGGCTCACGCGCAGATCTACGACGACGCTGCGCGCCTGTCGGAATTTCTCAAACCGAAGACGCGCGCCTACTACGAGATCTGGCTCGACGAAGAAAAGGTCGCGTCGAGCGGCGAGGAAGTCGAGCCGATCTATAGCGCGACATACCTGCCGCGCAAATTCAAGATCGCGTTCGCGGTGCCACCACTCAACGACGTCGACGTGTTCGCCAACGATCTGGGCTTTATCGCGATCATCGAGCCGTCCGGATCGGGGCAAGGCTCGCTGCTCGGTTACAACGTCACAGTCGGCGGCGGACTCGGCGCGACGCATGGCGAGCCCGGCACCTATCCGCGCCTCGCCGATGTGCTCGGCTTCGTCACGCCCGAGCGCGTGCAGCAGATCGCCGAGGCCGTGGTCACGACGCAACGTGACTTCGGCGGGCGTGCGGATCGCAAGCATGCGCGGCTCAAATACACCATCGACGATCGCGGTTTCGACTGGTTCAAACGCGAAGTCGAGCGCCGCTATGGCGCGCCGCTGCGTCCGGCGCGACCGTATCACTTCGACCACAATGGCGATCGCTTCGGCTGGGTCGAGGGCGAGAACGGACGCTGGCATCTCACGCTGCGCATCGAGGCCGGCCGCGTGGCCGATAGAGGCGAACATACTCATCTGACTGCGCTGCGCAAAATTGCGCAGATCCACGATGGCAACTCGCAGCTCGGTTTTCGCCTGACGCCGAATCAAAACCTGCTGATCGCGAGTGTCGAGGCGGAGGATCGCGCCGAGATCGATGCGATCGTCGCCGAGCATCATCTGAACCTGTATCAGACGGCGACGCCCGTGCGCCTCCGCGCGCTCGCCTGCGTCGCGCTGCCGACCTGCGCGCTCGCGATGGCCGAGGCCGAGCGTTATCTGCCCGAGCTCACCGGCAAAGTCGAAACGCTGCTCGAAAAACACGGCCTGCGCGATGTGCCGATCCATCTGCGCGTCTCGGGCTGCCCGAACGGCTGCTCGCGTCCGTATCTCGGCGAAATCGCCCTGATCGGCAAAGCGCCCGGGCGCTACAACCTGATGCTCGGCGCCGACGCGCGCGGCGAACGGCTCAACCGTCTGTATCGCGAAAACATCGCCGAGGCGGAAATCCTCGCGACGCTCGACGGGCTCTTCGCGCGCTACGCGAAGGAACGCGAGACCGACGAAGCTTTCGGTGATTTCGTTATGCGAAAAGTGATTTTGAAAACCACGCTCGCGGCCTGATCTTGAAGGCTAGCGACATCAGATGCGCACAAACACCCACCCCGAAACCGTAAGAAACATAGAGACAAGGTCATGAACCTCCCCGATCTCGTCACCGCCGCCGAGGACGAAAGCGCCCTCGCCGAACTCAACCGCTGGCTCGAAGGCCGCAATGCGCACCAGCGCCTTGCCTGGGCGCTCGAGACGCTGCCGGGCGAACATGTGCTGTCGTCGAGCTTCGGCGCGCAATCTGCCGCGCTGTTGCATCTCGCCACGCGCGCCCGCGCCGACGTGCCGGTCGTGCTGATCGACACCGGCTATCTGTTTCCGGAAACCTATCGCTTCATCGATCAGCTGACCGAACAACTGTCGCTCAATCTACAAGTATACCGACCGCAGATCGGCGTCGCCTGGATGGAAGCGCGTCACGGCAAACTGTGGGAAAACGGTCTCGACGGCATCGTCGAATACAACCAGCTGCGCAAGGTCGAACCGATGCGTCGCGCGCTGACCGAGCTCGGCGCATGCACTTGGATCGCCGGGCTGCGCCGTGTGCAGTCGGAGTCGCGCAAGCACTCCAACGTGCTCGAATTGCGCGACGGCCGCTGGAAGCTGCACCCGATCATCGACTGGAGCGATCGCGATATCTGGCAGTACCTGAAGCAGCACGGCCTGCCCTACCATCCGCTATGGGATCAGGGCTATGTCTCGATCGGCGACGTACACACGACGCATGCGTTGCAGGCGGGCATGCGCGTGGAAGATACGCGCTTCTTCGGACTCAAGCGCGAATGCGGCTTGCATTTTGAATGATTGACGTCCGGGCGATATCTGCGGGATTCGCGCTCGCTGCACGCGGACTCCTATTCGCGGTGATGCCCGGAAATATCAGCCGCTTTCATTGACACAAATGCCCTGGGACGCGTCCTGTCCCTGCCCTCGGCACTTGAAATTTCCCGTGATTTTGCCGCCATAAGCACTATTCGTGCTGTATGTTTCCGGGCAACTTGTGTCCACCGTGATGGCGCCTCCGAGCCTGATGCATTCGCCCAGCGTTAACGGCGTGACTTTAGGCGGGATAAATATCTGGTGACCCTTCAAATTCGCTTTCTGCCCTGCATCTATCTTCGTCGCCGTTGACCCTTCACCAGCGTGGCCGCTCTGCGTAACCACCGCAACAAGAAGTACAAGCACCGCAGCTGTCGGTTTCATTTTTCCGTTCTCGCTTTTATTGAATTTCGTTTTCATCGATACAGACGCCCTGGCCGGCTGCCTGCCCTCGTCCGCGACATTTGAAATGGCCCTTGATGCTCGAGCCGAGGGTCGAATCCGTGCTGGTGGTCTCGGGACAACTGGTGTCGACTACCACATCACTGCCAAGTTTGATGCATTCCGATATCTGCAAAGCGGCGACCTTCGGCGGTACTGCTACACGATGGTCCCGGATGGGCTCGCTTTCGGTCGAGCGGGCAGGCTGGGCGCCCGCGGTCGGCATCCAAAATCCAATGCTAGGGGCAAGAATCAACAGGGCCAATGTGAACTTCATACAAACTCCTAAGTGGGGTCTGCCTCGAAGAGCGTCGCAAGCATGCCCTTACCGTTCTGATGACGCAAGTAGCGACCCCACCGCGGCAGCTCCCGCGCTGAGGCATCCGCCGAAAGTCGTGTTAGGTAAAACGGCAACGCACGCTACGCCGCCCGCGCTGCCCGCTTCGCCTTCTTTTCGATCTCGCTCCACAGCGGCGGCGTGGGCCATGCAGCGGGTTCTTCGCCGGCAAGCGCGCGCTGCAGATCGCGCGGATCGAGTTGTGGTGCGATCAATTCGGCCAGGGTCGCGGTGTAGGCACGCAGTACACGGTCGCGGCGCAGCACCAGCCAAGTCGTGCATTCGGGGAACAACACACCGCCGTCGATCACGCGCAGATCGCGTTCGTCGTCGGCGCTGAGCGCCATCTCGGCGAGGATGCCGATGCCCAGTCCGGCGCGCACGTAAGTCTTGATCAGATCGGCATCGCGCGAAGTGCAGGAGAAACGCGGCACCACGCCTGCAGCGGCGAACGCGCGGCGCAGCGAGGACTCCGGCCGCAGCGATGATTCGTAGCTCACCAGCGGCTGGCCGTCGAGATCGGCAAGTTTCAACGCGCGCTTGAGCGAAGCGAGCGCATGCCCCTGCGGCACGATCACCGCGCGGCGCCAGCGGAACAGCGGCACGGCAAGACCGTCGCCCGGCGGCGTGCCGGTGGTGGAGATGATCGCAAGATCGGCTTGGCCGCGTTCGAACAGCCCCATCACCTGCGCATCGCCGTGCGCCTTCAGGTGCACGTTGACCGCGGGATAGCGCTGCTTGAGCTGCGCGATCGCGCTCGGCAGCACAAAGCGCGCCTGCGTGTGCGTGGTCGTGATCGACAGCTCGCCCTTGTCGTCGCCGCGCAGGTTCGCCGCGAGTGCGCGGATGTTGCGCGCCTCTGCGAGAATGATGCGCGCGCGATCGATCACCTGCTGCCCGGCGGGCGTGATCGCGGCGAGGCTCTTGCCCTTGCGCGAGAACAATTGGAAGCCGAGCTCGTCTTCGAGCTGCTTGAGCTGCTTGGACAGTCCCGGCTGAGTGGCGTGAACCTGCTCGGCAGCCTGCGTGATGTTGAGGCCGGAATCGGAAATCGCGACGAGGTAGCGAAGTTGCGTGAGGGTCATGGCTGTCTGCCTTGATGAGTTGCGGTCGAACAAAAACGCGAGAAACGGCGCGCGTCTCGACGACAACAGCAACGATGGGCGGACAGCAGGTCTTTCACGACTTTCCCGGCATTGTGCTCCGCAACATAACAGAAAGTTATTTGGGCGTCCAGACGGCCAAATTTTGGACTGTGCCGCTCCCGACACTGCAGCAAAGACGACCGCGCCAGGGCAAACTACCTGACAAAAAAGGTACGCAGACGCGGCCACAGCGTGATCGTCACCAGACCGAACAGTATCAACCCGCCCGCTTCGAGCTTCCACGCCGGCAGCGGCTCGGCGAACGCGAGCGCCGCACTGGCCATGCCGACCACCGGTATGAGCAGCGACAGCGGCGATACGGTTGCGGCCGGATAGCGCGCGAGCAGCCAGTTCCAGGCGCCGAAGCCAAACAACGTATTGGCGACGCCCTGCCACACCGACGCCGCCCAGCCGAATGCGCTCGCGTGCGACAACGCCGCGCCGAAGCTCGCTGCGAGCAGCGGCGGCACGGCAAACAGGCTGGACCAGATCATGAAACCGAGCATGCTGAACGACTGTGCCTGGCCGGCAGGGCGCGAATCTGCGAGCGAGCGGGCGCGGATATATGCCTCGCTCGAGGTTGCCGCGCGCTTGGCCACGAGGTTGGCTATCGCCCACGACAGACCGCAGCCGAGCGTCAGCAGCAGGCCGCGCAGCGTCGTGTTCGCATCGACGTGCACAAAGAACAATGCCAGGCCCGCAACGCAGAACGCCAGGCCGACAAGCTGGAACGCCCGCACGCGTTCGCCCAGCAGCAGCATCGACAGACCGATAGTGAAGAACGCCTGCGTCTGCACCACGAGCGAGGCGACACCCGGCGTGATGTCCGCACGCATTGCAATAAACAGCACGCCGAACATGCCGAAACCCAGAAAGAGACCGTTCGCAATCATCAGTCCCCAGGCCGCGGGCGGACGACGAACGAAGAAGAGCCAGGGCAGGCACGAGAAAGCGAAGCGCAAAGTGGCAAACAGCAGTGGCGGCAACTCGCCGAGGCCGAGCTTGATGATGACGAAGTTGGTGCCCCAAACGACGATAACGGCAAGGGCAAGCAGCAGATGCGGGAAGGTCATGCGTAAGTCTTGATTGCGGTCGCCCACATTGTAGCCGCGCGCCGGTGGCGGAACTTATCAACGCGCAGCGTCAGCTCTTAACTGCGCCGCGCGAACGACCGCACGTTCGCGGGTGGCGGCACTGGCGGCGGCGCCTCGTCGCGCTCGATGAATTCGGCTACGAACTTGGTGGCAGGGCGCTGCACGATCGCCTCCGGCGTGTCGACCTGCTCGATGCGGCCCTGGTTCATCACGACGACGCGATCGGCGAGTTCGAGCGCCTCCTCCTGATCGTGCGTCACGAAGATCGTGGTGTAGCCGGTCTCGTCGTGCAGCTGGCGCAGCCACACGCGCAATTCCTTGCGCACCTTCGCGTCGAGTGCGCCAAACGGTTCGTCGAGCAGCAGTACGCGTGGCTCGATCGCGAGCGCACGCGCGAGCGCGACGCGCTGGCGCTGCCCACCCGACAGCTGATTCGGATAGCGCGCTTCGAGTCCGGCGAGTTGCACCAGATCGAGCAGCTTGAGCCCACGGCTTTTGATCTCCTCACGCGCTG